>PMKV01000160.1 GCA_003157875.1 Chloroflexota bacterium
TCGTGGTCCATGTCGATCACGGTCAGATGCGGCTGCCACTCGGCCAGGACCGCCTCTGCCTCTGCCAGGCTCTGCGCAGCTCGAACGACGAAGAGGCCGTGATTCAACGTGAGTTCGATGAGGTCTACGACCAGCCGGCGATCATGGAGCACCAATGCGCGGCGAGGCTGGTGACCATTGGCCTCGGGCGGGACAGCCAGGATGGGGATCGTCGTCTGGCGCATCGTGTTACGCCCCCGAGATGTCGCGCCTGGTCACGGCGACCAGGCCGATTGCCGTCAGGATAACCGACGGCACCGCCAGCGCCGCGTAGCGCCACAGGTCCGTTGCCNNGTTGCCGCCGAATGCCCAGTCCCAGGGCGAGATGTGTCGCCAGGGCGCGAGCACGCTGCTGAGGGGGAATAGGGAGGCCACGACGCATCCGGCGATCGCCACGCCGATGCCGACTCCCAGCACGAGGGACGGGCTCGCCCGCACGCCTGCGATCGCGACCGCGAGGCTGCCGTGGAGGGCGCCGAGCAGCGCGCAGAGCGCAATCGTCGAGACTAGGTACCCCGTGTCGATGCCGAGGTCGACGGCCGCGTCGGCGCCGAGTTGGACGATCAGGAGCACTACGGAGATCACGGCCAGGGCCACGAGCGCGGCGATCGCGCGACCAAGAAGCGGGGCTCGGCGGTCGATCGGTTGGGCGAGATACAACTCCATTCGACCGGCCGCCTCCTCGCTCGCAGTCTGGCCGTTCGCGAGCACCACCGCCGCGATGACGATCAGGAGGGGCACGAAGAAGTCATACAGGTTGGCCCGCAGGAAGCCCGCCGGGGTCCCGAAGTCCGCCAGGCCAAACGCCTGAACGACTCCCGCCGGCAACTGATCGATGGCCTGCGAGAGGCCCGAGGAGCCCTTGAACGCCGGCCAGATGGAGATCGTCGCGGCGATCAAAGCCACGAGGCCGAGACACCACCAGAGCGTCGCCCGCCGCATGGCGCGCAGCGGGCCGCCGACCAGTTCGAGAATTAGCGCGTTCATGCCGGCTCTCCATCGTAGAGATCGAGGAATGCCTCTTCGAGATCGGGCTCCTCGACGAGCATCGAGCCGACCCGATGACTGGCGAGCAGGGCGATCAGCGGCTGGATGGAGCCCGAGAGGGTCGCGGTGAAGCGGTGGTCGTCGACGACCGGATCAACCATGTCGGGCAGGGCCTTGAGTTCAGCGGTCGGAGGGTCGTCCTCGAACCAGACCTCGATGCGCTGGCGGGCCCGACCGCGCAGCTCCGCGACCGTGCCCTGGGCCACGACCTTGCCGGCGCGCAGGATTGCCACTCGATCCGCAGCCCTCTGGACCTCGCTCATCACGTGTGAGGACAGGAAGACCGTCGCGCCGGCCGCGCGCGCCTCCCGAACCATCGCCAGGAACTCGCGTTGCATCAGCGGATCCAGGCCGTTTGTGGGTTCGTCGAGGACGATCAGTTCGGCGTCGAATAGGAACGCGAGCAGGAGCGCGACCTTGCGCCGGTTGCCAGTCGAGAGATCGCGCAGGTGACGGTGCAGGTCGAGTCGGAGTCGATCGGCGAGCTGGTCGCGCCGGGCCGGATCGAAGCCGCCCCGCAAGTGCCCGAAACTGGTAGCCAGCTCCATTGCCGTGAGTCGGTCGGGCAGCCTCAACTCGCCGGGCACGTAGGTGAGTCGGCGCCTCAGCGCCACTCCGTCGCGGGTCGAGTCGAGGCCAAAGGCGCCGATCCTGCCGGCGGTCGGCCGCAATAGCCCAAGCAGGCAGCGGATCGTAGTGCTCTTGCCCGACCCGTTGGGACCGAGAAAGCCGAAGACTTCGCCCCGCGCGACTTTGAGGTCGATCCCGCGAACGGCTTCGACTTTGCCGTAGTGCTTCACGAGGCCGTCGATCTGGACGACCGTGTCGGCTCTATCCATCAGCTCTCCTCGCTCGCCAGTATCTGGCTGGCAAGAAGCGCGTCCAGTTCCTGGCGCGCGGCTGTGGCCGTGAAGACCGTGAGCCGGTCGCCGGCCTGAAGTATCACATAGCCTCTAGGCACGATGACCTGTTCGCCGCGCGCAACCGAAACGAGGACGCTGTCTCGCGGCCATTCGGCCTGCGAGACCGGCCGGCCGGCGAGAGCCGAAGTCGGCCCGATCTCAGCTTCGAGGAGCGTGCCGGTCGAGCCGACCATCTTGACCTGGCGCACGTTGGACGCGAGAGCCCGGCGATAGGCGGCCACCGCGTCGCGCGCCGAGAGCACGCCCGCCAGCCTGTCGTCGGCGACGACCGGCGCCCATGAACGATGGCCGTCGGCCAGCATGCCAAGGGCACCGTCCAGCGTGTCGTTGACCGAAATGATGGCCTCGTCCAGTGGGAGATCTCCGACCTTTGCGGTTGGTTCGGCCGCCATCAGGGTTGCGAGGTCCACGCTGCCCCGAACCGTGCCACTGCCTTCGACGACGGGCGCGCCCGGTACTCCGGCAGCCTCGAGTCGGTCTATGGCTGCCGCCGCCGTGAGATCCGCCGACAGAACGGCGCGTGCCGCCCGAGCGGCGTCTCCGGCCGGAATCGCGGACATCAAAGGCAGGGCGAACCGGAATTGATGTGCCGGCGAGTCGGCTCTGTTCCGCAGTTGCGATGAGTAGATGGACCGGTCCCCGACGATGAGGGTGGCGAGGCCGATGGCCAGCATCGCCGGAGCGAGCATGGCCAGGCTGTCGGTCATCTCGGCGACCATGAGCATCACTGCGAGTGGAGCCCGGGCCGTACTCCCGAAGAGCGCCATCATCGCCACGATCACGAATGGCGAAGGATCCGCGGGCAGCCCCGGCGCGAACGGTTCGAGGAGCCGCCAGATGCCGGCTCCCAGCAGAGCACCTATGAACATCCCCGGGCCGAAGATACCGCCCGACCCACCCGATCCGATCGACAGTGAAGTTGCGAGGATCTTCGCAAAGGGCAGGACGAGGACCACCCACAGGGGAATGCTCAGAAGGGTATTGCGGTCGAAGCCCGCCTGGACCCAGCCGTAGCCCGTGCCGAGAACGCCCGGCACTGCCAGAGCGATGCAGCCGACGGCAACGCCGGCCACGGCCGGTCGCAGCTCCCGTGGCAGCGGCCAGGTCTTGAACCAGTTCGTCATGCCGTAGAAACCGGCGATGTAGAGCCGGCCGACGATGCCACAGGCCAGGCCGATGAGGGTGTAGTAGATGAGCTGGCGCGGGTCTGTGAAGCCGGCACCGCCGGCGCGACCGAAGATCGGGCTGAAGCCGATGATCGCCCCGAAGACCGAGAACGCGACGATCGAGCCGACGAAGGCGGGCACGAGGGCGTCCGACTCCACGTCGTCGCGGTACGGGATCTCGACCGCCAGAACGGCACCACCAAGAGGAGCCCGGAAGATCGCCCCGATCCCGGCGCCCATGCCTGTGCTCACCGCGATGCGGGCATCTCGCGCATCGAGGTCGAGAAGTCTCGCCAGGAACGACCCAAACCCGGCGCCGATCTGAGCCGTCGGCCCTTCGCGGCCGCCGGAGCCACCCGAGCCGATCGTGATCGCCGAGGCCACGAGCTTGACGAGGGGAATACGGGCGCGGATGCGCCTGGGGCCGTGGTGGAATGCCGCGATCGCTGCGTCGGTGCCGTGCCCCTCAGCTTCCGGAGCGAGCCGGAAGACGACGATGCCCGCGATCAGGCCGCCAAGGCCCACGACTATCGGCAACATCCATGGTCGGGCGGCGTCGGTAATCGGTTTGGCACCTTCCCCGAGCGGTGATGCCGGGACGTAACCGGCGAGCCCGAGAAACACCTGGCTCGCGAGGTCCAGCGCGACGAAGAACAGCGCAGCGCCGAGGCCGCTGATGACGCCGATCACTGCTCCCAGGACGATCCACTTGCGCAGGTAGGCGGTGGAGCGGATGCGAAGCCTGAGAACCCGGAGCAGGGCATCGCGGCGCTTCCGGAGGTTCATGCGAACGGCGCAAATGCCTGGGCCAGCCTGGCAAACGCCTCGGACTCTTCCGGCGTCATCGACACGACATCGACCACGTCCGCGAGATCTCGGCGTCGTCGGGCAAGGACACGCGCCCGCAAGCCCCGGCCGGCTTCGGTCAGTCGGACGCAGACGACGCGCTTGTCGAGGTCGCCCTTGTCTGCCGATACGAGGCCGCGGCGCTTCAGGCGTGACACCACACGACTTGCCGGAGAGGCGTGCGCGCCGATCCGAGCTGCGATCTCGCCAACAGCCTGCCCGTTCTCACACTCGCCGACCACGAGGAGCACGCGCCACTGCATGAAGGTGAGTTCAGCGTCAGCCGCCGCGATCGCACGTGCCGTGATGGCAACTGAGCCCACTACCAGCCGTTCGAGCACCCCGACAAGGTCGTCGTTCACGGGAGCAGTGTAGCAGTTATGTTCCGTATGGAATATACCTACACCAGACCCTCAACTCCCAACGCCGGCGACTGTCCGGTGTCGTGGCCGCGGTGCCGGACGAGGATTCATCAACCCGGGCAAACGCCGTACCTTCAGACCACTATCAGAAGTCCGCCGCACGATGAACGTATGCGGAGGACTTTGGGCGGCATCTTGGAGTGCCTGGGTAGCCATCCGAAGTCGGCGTTCGCCATACATCCGATCCTCTTGGCCGCCTACCCGGTCCTCTTCCTGTTTGCCCAGAATCTGGACCGAGTGAGCCTCGGCAACCTTACGATGCCACTGGCTGGGGCGATCGCCGCCGCCGGCGTGATGACCGCCGTCGCCTGGATCCTGCCGCCCGATCCCCGACGGGGTGCCCTGATCGCGACGGCCCTGGTCCTGGTGTGGTTCTATTTCGGACGCGTGGCCACGCTGCTCGCCCCACTGGCCGTGGGCCAGACCATGCAGCTCGTGGCCTGGGGGCTGTTCCTGGGAGTCGCCCTGGTCGGGGCCTTCAGGCTCCGTGACCGCTGGATCTCGCGCCTGACATCTGCCCTGAACGCGATCGGCGTGGTCCTCGTGTTGATGACACTCGTCCAAATCGCGCCGTACGAATGGGCACACCAGCCGGCAGCCGTCTCAGAGCAGCCTGCCGTGCCGGCGCCCGCAGGAGCACGTGACATCTACTACTTCATTCTCGACCGGTACGGGTCCAATCAGGGCCTCCAGGCCTGGGCCGACGTGACGAGCGACCTGCCAGCCTGGCTCGCGGCGCAGGGCTTTGCCGTTGAGGCCGGTGCCCGCGCGAACTACATCCGCACTGATCTCTCCCTGGCGGCCACGCTGAACATGGAGTCGCTTGACAGCATTGCCACGACTATGGGGCCCACGGGCAACGATCTCGGCCCGATCAACGCCCTCCTCCAGGACAACGCAGTGGGCCGGTTCCTCGAGGTCCGTGGCTACCGCTACGTGAACATCGGATCGTGGTTCAACGCCACCCAGACGATACGGATCGCCGATCAAAACCTGTTCTTGAATGCGACCACCGACTTCGACGCGATGCTCGACAAGACGACCTTCGGCCCCACGTTGGCCAGTATCTTGAACTTGCCTGTTATCCCCTCGAACGACGCCATTCATCGGAACAGCGCCCTCTATCAATTCTCCGTGCTGCCCGGCGTCGAGCAGGAGCCGGGGCCGAAGTTTGTCGTCGCCCACATCCTCTTGCCCCATCCCCCCTACGTCTTCGACCCGAACGGCAGCTATCCGTCGGCGGCAGAGCAGAAGGGACGGACCGAGGGACAAGCCTTCGAAGCCCAGATGACGTACCTGAACGCCCAGGTTCGCTCAATCGTGACCGGGTTACTGTCCCGGCCTGCGGACCAGCAGCCGATTGTCGTCATCCAGGCCGATGAGGGCCCCTACCCGGACCCCTACCAGGCTGATGAGGTGCATTTCAACTGGTCGACCGCGACGAGCGACGAGCTCGAGGCCAAGTACGGGATCCTGGATGCGTTCTACCTTCCCGGCGCTGCCGTTGCCGGTACCCCCGAACCCTATTCCACGGTCACGTCGTGGAATACGTTCCCGATCGTCTTTGACCGCTATTTCGGGGCGAACATCCGATTGCTCCCCGATCGCAGCTTCACCTCGTCGAGCTACACGCGGCCGTACGACTTCACGGACGTCACGACCCGTCTTCCCACGCCTGCCGGCAGCTAGCGCCAGGCCGCCAATCCACTCGGCGGTCCAGTCCGTCGGCGCAGGTGAAGGATGGTGCGCAGGCTGCCCTGGATCTGGTGCTCCGAAAGGATCTCGAAGGATCCGCCGAAGGCGCTCCGGAAGCCCGCCAGCGTATAGTCGGGGAAGACATCGATCCGGCTCGCGAGGAGCCGTTGGACCATCGAATCTTCCTTGGGCACGAATTCGACGATCGCCTCGGGAGCGAGCTTCGCAAACATCTCGGAGATCGATCCAAGGGGTACGTTCCGCCCGATCGCGAGGTGGTGCACCACTGCTAGGGCGAGGACGACGTCCGCGTTCGCCCGGTCAAGCAGTGGCTTGCGCTCGCGGCTCCCCCAGCCGAGGCCAGGACTCGGGTTGGCGACGTCGATCACGAGCGGCAGGACCGAGCTTTCCCCGGTCGCTTTGATAGTGCGGTAATGGCGCTCTGAGGCGCCGTAATCAACGTCGAGCGCCACTACCTTGCGCCCCAGTCCCGCGGCGATCTGGCTGAACCTGCCCGTGTTCGCCCCGAGGTCCCAGACGACCGTCCCCGTGCTGGATTGCAGGGCCAGTCGAACCAGGCGATCCTTGTCCGCCGCCGCTTGCTCGGCATATGTGTTGTTCTCGGCGTAGCTCTCCCATGGCGTGCCCACCGGCTCCCAAGTGAGGTGCTCCGTCGTCGAGCGCAGGTTGTCGATAAGGGCCGCCATCTGCAGCGGAGACATCCTTGGCGGGCGTCGACGCTCGGCCGTGGCCGATCCGGCGTACCGCGTCTGAGCGCGCGCATGGAGCACCACATGGCTCAGCAGACCGAAGTTCAGTCGGCTTCTGGCGGGCAGAAGGTGGGCGGCGAGATCGAGCGGCACACCATCGAGAAAGTCACGCAGGAGCAGCCCGAGGCGGACATCCCGAAGAGCCATCAGGGCCAAAGGCGCGAGGAAGTGTTCGCAGTACTGCCGGTAGGCGGCCCACGGTTGCCCTGGCACCGCCTCCTCGAAGGACAACGTGTCAATGAGAACGGGCCGTCCGTTCCAGAACTGGATGTTGTACGCGGACGCGTCCTTCAGGGTGAAGCCCGCTGCCAGGGCCCGACGCGCGATATCCAGCGTGAGGAGGGCTGCGTCCCTCAACTCGCCGAACGTCCACTCGTATGGATACGTAACGAGGTCGATCTCAGTCGGTCGGATGACGGCATGCGGACTCGGTGCGGCTGCCAGCCCGACGTCGACGAGCTCGTGAGGGATCAGGAGCCCAGCCCGGACCAGCTCATCGAGGAAGCCCGACGAAGCGAGTCGATCCCAGTGCGGCGCGTAGGACTCGTTGATCTGTCGATACAGAACACCTTCGCGTCGATAGACAAACCCACTTGGGTCGCGGAACGATCCTTCGTCCCGGGCGACATACGGTACAGGTCGTTGGCTAGTCTTCGTCAACTTCTGTTTTCGTTCGGACTCTCTGGCGGGCGCTCCGGGCCTCGCATTGTTCGGACAAGCCGCCGAATCTGCGACCTGAAAAGGAAGGGTGTCGCCAGGATCGAGGCGATCAGAACCTGAAGGATGAGACTCCCCGAGCCGGGATCGAGATACATTCAGCCTCCCATCGGTTGCGACTGCCAGGCACGCCTGTTTTTCGCGGCCTCCCCCGGAGGCACCACGGTCCCTCATGATAATGAAAGGATCCTGAACACTCGCCCGGCGATCCCGTGATTCCGCTGTTGGCCAACACTCTCCTGGCTCTTCTTCCCACACGCTCAGGAGGGGCACCCAGGTGAAACGGCGTCGTGAACCGGCGTTCTCAGGCTTCCTTCAGCCCCGAGCCTGATCCTCGGTTTCGATCAACGAAAGTTAGACTTGATCACGCGCCTCCCACCCTTGACTGGAGGCCCGCGTCGCCTGCTCCGCCAGCCCAAGCGCCATGGGAGTCTTCGGCTTGTTCTCGAACCGCCGGCCGCGAATGGCCGAACTGTCCGCTCGTCCCCCGGCTCGCCGCCCGCGTGGCCGCCTCTCTCTTCGAATCACGGTGCTCGCTCTGATGAGCCTGGCCGTCGTCCTGGTGGCCATCGTCGTGGACCCGCGGCCCCTCGGCTCGGATGCCGATGTCCGCGCGGGGTCGACCCTCTCCCGGATCCCGCCCAAGCCTTCGCTATCGATCATCGAGCCGGACGTGATCGTCACCACCTTCTCCGTCTCCGACGACATGTCGATGGCGGAGGTCGGGCTCGAGAACGCCTCGGGCGTCACCTTCACCGCCTCCAACGGGAACCTCCAGGCCGGCACCGACGGGAGCCTGGCCATTCCGCTGGGCTTCGCCTCGGCCACTCAGCCGGCGAGCGTCAGCGTATCGGTGCAGGGCTTCCCGCAGGATGTCATCAGGGTCTACTACTATCCGGCGTCCTACTACGCTAGCGTCGGAGTTGACTCCGAAGGAGGGATTGATCTCTTCACCACGCTGCCCCGGGCCGACAACAAGAACCGGGTTGAACTGATCTCGCCGCCCACGTCCGCCTCGCTGATCGTGGATCCGGCAACCTGGCAGGGCATCCGGGCGCAGTGGGGCTTCGCTCCCAAGGGCATGGCCCTCGACGAGCAGATCCGCGAACTGTACCTCCAGTACGACCAGCTGAACCGGCAGAGCAGCGACGAGTGCCCCACCTACCTGGACGGATCCACGACCTTCACCGACATGGCCGCCGGACGTTGCTCGGTCTGGTGCACCGGCTACGCCCGAATGACCCGTGACTTCCTCCGCTCGGTCGACGTGCCGGCCCGCTACATCTCCCTCGGCGGTTCCTACGTGTACCTGCCCAACGGAGTCCTGGCTGAGTCGAGCGAGGCCCACAACACGACCGACATGTGGGTCGACCACACCTGGCAGTGGCTCGACGCCACCTTCGGCGTCCTGAAAGCGACCGGGCCGGACGGCAAGGTCCTGACCCTGGACGGCGTCATGCAGCTGCTCGGCGACCAGGCGACCCGGGACGAGATCAGCTTCACCAGGCTGGACCCCTCGAGCGAGCAGTGGAAGACGCTGACCTATGAGCAGGAGGACGACGCCTTCAAGCAGGACCTCGCCTCTTTCCTCTCGTCCGACAAGCAGATGATCATTGGCAACACGGGGGCCGGCTGAGCCGGACTGAACAACCATGCCGGCAGCCGCCGGTCCCGTTCAGGGTCGCCCTGAAGCGCCGTCGCGATCGCGCTGACCAGCGACTGCTGGCTCACGCCCTTTGACGAAGCGATCTGAGTAAGGCTCTGCCCGCTCTGGGTAGCGGTCGCGAGGTCCGTAGTGGTCGTGCCGAGAAGCGAGGCCACAGAGTCCATCGCCGCCGACACGGCCTTGTGCCCGTGGTGATGGTGGTGCCCGCCTACCGTGCTCGTTCCCGACGCGCCGTCTGCCTGAACGGGCGGCATGCCGCCCGCCGGCGGCATGCCGCCGGCCACAAGGGGGGCGGTCACCCAGGGGGCGCTGGACCGGCAGCCGCATCCGGAGGCGCAACGACTGCCGCGACGGTGGCCGCCCTGCTGACCCCTGCTGCCACCAATAGCACGTCTGGTGTAGGTAGCACCGGAGGCTGCTGTGAGCGCCCGAAGCCACCGGCCCCGCCGTTCACATTCATCCGTGAATGCCTCTCATTCCAGATCAGTCACGACTACAGGCCACGGGTCGTGTAGGGAAACCATGACGTATCGCTGCCGCGGCTGAAACTACCCTTGATGAGCCATTGCCCACTTTCAGGAGATCCCGAGGATTCCTGGGGATACTCACGACTCCAGCCAACGGATCGGCAGAGCGGCTCTGTGGTCAAGTTGTTGGCGGGCCCGAGGGCAGGAGAGGGATGTCGCGACGAATCCGCCACAGCCGAGCGAAGTGGGACGGTCGGCAGGGCCAGGCTGCAAGCACGATTCCGTTGGAGGCCGAGCCCGACGAGATCGATACCGATTATCTCGATCCCGACGGGATCGAGACCGAGGTCTTCGACCAGGACGACCAGGACGAGATCGATGTGGACGAAACAGTAGCCGAGGCGGCCGAGCCAGAAGAGATCGACCGCCGTCGGGCCAGGGGACAGGTCCGAAGACAGCGGACGGATGCAGCGTCGCCGAGTCGCTCCCGTTCACGAAGCTCGCGCCCTTCGATACTCGAGGACGAGCCGCCGGAGCCTCGACGCCGGCGGATGCCCTGGCTGAAGCTGCTTGGCGCCGGCATGCTGTTGATCGGGCTGGTCGCGCTGACCCTCGGCGTCGTCCGGCCATGGATCGCGAGGTCCGTCACCACCACCTACACAACCGGTGCTGTCACGTACGGTGACGTCGTCGCGACCTCGGTTGCGACCGGCATTGTCGAAGCCAGCACTGTCTACGGCCTCAAGTTCGGCTCGAGCCCGGACATCGTCAGCTCCACCACCACGACTTCCGGCTCCGGTGGCTCAGTGGCCTCCGGCTGGGCGGGCGACCAGGCTCAGTCCCTGAACTGGCCCGTGAAGACGGTCGTAGCCACGCAGGGCCAGAAGGTCAAGCAGGGCGACGTTCTGGCCACCGCCGATTCGTCGGACGCCCAGGTCGCATTGCTCAGTGCCCAGGCAAACCTGAGCGCGGCCCAATCGAGGCTAACCAACGACCAGGCCGATTCGAAGACACCGAGCTCGACAATCTTGCAGGACCAGGCGCAGGTGGCGTCGGCTCAGGCATCGTACGACCACGCCAAAGCGGCAGCCTCGCAGGACCAGCTGGTCGCGCCGGCCGACGGCCTGGTCATCGCGGTGAACATCCTTCCCGGCGTCAACGCACCCTCGGGCTATGCGATCGAGGTCGAATCGGGATCGCTCGTTGCGGTCGCGAGCTTCACCGAATCCGACATTAACAAGCTCGAACCGGGCCAGCCGGCCACCATCTCGGTCACCGCCTTGGATGCGAGCGTGCCCGGCGTGGTGGCCTCGATAGCACCCGCGCCCACATCGGCGACGAGTGGCTCCTCCTCATCTGTCGGCGGAGGTTCGCAGAGCAGCGTCGTGGCCTACGCCGTCCGGGTCACGCTCACGAGCCCGCCCGAGACGGTTCGGGCTGGGATGACTGCGACCGTCACGATCACCACCGGCTCTTCCACTAATGTCATGCGCGTCCCCGCTACGGCCGTATCGGGCACGGCCTCGACCGGCTACACCGTTCGAGTGATCCAGTCGGACGGCAGTGCCTCAGCGGTGACCGTCGGGATCGGCCTCGTCACCTCGTCCTACGTCGAGATCACATACGGTCTGTCGAGTAACGACACGGTGGTGACAGGCACCACGGCGACTCGAAACGGGACGACGACCACTGGTGCCGGATTCCAGGTGCCCGGCATTGGCGGCGGCGGCGCCGTCCCCTTCGGCCGATGAGGTTCATCGATCTCCTGGCCCTAGCCCGCTCCAGATTCCGGACTGGCAAGCTGCGGGCATTCCTCACCATGCTGGGCGTGATCATCGGAGTGGCCTCGGTCGTGNNTGCCACCAAGGGCATCGGCGATCGTCTGCAAGCCCTGGGCACGAACCTGCTCACCGTCAATCCGGGTTTCAGCGCCACCGGCGGCGCGAACCGCGGTCAGTTCGGAACAGCCACCACCCTCACGCTCGCAGACTCCGATGCCATAGCGAAGCTCGACAACATCTCGTTCGTGGCGCCGCAGGTCTCTTCGAACGAGCTGGTGGTCGCCGGCCTCCAGAACGAGACCGTATCTGTGGTCGGAACCACCTCGACCTACGCGGATGTCTTCGCCTACCAGGTCTGGGCGGGCTCGTTCCTGTCGCCGCTGTCCGTCGAGCACAACATGCGCGTCGCCGTCATCGGTGCCACCACGGCGGACAACCTCGGCCTCACAGACAACTCAGTCGGCTCGACCATTTACATCGGCGGGCTTCCGTTCGACCTCGTGGGCATTCTCCAGCCCAAGGGGGGCACGACCAACTCGGACGACCGCGTGCTCATCCCCCTGTCCACCGCGCGCGAGTTGTTCGTCGGCAGCAACGCTAACCTCTCCTCGATCGGCATCAGCGCGAAATCGCAATCCGCAATCGACTCTGTCTCCACTGATATCACGTCGACACTGAGCCGGCGGCACAACATCTCGGCCACGGGCACTGCCGACTTCTCGGTGAGCACCCAATCCCAGCTCCTGGGCACCGTCAGCTCTGTCAGCGACGTTCTGACGCTGCTTCTTGCGGGCATCGCCTCCATCTCATTGCTCGTCGGCGGGATCGGGATCATGAACATCATGCTTGTCTCGGTTCGGGAACGGACTCGCGAGATCGGCATCCGGAAGGCGATCGGGGCGCGCGGCCGAGACATCCTCTCCCAGTTCCTCGTGGAGGCACTGGGTCTGTCGATGGCTGGGGGGCTCATCGGCATCGGGATCGGCGTAATTGGATCGTGGGTGATCGGAGCGCTGGCGGGCTGGGGCTTCATTTTCGACCCGTTAACCCCGGTGGCTGCCATGAGCTTCAGCCTGCTGGTCGGTGTCGTTTTCGGAGTATGGCCTGCTACCCAGGCGGCCCGACTCGACCCAGTGGTCGCGCTTCGCTATGAGTAGAGGTGAATACGTGAGTGGGCCGACGCGAAGAGAGCTGGCAAATCACGGCCCCGTCCGGAGGCGCCGCAAGATACCGGACAAGTCGGCCGCGCGGATGGATCGAAGCACCCGGATCCTGCTGATAGGCGGTGCTCTCGTCGCGGCAAGCGGCATCAGCTTCCTGCTGGGGACGGCCACAGGTGGATCGATACCGGGCTTGTTCGCCCCTGCCGGCCGATCGTTCAGCCCGAACGGCCTCGGCTTCCCGAACTTTGCCGCGCCTTCGCGAGTTGTGGGTGATGGCGGCGCCATCAGCGGCACGGTGAAGTCGATCAACTCGAACTCGATGGTCCTGCAGCTGGCCGACGGTTCGACCGTGACGATCGACATGACCGGCGATCCGGGCTATCACAACGAAGCGGGGCCTTCAGGCTCGCCGGCCGTGGGAGCCACGGTCGTGGTGCAGCTCGACGCCAACGCCTCCGCCGACCCCAATGTCGACACCAACTCGGCCGACACGGTTCTGCGGGCTCTGGACGTTATCGTAACGAACCACTAGTTCCCGAGCCTCGCCCGCCGCCCAAGTCGCCTGTCTGCCAAGGCAGGCCATGGATCCACCAAGTTAGTCGACCTAGTGGACACTTTCGGGCTCGAATAGGTTTGATCCCACCGGCTCCGCAAGGTGGGCCGACAGCCGCGTCGCGAAGTCGAGCTTACTGGCCGTGACGCGACGGGTTCGGATCATCCGTAAACGCGGATGTGTGATCAGTGGCCCACCGGCGAAACGATGGGCTCCGAGAGGGGAGGGTAGATGCGGGCACTGCTAGGCGTGGGCACGTCGAGATCCGAGGAGCAATGGAATTCGAACGCCAGACCGGCGCACGCGGAATGCTCGACAGCGTCAGCTTGTGGAGTTCGGCGGAGGGCTTCCGTGGCCGAACGCACTTGGCTGCCACCGCAATTTCGGGCCCGACGGCAGTCCGCTTCAAATGGGCAGTCTGTTGCGCAGTTGGTACGGCATTGCCCCCGCTCAGTCGGATAGGCGAGAGGCACAACAGCGCGGCAACCCTCCGCGAGGTTAGGTTCGCCAACCGCTGGGCTTGAGCAAATCGGCTTCGAGGCCAAACAGCGACAGCGTGTAATTACACGCTGTGCGCTGAGCGTGAAATGCCCGTAATCGGCTACAGTTATACGCTCTGGCAGCGTGGTGCTAACCACAGCCGCGCGGTCTCGGACCCAAATGGCGGCCGCGACCATCGATTTGTTAGGCAAACGTGGTCAGCAGCCAGCTCTAGCCTAACAAACGAAGGCAAACGAGCGGGAGTAGCTCAGTCGGTNNACCCGTCTCCCGCTCCAAACCCCCCATTCGTGCTCACGAAGGTTCAACTGCCACAGGCCGAGTGTCCTGCCTCGCACTCTTTGGCGCTCATCCCTTTGCTAGTCTGCGTCGGGATACCCGATGCTGAGCACATCATCCTCCAGCGAACCGAGTGTCACCTCGGGATTCAGGGACCAGATCAGGCCCTCCGAAAGGGTCTGGTGCGCGTAGATGGCCTCGACTGCGGCGCGATCCACCGTCCGCTCGTAATAGGTCTCCGCCCACGCTTGGTAGGTAAGTGGATCGGCATCGAGAATGGCCAGGAGTTCCTCAGAACCGTCAGGATCCGCTGACGGCGGGTACTCGATGGCGCCGACTTGCCAGACCACGTCCGCAGGCGCACGCCAAATGCAGAACGTGGCGTTCCCCGGTTCGAACGCAGGCTCAGCCACCACGTCAGCGAACGCAGCAGGTACTGAGTCGAACACTCCCGGCCATGGGTTATCCATCCGGTACATGGCCGACTCGTGTGCCAGGCCGACGAGACCGATCCCGCGAGCCGACAGCAGGGCGTGCCACATATCGCCGGAGCCGTTGCGCATGGACGCCATCATCTCGCCTTCGGCCCACTTCGAGTCGAACGAGTAGTAGCGGGAGTCCCACTTCGGAGACAGGATGGCATCGAGCATGGCCAACGAACGTGCGAGCCGCCTGAAGCCCGCGAGGTCGGGCATCGCGCTCAGGTCTCGCGTCGAAATCACGGCTTCAGGTCTCCTTCCATGGTGGCGGGGGCGAACGTAGGGGAATCTTACTGTGCCGAAGTCCACCAAGTCGGCATTCCGTGCCTGACGAGGGCTGCCGACGAGCCCAGGTTCTGTTCATGAAGCGCCCAACGAAGACACGATAACTGGACACGCCACGCTCGCCCCTCTGAGCGTGGTGCTACTGCGCTCACGCTCCCCGGCCTTCCAAGCTGAATGTCGCGGGTTCGAGACCCGTCTCCCGCTCCACTTCCCCCAGTTTCCCCTATTTTCCCCGAGTCTCGGTGTGGTTTGGTGCGGATAGCGGTAGTTCCACGACTATTGACGCAATCTAATCCCAACCACGGTCATTGAGTCGGGATGAACGAATCGGTCTGGACTTTCAGCCTTTGGGGAATCCACGCTCATGGCGACATTGTGCCTCCACGCTTTCTCCTTGATGGTGACCCGAATGCGGCATGGCGCTCAGCGCCCCCGTCCGGTTCCCGCGCGGCCCTTGCCAAAGTTGTCCAAATGAATGGGTATGCTTCGCCGATGAGGAAGCTACTTTTTGGCGTCATCGTCTCCGCGACTATTGCGGCTCGCGGGGTCCATAGGTGGGGTGTGATGTGACGCGTGGTGTTTCTCGTTCTGGAGTCGCTCAGCTCTTGATCGGTATCGGCGCGGCAGTGGTCATTCCTTCGTGGTTGTATGGGATCGGATACCCAAGTCACCCCGGAGGCGCTTTATTCGCTGGAAACGACTTCACTGGTACGGGCGGCATCCGTCCAGGGGTCGTCATTCCAGTTGGAGCTCTCGCAGCGCTGACGCTACTCGGGCTATCTCAGCTTCGGCTGGCGAGGCCGTTCTGGAATGTCTGGAGCGGGCCCCTCCAGACATCGATTGCCGCCGTGATCTCGTTGGTTGCCTTGGGTATGTTGTTGCGGCATGTCGACCTGGCCCTCACATGGGGAGGCTTCTGCACGGGCAGTGTCTGCAAGATCTCGTTCATTTCTCTTTGGGGGCCGGTTCTCCTTGATTGTCTCGGCACTGCGTTGATGCTCGTCGGCTCGTCCTGGGCTTGGTACATGCTTCGGGCTCCACGGTCGCCCGATCGCGGCGACAGCACGGCTAGGCCATTGGCGAGGTAACCGCGAGAGCCCGACAGGAGTACCGGCGCGATCACCCAAACGACGACACGATAACTGGACACGAAATGCACGCCCTTCCACGAGGGGCGCCACTCCGCATAGAGATCTAGGCCTTCCAAGCTGAATGTCGCGGGTTCGAGACCCGTCTCCCGCTCCAGTTGCCATCTCGTGCGGTGGTTCTGTTGGACTGTGCCGGGACCCCTCTTTGGGGCAGGGGTTGGGGCGCTCGCATGAGAGCTGCTGTGTACCTCGCCAGCGATGATTCCGGGTTCGTCGCTGCGTCGACCTTTCCAATCGACGGTGGTATCAGGGCCGCCTTCACCGTGGCTTCATAGCGACCCCATTGGCCCGGGTGACGAGTGCCTTAGGAGGAAGTACGTCAGCGAGCGGGCATCAAGCCGCCGCGGAAACGCCGAGCGTAGCGAGCAGGTCCGACATCGAGGCCGTGGCCAGCCCGATCACCGTGTCGGCGGCCCCGTAATAGACGAGGACTCGCTCGCCCGACGGATCGAGCACCCAGCCGCTCGGGAACACGACATTCGGCACGTCGCCGGTTCGCTCATAGTCGGTCTCCGGCCCGAATTGCCAATCGTCTGTCCGCGCAATCACCCTGGTCGGATCATCGAGGTCGAGCAACGCGAGACCGCTTCGGTAGAGCGCGCCCGACGCGGTCAGTCGAACCCCGTGGTAAAGCAGCAGCCAGCCGGCGGCCGTTTCAAGAGGCGGTGGTCCGAGCCCAACTTTGCCGGCGTCCCACCAACCGCCCGCTCGAGCCGGAAGGACGAGCTCTGGCTCCGACCAGTGCTGCAGGTCGGGCGAGCGGGAAAGCACTATGTTCGCCGGCCCGCCCCCGTACGGACGATGGAGCATGAGCCAGTCATCTCCGAACCGTCTGGGAAAGAGCGCCGCGTCTTTGTCATCGGGAGGACAGATCGGGCCGAGTCGCTCAAACGTGACCAGGTCCTCGGTCAGGGCCAGCGACACGAGCGGCCCGTGCTCAGAGTAGGAGGTGAAGGTGACCGCATACATGGCGAGTTCGGGCAGGTAGACGACTCGCGGATCCTCGATTCCCCAGGCGTCCTCGGGATGGAGTGTCACGTCGCCTTCGAGCGCCGGCGTGAGATCGAAGCGCCAGTCGTGCTCGCCGTCGACGCTGTGGGCCACGGCGAAGTGCGATTGGCCCCGGAAGCCCTCAACCCGGACGAGCAACGCGATCTCGTCACGATGACGGGTCGCACCGGGATTGAAGGCCGCGTGCGCCCGGTACGGGAGATCACTGGCGGTGATGATCGGGTTGTCTGCGCTGCGGACGAAGGGGCTATTCATGGCAGCCGAACTGCGCTGTTACGCATGGCTTCACGGGCTCTGGCCGATTGTTGTTGCGGGCGAGTAGATATGGATGTCTTGTCCGGGAAGTCGGCAACGCCAGCGTCGTGCTGAAGCCGACCGGTAGGCTCGCGGCCGGAATGGAGCCGCCGGGGGAACGTCTGGAGCGTGTGATCGGTCGCCGCGAGAGCAAATCCACGAGACGATAACTGGACACGCTACGCCCGGGTCTGCACGAGGGAGGCTACTGCGCATAGCCGCTCAGGCCTTCCAAGCTGAATGTCGCGGGTTCGAGACCCGTCTCCCGCTCCAGTCCCTATTTCGTGCTTGGGGCGACACTCAGGCCGTCTTTGGGCCTGGGCTTTGTGGGGCCGGCGAGGTCGCTACTGCGCTCGACGAGTTGATAACTAGCGCCCAGGTCTCCCACCCGACAGCAACTATCTGTCAATCAGGCGACGCGGATCGCCAGCATCACGATCCACGGAACGAGAAACGGAACCAGGTCGGCGGCGGGGCGCCAGCCGAGGAGGGCGCTGGCGTGGGTGGGCAGGCGGGGACCGACCCAGCCTGGAACCGTCGACGCGGGCGCGACTGCTGCAAGGCCGGCGGCCAGGAATCCGACCTGACGTACCTTCCCGGACCAGGAGGGTGCAATGTCAGCGACCCATCGGAAGGCCACGAGGCCCACCGTCAGGACGACAGCCACACAAGCGGCGACTAGCAACCATTGCAATATCGCCCATGACACAACCACCGTGGAGGGCGCGTCCTCGGGCCGTTGTCCGGATCGGCGGCGGTAGTCCGAGAGCGCCTCTCGGATTGGTTGTTCGAGCGAAGGACCCTCGCGTTGGCCTATGAGGGCCGCCAGTTCATCGGAGCCTCGAAGCACAATGTCACGGCTTCGATTGCCTCGAAAGCGGGTGGCATCGGTCGAACTCAGCACCAAGACGCCAGGCCATTCTCCCCGGACTCGGATCACGTCCGCCCAACGGACAAAGTCGCGCCGAAACATGCCAGTTCGGTTCTCCAGTCCGTCCGGGCTGACGATGACCCCCCGAGGACGAAACGACCTCAGGATCGCCAACGCGACGCACCCGATCGAAAGGAACGCGAGGTCAAGCGCATAGCCCGCGTTGCCATCGGCAAGGAGTGCAGCCGCGCCGATCGCGAGAAAGGAGACTGGCAGGGCTGCAGTGATGATCGACGCGCCCCGATACCCGATGACGTCAGCCGCGCCCGATGCCTGCGGTTGCATTCACGCCTCCAGGTCATGCCGCGCTACTCTTCCCTCGAAGTCGTCGCCGGCTGGACTACCACGAGACGACCTTCGGCCGGATCATATCCTTCACGGGTCTGGCCACGACACGATGACTGGACACGCTACGCTCGCCCCTCCACGAGTGACCCTACTGCGCTCACGCACCCCGGCCTTCCGAGCTGAATGTCGCGGGTTCGAGACCCGTCTCCCGCTCCAAACGATATTCCGTGCTCCGCACGACACTCAGCCTTCGGCGTGGGCGGTGCGGAGCCTGCGGTGGTCCACCCGAGCCAGACACTCCCTGGTTACTTCACCACCAGGGTGTACCCCTGGGTGGCGGTCTGGCCGGCGGCGTTCGTGCCTGCGCATATCACGTAGATGCTGAAACTGAACGTGCCGGCGACCGTGGGCGTTCCCGAGATCTGGATCGTGTCTGCCGGCTGGTAGACCAATTCGAGTTTCAGGCCAGCGGGGAGCGAGCCGTCCTCGACCGAGGCGCTACCCACGACCGTTTCGACCTGACTGATGGTGATGGTGACAGCGTAGGGTGAGCCGACCTGGGCGTCGGGCAGGGTCGCGGGCGAGAACTGCAGCTCCGGTCGGGGCCAGCAGCCGACCACTGCCGTGAGGGCGAGGGCGCACGCGATCCCTGCAACGATTCTGCTTCTCAACAACATCAGCCTTACCTCCAACCTCTTGGTGAAGTGGCCGCCGGCCGAGCGCCAGCATTGGCGTCCCTGACCGCCCGGCTTGCCCCTATCCCCCGATTGGCTTGCAGTGCAGATACCAGCGGACGCTATCGATCGGGTCGCTGGGCGGCGGGGCGTTGCAGTCGTAGGTGGGCTGCGCGGCCGGCGTCGGAGTGGACGTGGAAGTGGGAGTCGGCGCGGGCCCGCCAATAACGGTGAGTCGCACGAAGTCGACGTATTTCCAATCTTTCCAGCCAGGTTGTTTGCCTTGCTCGTATATGCCCAGCGGGTTCTCCCCATCCTTCAGCTGAATCGTTACCTGCCCGGCCTCGGGGGCCAGGTGGGTTCCTGAGAGGCCGGGGAAGACCTCTATCTGCGCGCTGTCGACGCCCTTCGGGTCGCGTATCCGAAGCGTGAGGCTCTTCTCCGACGTCTGGTAGCGGTCCACGAGCGGCACCCAGACCTCCTTGCCCTGGGCATCCTGGCCGGCCAGCGCCTCGAGAGAGTAGGCCGGAAACAGACCGACCCCGATCTTGCCGTCGTCGAAGGCCGCCCAGTCGGCGGCCAGAGTGGGCCAGTTCACCAGCGCCCTCGTGGCGTAGTAGGCGATATTCGTGTACCCAATACCGGTGCCCCCGGTAGCGGCGTCGTGGGCCCACTCCGATAGATACGTCCCGAACTTCCCGGTCTTGGTGTCGAATGGGACCAGCCGCTTCGAGTTCTTCGGCCCTTGGTAGTTCGGGTCGGCAACGTAGATGCCGCTCGAGTCCACTCGGTAGGCAAGGATCGCGTGGGCGTTCTTGTCCTGGGGGTCGCTGATAGACATGTACTGCGGTTCGCCGCTGACGGCGATGGCGTAGCGAAAGGCGTCGTACTCGAGTTCGTCGAAACCCTTGTCACGCGACTTGTTGAAGAACTTCACGAACTGGTTGTTGTTCGCGGACCCGGCGTGGAACTGGCTGTGGGCGACGCTCGCGAGGCGGTAGCTGTTCGAGTCGTCCATCCAGAGGGTCGGGGTCGGGGTAGCCCCGTAGCCGTTGTTGTCGTACAGGCCGTGCAGCGGTAAGCCCCGGCCCTTGAGACGCCGTTCGATGTAGTAGTAGGCCTCGGTGAGTACCTCGCCGGCGCAGTTGCCGAGCGGCGTGACATAGGAGCCGTAGTTGGGGAACTGCCAGTCATCCACCCCCGGCCGGAAGCCCGAGTCGATCGTCTCCGGCAGGATCGCCCCGTCGACCAGGCTCAGGAAGAAGCTGGAGAAGTGCTCGGTCGCGATCGTGACCGAGGTCCCGTCCTCGGCCAGCAACGGCATGCCCTCGAGCTGGCCCGAGGAGGCGTCGTAGAAGAAGCCCATCGCGAACGAGCCGTCCGGAATTGACGCGGGGATCTTGAGTGTCACCGGGTCGGGGGCCATCCCTTCCGCGCCGGAGACCGTGTAGAGGGGCGAGATCGGCGTCACGAGTTGCCCGAAGCTGGAGCGGGTAATCGGCTCGGCAGTGACCTGGAGCGTCGCACCGGGCCAGGCGCCGGCCGGAACGTCGATCTCGAGGCCGTCCCAATCTTGCCCCGGGGCCGAGACGGTGGTGGATGCGCCGTTGGAATCCAGGCCGATGGTCGTGACGGGCGACGTGTCACCGACGGCCAGCACTCCCTGTGCCGGGGTCGCCAGGTTGTCGATCGGCGGCGGAGACTCGATCGAATCGGTAGGTGCCGCCGACGTCCCCGCGCCGGGAAGCTTGACGATCCCGGAGCCCAGCGCCCCGGCCGCCAGAACGACCACGGCCGCCAGCACCAAGGCGGCATAGGCGGTGGGCCGGCGACGGCCGCGGGCTCCAGGGGCAGCTGGAGGAATGGTGTGGGCAGAGGCTGAGCCCGCACGGAAGCCGACGCCGCACGCGCGGCAGAAGCGCGCCCGCGACGTCCGCGGAGCGCCGCAGTTCGGACAGAACTTCGGTACCGCGGCGCCGCACGCGGGACAGAACCAGGTATCCGCGGTGAGCCCTCTGCCACACGACCCGCATGTCGAGCTCGACCCCTGGGTCATCACCCACCTCCATTAGGACCTTCTGCGCGGTGTAGCGTCGCTTCGAACGCCGGGAACCGTGTTGCTGTTGGTCCGTTGCAGGAAAGGAGCTACTGATCTGTCGCGGAGTTTCCAGGGACCCCGTCTGGGGAATGGCACCGCGACTGTCCCACTCGCGCAGTTGCTGCGACAAGTGCGGAACGGCCCCCGCCGCGGTGGACTCGACTCCTGAGTCTGCAACGTTGAAGGCCTGAGAAGAATGCCACTGCGCTAACGGGCCCCGGCCTTCCGAACTGAAAGCCTGATTGGCTGGCAAGCCCTGATCGTCCTCAAACCGGCGACGTTCGCGACTCTCGTTGAGGGAGCGGGATGTGCTTGACAAGCACACTTGAGCTAGTAGTATTAGATCATGCTATTCGAGATCGATACCCGGAGTCCCGTTCCTATCTATAACCAGATCGCGGCTTGCGTTCGGCGCGCGATTGTGGCTGGGACGATCCGGCCGGGAGCAAAGCTGCCTCCTTCGCGCGACCTGGCGCGGGAACTCGACGTGAACATGCACACCGTCCAGCGGGCATACGGGCAGCTGCGTGACGAGGGGTTGCTCGAGTTGCGACAGGGCCGAGGAGCGATCGTCGTACCAGGCGACGTGGTGCCCTCCGCGCGCCTCAATGGACTGCTGCGCGATCTCCTCGCCGAGGCAGTCGAACAGGGCATCACAACAGGCGAGCTCACCAAGTTGATGGAGTCGATGCGATGAACACAGCGCTTTCGGTACACCGGGCCCGAAGCGTCAACTGGCCGCTCACGGCCTTCGTTGTCGCGCACCTGGCAGTAATCCTGCCCGCGGTGCTGCTGATCCCGATCTTCGCCGCGAGACTCCCGGCCGATGCCGTCAAGGTTGAGTCATATTCGATCGTCACCGACATTGTCTTCGTCGGCCTCTTCCTGCTTCGGATCGTGTTGTGGAGCGACGACCGCGCCGTCTACGCAGTCGAGACCGCGCTCCCGCTGACCCTTGGCTACGCCGGGACGGGGTTCTTCGTAATCGCAGGCACCGTGCTTATCAACCTCGATGCCCGCACTTATCAGATGGTCTTCGAGGTGCCCGCAGGATTTGCATTCACGGTGTTCGGTCTGTTCCTGTCGTTTGGGGTAGGGCGCTACCTGGGGTCGGCAGCTTCGATCAGGCGTCTCCGGCGGGAAGCGGCCTCGAGCCAGCGCATCGCCTGGCTGACCGAGGTGAACGCCGATCGGTCCTGGCGCCTCGCGTTTGGGACGGTCGTGGGGATCCCATACGCGATCCTGATTGCCTTCTTCGTGCTGCTGCCCCCTGGCTTTCCTGCTGCCGCCGCGCTGCTTGCAGCGACCTGGGCCGCGCTCGTTCTGGCCGGCCAGCAGGCGTCGGTATTCATCACCGATGCCGGAATCCGGGTCAGCGGCCGGTTGCTGCTGGGTGCCCCGAGCTGGAGCCTCGCCCTGACTCAGGTTGCATCGGCGCAGACCATCACCGCCCAGCCTCGAACGACGGTACTTTCAATGAACCCTGGCCTGTGCATCCTCCGTAGTGGACCCGCCCTGGGGGTGACGTCCAAGACTGGCCGTTCGTACGCGGTGAGCCTGCCCGAGGCGCAGGAGGCGGTCTCAGTTCTGAACCGGCTGATGGAGCACCGAGACCGAGGAGAGGTCGCTCCAGGAGTTGGCATCGATCCGCAGAAACGATAGCTGGACGTCCTCGAGCGGGACACTCAGCCTGTGGGCTGTCTACTTGACCGTGATGCTGCCCGCCTTGAGTGGCGCGACGGATCCGTTGTCGTAGACGAGGACGCCAGATGGAGACCATACCTGCAATCGCATGGCATCGGGCTTGCCGTCAATGGCAGCCAGCCGGAAGGTGTATCCGCCCGCGCCGTTGACCTTGCCAGCGCCTTGCACCGTGGCGGTACCGCCGCCGGCGACCATCCAATCGGCAGCCGTCGCGTCGAACGAGAATCCGGAGACTGAGAAGGCCAGGCTCAGGGTCGGTTTGGTTGCGGCTTTCGCATAGGAGACGCTGAGCGAAAAGCCCGCCGTACCAGCGGCCGAGCAACCCTTGGAGAGCCGGCAAGAACCGGCCGGGGAGGTCAGCGATCCCGAACCTGAGAGGGTCCTGGCGGGGTCGTAGACCACGACCTGTGAGGCCTCCATCGAGCCACTCGCCTGCCCGTCACTGACCGTCAACTTGACCTTGTAGAACCCGGCCCTTGAGTAGACGTGGCTTCCGCCGACCGACCTGGCAGCCGATCCGAGGTTCACCACGGTGGTGGAGCCATCGCCCCAGTCCCAGGTCGCCGTGTACTTCTCGGACGTGCCCGGGTCGGTGAAGCTTGCGGAGGCCGTCACGGTCGAGCCCGTCTTCGTCAGAGCCGGCGTGGCGGTCACCTTGACTATGGCCGGCGCTACGTTGGACACCGACACCGACTTGGAAGCGGACGAGGTTCCGCCGTTCGAATCGGAAACGATCACAGTGATGGTGTAGGTGCCCAGGCGCGCGTAGGTGTGCGGCGGACCCTGGCAGGCGTTGCCGCTCACGGCACCAACCTGGGGGCCCGAGCCGTCCCCGTAGTCGACGCTGCAGGAGTAGGTCTCGGCCGAGCCGTAACCCGGATCGGTGAAGCTCGCTGTGGCGACGATGGCCTGGCCTTCGATTGCCGGACCGGTGCTCACGGCTGCAACGACTGGCGCGACGTTGGACACCTCGATCCAGAAGGCTATCGAGCCTTGCGCGCCGTTGCTGTCGGTCACAGTCACCGTGACCCAGTAAGGGTCCGGATCAAGAAGGGTCGTCTGGGCGGTGCACGTTGTGCCCGTGACCACGCCCGCCACCGGAGTGGCTCCATCGCCGAACGCGGCCGTGCAGGAGTAGCTCTCGGAGTTTGACCCAAGCTCGGACCCGGGGTCCGTGAATTCGGCCGTTATGGTGGCGAGCCCGCCTTCAGCGACCGGTCCCGTCAGGGTGCCGGTCCAGACCTCGGGGTTGGCGTTGCCGCTTTCGACTTCGATGGTTCCGACGCCCGCCGCGCCGTGGCTGTCCGTGACGGTCATCGTGACGGTGTACGTGCCAGGATGTGCGTAGAAGTGAGGCGCGCCGGTACAGGCGGCCCAGTCCATGGTCCCAACCTCGAGTCCTGTTCCGTCGCCGTAGTCGATTGAGCAGGCGTACTCCTCGGACCCGTCGAGTCCGGGGTCCCAGAAGGTGGTGCTGACAGTCACGGGCCCTTCATATCCCGATCCGTCCGCGGTGATGGGGTCCAGCGCGGGGGCGACGTTAGCGACGTCCACGACCGTGCTTGCCGTGCCAACGCCACCGCGGCTGTCCCTGACTGCGACGGTTACGGTGTAGACGCCGACGGTGTCGTAGTTCCAAGGCCTGGACGTGCAGGTGCGACCGGTCACCACGCCCGGCGCCGGGCCGGAGCCGTCCCCGAAGTCGACTGTGCATGTATACGTCTCGGAGCCCGACCCGGTCCCATACCCGGGGTCGGAGAAATCGGCGTTGACAGTGAACGGGGCGCCCTCGAGAAGCGGGGACGGCACCGCGATGGTCCCGACCACGGGCGCGGCGTTGTTGACGATGTGGATGCGCACTGTGGCGCTGCCCGACATTCCGATCTGGTCCCTCACCGTCACCGTGACGGTCCTGTCTCCCAGGGATCCACTGTACGGAATCGAGATGGAGGACGGCTGCTGGAAGGTGTAGCTGATCGCGCCGCCGGGGAGGCCATCGATAGTGACGACCCACGGTCCTACGCTTGCATCCGTGAAGGACGCCAGTGTGAGCGAGGTGGCCGTTTCGGCGAAGCCGATGTCGGTCGGGGCCGTCACGACCGGTGGTACATCCTCCACGCGTACATTGAAGCTGCCCGTCCTGACGATGCCGTTTGCGTCGCGAACCGTGACGACTGCGGTGTAAGCCGTGTACGTACCCCTCGGGAGCGTCGGGGCGGCGCCGACGTAGGTGTGGAAAACGGCGAACGGATTGGTCGTGACCACCTGGTCCTGAGAAGTCCCGTCACCGAAGTCCGTGTGTACAACAAACGGCGCGGTGGCGGCCGGGTCGTTGATGGTTATCTGGTTATAGACGTCCACGCCCTCGGGCGCTATCAGCGGGTTCCACTGGAATGTGAGCGATGAGTTGGGGTCCACGGCCGTGACCCGGAACACCGCGTAGCCGGATATTCCGGCCGAGTTGGACACGGTTAGTGATGCCGTATAGATGCCGGTCGCATAGGTGTGCCCGGCGTGCACGGCCCCTTGGCTCTCCGTCGTGGCCCCTTCGGCGCTGCCGTCGCCCCAGTCGACGGACCAGCTCCACGGCGCCGCGATGACCCCGTTGGGATCCGTGAATGAGCCCAGATCAAAGTCGTGCCGGCCCTGGGTACTGTCGACAGTCTGGTTGCCCGGCGCAATGACCTGAGGCGGGAGATAGGGCACGATCGTTTCGATAGCCCGGCACGATCCGATGGCGCCGCCCCCGTCCGTGACGACGGCAGTCAGGGTGTACTTGCCGGCCACGGCGTAGATGTGGTCGGGGAAGACGCATCGAGGCAGCCCGTCGCTCCATCCGGTGGTGACTAGCGTGCCGGACTGCAGCGGCGTTCCGTCGCCGTAGTCGACCGAAGTGCACTGGTAGGTTTCGATATCCGAGCCGGGATCTACGATGGCTGCATCCGCATGAGCGACCAGACCCGGTTCATGGGGCCCGACGATGCCAAGACCCCCGACCCACGGTGCCACGTTGACGTAGGAGGCCGTGGCGACGCCAGAACCGGAGGCTCCGTCGCTGTCCGTGACGGTGACCGTGACGTTGTACGTGCCGGTGACCGAGTAGTGGTGAGCGGGGCCGGCACAGGCCAATCC
>PMKV01000082.1 GCA_003157875.1 Chloroflexota bacterium
CCGATCGAAGACTTACGGGCAATCAAGTTCGAATGGTTGTCCTGCCGAATCTGGCCGCCGCGACCTTTCCCTCAGGCGACGAGTTCAAGGTCGCGCTGCAGCGTCTGACTCGCGATCTCTTGGCGGCCCAGCCCAGAGACGTTGGCACGTCGGTAACCGCCCTGCGATATGGCGTGCGCTACCACGCGGGCACCCTCGTCCAGGATGTCAGCCCGGCCTTCGTCCAGCTGGCGAACTCGATCTACATACCCGAGAAGGCGGTGCGTCAGCCGATGCCAGCCGATGTGCTGGTCGCCTACATGACAGGACGCGATGTGTACGGGTCCTCGATCAGCATCGAAGCTGTGAAGCGGCGACTTCGCACAGCAGACATCCAAGAGACCCTAGTTTTCTGCGCTTCACTTCTCCGTTCGATGGACCAGTCACTGGTAGATCCTGGACGCGACAGATACCTCGCCGGGCATCTGGGAGAGCCGTACCGAACGAGAGCGATGGCCGGGATCGAGGCCGGCAACGCGCTCGTGGCCCCTCAAGCTGTCGTGCTCCTGACCAAGCTCGCCCTGGCGATTTGCCCGCACACCCCTTGCCCCGAACGGGCAGATGGCCGATGGCAGCTCGCCGCTCTGTTGGCAATTCAAGACAGCCTCAATCTCGCACAGGGCGAACCTGAGGCGCATATCGACGGGATCCATGGCGATGCTCGAGCAGCTGCGGTCCTCATCCAATCGCAGGTCTTCCACACCAGGCGAGAGCCGGTAAGCATGCTGGCTCACTCGCATCTGCGGTGGCGGGTCCTTCCACGGCGTCAGGGAGGCTTCAATGGCTTCGCCGACCTGGGTGAGGCGTTTGCGTCTCTCACTGGCGTCAGCCTGGACGACTTCGTAAGCGTCGGGGTCGCCGTTTGGGCGCTCGCCATCAGGACCGCTGGGCCGCTGATCGACGCTTCCCAACTGAGCCTGCAGATTCCCAGGTCGCGAATCAATGCGGCTCTTCGGTTGTTATCCGCCTCTCCGACAGTCCTCGCCCGCGAGATCCGAGCGGACGCGCGGGATTCAGGCTCGGAGTGGTCGTTCGAGATCCTTCGCCACTACCCGATCATCAAGTTGGGGCGGAGCCTAGTTGTCCTGTCGCCAAGGTTGGTATTGGAGCGGGTGTTTGACCTCGTGTGGATCGATGTCGAGAGAGCACTTCTGGCGAAGGGCGGGCCGGATGCAGGCAGGCTGCGGCGCTTCTGGGATCTCATCTGCGAGGAAGATGCGACCGAGACTCTGTCTGCGATCGCTGAGGATGTCCCCGGGCAGAAGCGGTTGTACCGCCAAGTCGAAATGCAGACAGCATTTGATTCGCTGCGTCGGAAGCGCAAATGCTCCGACTTCGCCATCGACTACCCCTCGGCATGGGTCGTGGGCGACGTCACCACGTCATCGCTCAATCGGCAGGCGGCAGTCGGCGGATCCATCGAAGCAATCAACGATGGGCTGGCAAAGATCGTGGCGAAGGCTCGGCAGATCGAGTCNNGGCGTGCATACGTTCCTCTGCTGATCATGGCGGAGGGTTTCCCAGTGAACCCCGTGACTTCGGCCCTGCTACAGGCCCGCCTATCCACGGCCAAGGTGCTCCAGGGTCCTCGGATCGGTCCGCTCCATCTGATCGACCTCGAGGAGCTATCCATGGTCGAGGCTCTCGCCGAGCAAGGCCACAGTCTCCTAGAACTCCTTCAGCAGCACGAGCAAGGCGGCTATAAATGGATGAGCCTCAAGGACTTCGTCTTGCTCGAAGCCAAGCTCAAGCCCGGGCCTGCAAGCAGGCTGAAGCCGTTCTTCGATGGGGCGTGGCACCCGATCCTAGATGTCCTCCGACGAACATCGCCGGACTAAGGCTGACCTGCAAGGGACGAGAAGACGCCATGTTCGGCGTGTCGCGGCCAGTTCGTCGAAGCGTTACTCCGCCTCCAGGCGCTGCCGCACCAACTTCGCAAGGAATGCCGCTGGGACGCTTCGGAGGCGACGCGTCGACTCGTCCTGTCGCCAAGCCCGACGGACTGAGGGCGACGCTTGGCCGTCCGGAGGGGGCCAACAGGTCGATGGGCGACCGATAGGCCGTGCTCACGCGTTCGCGAGAGGCTCCAGGGCGGCGGCAGGTACCGTCTATCACAGAGCCACATGGACTTGTGTCCATTGCGGCGGCGAGCGCCGGCTTCGGCACGGCCTCAACTGCGTTCCCGACGGCCGGCAACGGCCAAGAGCTAATTGAACGCGAGAGCGTCCTCTAGGTCAGTCAGGTCCTCGGGCACCAGCACGACGAGCTCCACGCCGCATCGAGCTGCCAGTTCGCGTTTGGCTTGGATCTTGGCGCTGTACTCCGCGTCGCTGAGCATCCCGGCGAACTCGACATATCTGCCGCCGGGAAGAGACCAGTCGGCTCTCATGTTGCTGCCGGGGTAGCGGGGCTCAGGATCGTGGGCCACGTGATGGGCCGAGAGGAAGTCATCGATCGTGCGTTCGGCTAGGCTCCGGCAGGCATGCCCATCGGCCGCGACGCAGTAGGTGCCCCGGCCAGGTCGCCACGCATCTCCCACGAGCCCTGCGGTCTGCAGAACCTGTAGCCATGTCGTTCCGGCCCAAGCTTTAGCCGAGTCGACGTTCGGTGCGACGATGAGTCCGGCCATAGCCCGATCGCGCCGGTCTGAGGGCAGACCTGCGATGCAGATCGTTGCCGCTATCGCTTGTTCAGGTACCCCCTCGATAGCGGCGGCGAGCTCGCGCAGACCCGCAACCACGCGCCCCTTGTCGCGATAACGCCGTCCATCGCGCGCCCTCACGCAGCACGCGGGGCAGTATCGCGCCGGTCCATATTGACGGATCATCCAGGGCGAGACGATGCTCTCCAGGAATCCGCCCCTACATATGGCACAGATGATTTCGCCGGGTCCGGGCCAGCCCCCAGGACCGAGTAGCGCGCGCATGTGGTCGAAGGCGCCGTACTGGAGCGCGTGTTCACAGACGATGTCCGGACGGTCGGCGTAGTGATGGCCCTGACCTATTAGCCGCTGCCGGCACAACTCCATGATGTCGCCCGCGAAGTCGGGTAGTCGCGCGGTGACGGCCCGGGGGAAGGCCCAGGGCCACATGCTCGTGTAGGTGACGACGAGGCTCCGGGCGAGCTGCTCGGCCCGCGCACTCCAGCACGAGTCGAAGCGCCGTTGGTCGGCCAAGCCCCAGTGGTAGCGGTTGAATCCGCCCTCGCGATCATCAGCACGGAACGACCAATCGTGCTCAGTAGGGGTCTGGACTGACTGTTCAAGCGCTTCTGCCAGCAGCGTCATTCTGGGTGCCTCCCTGCACAGGTTAGCGGCACGGTCGCAGCGTCGCGACCCCTAGAGCGGGCCGGCCGAGGCCGCCGCC
>PMKV01000104.1 GCA_003157875.1 Chloroflexota bacterium
GACGCGCCGACCGTTGCCGGCGGCGTGGCCTGTGCGGGCGGAGTGGCCCCCGCACCACCGACCGTGGCCGGGGCGGGCGCAGCCGTGGCGGCCACCGCGCATACCCCGGCCGCCGGCGGCGGTGGCGCCGGGCTGCCGACGGTCGGCACGTAGCGGAAGCCAAGGGCATCGCCGTCGGCCAGCGTCAGCGACGAGATCCCGACACTCGCGAACTGCCATGCGCCGCCGCCACGGGAGACGAAGNNGCCCAGTAGCTGTCCTTTCCGGGGCACGTGGAGAAATGCGCCGGCTCGGCGTCGACGGCGCAGACCGCCTGGCCGAACCCGCCATAGCTCTGCCCGGACCAGGCCACGCCGGATGAGTCGAGCAGCCACTCCCCGGTGACCGTGCCCGCGTCGAAGGAGACGCAACGGGTCACCGTCGAGCCATCGCCGTGTTCCACGACCAGAGCCGCGCGGTTCGATCCGGCGGCGGCGCAGGATTGGGCGAGTGGCGAGGCAGGCGCGAGCGAAGCGAGCGCCGCAACTACCAGCGCCACTCCGAGTGCCGCGGCCCGGCCCGGCACGCCCCGGATCAGCCGGCCGATCACGGCTTTGTCGGTCTGGTCATCAGGAACCAGCCTCCGCCGACGACGATCAGGAGTCCCGCCAACGCAGCCCCGCCGTACAGCAGGGCCGGAGGCACGAATGGGTCCGAGTTGCCGGGGCCCGGGGCAGCGGGCGCCGCCGTCGAGCCCGCCACCCGCTCGCTCGGGCTCGCCGTGGGCGCCGAAGTCGGAGTCGCGGTCGGCTCGGGCGTCGGGGTCGGCTCGATCGAGTCGGCTGGGCTCGGGCTCGCCGGCTGGTCGGTCGGGCGTGCGGTCGGGCGTGCGGTCGGGCGTGCGGTCGGCGTCGGCGTCGGAGTGGGGCTCGCCGTCGGGCTCGCCGTCGGAGTCGCCGTCGGAGTCGCCGTCGGAGTCGCCGTCGGGCAGGAGCTCGTCGGCACGCTCCGGCCCGCGATCGGATGAACCGGCGCTCCGTACGGCACGCGCATCAGCGCGGCGGGGATCTCCGTGGTCGTGAATGCGCTCTCGCCCCAGCCCGGAGTGACGAATCCGCCGTCGGCGCCCTGGGCGGCGCGCAAGTGGTCCAGGACGTTGATGGAGTTCTGCGACCAGGCGGTCGACGCGGGATCCCCGCCGGCCGCAACGATCGCCTGGATGACGAGCGCGTCCGAGTCGGGATCGGCGGGCGGGCCGTACATCCCGGCGAAGAGAAAGCCGCCGTCGTCCTGCTGTTGCGACTTCAGATAGGCGAGACCCTTCGAGTCGGCCGAGCCGATCCCCGCGACATCCAGGGCCATCAGCGCCATGGCCGTGGAGTTCGTGTCGCCGAGGCCGTCGGCCACGGGCGCCGAGCCGAGGTTCCAGCTCCCATCGCCGTCCTGGAGCGCTGCCAGCTTGTCGGTGGCCGGCTTGGGCACGGAGCCGCCCGACGCCACGTCCGCGAGGATAGCGAACGACTGGCTGTAGGTGGAACCGTCGCCGTAGGCGCCGGTCGTGGCGTCGTATAGGGCGTTCAGGCGGGCGATCAGGTTACGACCCCGGAAGCTCGCCGGATCGCCGCCGGCGGCGATCACCGCCAGTATCGCCTTGCCGGTCTGGGCCGCGTCGGCGATGGCAGCATCGGCGTCGGAGGCCGTGGCAATGAAGCTGAGCGCACCGGAGTCGGCGCCGCAGCCGTGCAGTGTCGATGGGTCGTAGCCGGCCGCAGCGGCCGCGATCACGTAGTCGGCCGTCTCGCCGAGCGTCCCGTCGATCGAGCCGTTCGGCTTCTGGGCCGCCAGCAGATACTCGAGCGCAACCGTCGCCCGATCCGAATCTGTCGTCGCGACTGAGGGGTTGGCGGTTGCCGCCGCGGAGCCGAGCGGCATGGCCAGGAGGGTCGCCAGTATCGCGCTGGCGACAACGAGTCTTCGCATTGTTCCTCCGGCGGCATTACCCGCCTGCCGGAGGGACCTCGCCGCCGGAGGCCTCCCATCCGATCCGCGCAGGTGGGTGACTTGAGCCGCCCTCTCAGGTCTCCTGGCTCGCGGATCGTGAGTCTTCGGCTGCGCCGATGACTTGTCGCGACTGGCCGCCTTCCCGAGCTTTCGCTCCGTGGCATCGCGCGGGTTTCCCCGCGACTAGGGCCAGCCGCTCCTCGCTTACAGTNNCGGTTTCGCACCGGCTTCCCTGATTCGAGCGGCATATTGCCATTCGGCTCCCGCCGAATGGCGCCTATTCGATTACCTGCGGAGGTTACCGCGCCGCGGGTCCGGGCGCCAGTAGATCCCGAACCAGCGAGGTTCGGGACCAGCCTGTTCGGATCCGCCACGCCGGCAGCTCAGACGACACGGCAGTCGGCGCCGCGGTATTCCTCCGGCCGGCGAGTATCGTGGACGCGTACGCCGCAGGAGGGTTGCCATGGCACCCGTTAAGTTCGGTCTGTTCGTGCCGCAGGGCTGGATCCTGGATCTCGTCGACATCGAGGATCCGATCGAGCAGTACGAGGCGATGAGCCGCGTCGCGCAGGCCGCCGAGCGCCTCGGCTTCGACTCGATCTGGCTCTTCGACCACTTCCACACCTACTTCAAGCCGGTGCTCGAAACGACCTTCGAGTGCTGGACCTCAACCGCGGCGCTGGCCCGCGATACCAAGACGATCCGGCTCGGTCAGATGGTCACCTGCAACGGCTACCGCAACCCGGCACTGATGGCCAAGATGGCCTCCACGGTGGACGTGCTGAGCCACGGTCGGCTCGACTTCGGGATCGGCGCCGGCTGGTACGAGCACGAATACAAGGCCTACGGCTACGAGTACCCGCCGACGCCGGGCGAGCGGCTGCGGATGCTGGCCGAGGCGCTGCCGCTGATCAAGGCGATGTGGACGGAGCCCTACGCCTCGTTCGACGGCAAGTACTACCAGATCTCCGGGGCGATCAATGAGCCGAAGGGGGTCCAAAAGCCGCACCCGCCGATCTGGATCGGTGGCAGCGGCGAGAAAGTCACGCTCAAGCTGGCGGCCCAGTACGGCGACGCGATCAACCTGGGCGGCCACCTCGACGAGATGGACTACTACCACCACAAGCTCGACGTGGTGGCGGAGCACTGCGCAACCTTCGGACGCGACCCTTCGACTCTGATCCACTCCGCCAACATCGAGACCACGGTCATCCGGGCGGGCGACGATCCGGAGGAGCTGACCAAGAGATACCGCCGCGACCAGACGCTGGCGGAGTACAAGACCCACGCCGTCGTCGGCGGGGCGCAGGAGATCATCGACACCTACGCCCGCGTCATCGAGGCGGGGATGGACTACATCATCGTCTCCGACGTGCCCGGCCTGGCAACCACGGACGTGATCGAGTTCCTGGGCGCGGAGGTCCTGCCGGCGTTCAAGTAGGCCCGGGGTCACGCGAGCGGGACGGTACCGTGGGCAGGGCCGCGACGCCGGCCGCCGCCGCTGGGGCCGGCCCGTGGAGCCGTTTTGGGCCGCGCCATGATGCCGTGGTTACCGCCGCTGTTGAAGCCGTCAGTTCGAGGCGCCCGCCGCTCGATGGCCTGTAGCTTCGGGCGGACGACGGGATCCTGCTCAACACCACCCGGGGCGGTGCTAAGTGGCGCGTGAGGCCGAAACGACCGGCTTCTGAGCCCGATTGAGCCTGGAGTTAGCCTTTGACGGCTAACTTGGCGCGGCCCCGCGCGGTCTCGGCCGGGCCGGAGGCACTTTGTACCACCGGGACTGGTATTGAGGAGATTCGGGAGCCAGGGGTGGCGTGACCGGCGGGCGAGCGGCCTGGACCCACGCAGTCTCGACCGGGCCGGAGACTTGGTGCCACCGGAGCTGGTATTGAGCGGAAACCGGGCGCCGGTCTGGCCGGACGGCCTCGGCGGGAGACTCGCCCCGGCCGCAGCCTCCTCGGGAGCGCCGCCCGGACTGGCCGTCGGCGCCTCGCCCCTACAACGATGCCCGCAGGATCGAGGCGATCTCCTCGTCGGTGAGCACGATGGGGTTGGTCTTCATGCTGCTGCCGCGTGAGTCGGCGACCAGGGTCGGGATCGACGCCTCGGTGACGACGTAGGCGGAGAGCCGCGGGACGTTGAGGCGGGCGGTCAGCAACCCGAGGGCCACGATCAGGGCCGTGCCCGCTTCCTGGTCGCCGGCGCCGGGGATGCCGGTGAAGAGCGAACCGACCTCGGCATAGCGCGACAGTGCGACGCTCTCCGGGTCGCGCGACTCGAGGGCGGCGATGTTGACGCGAGTGGCCTCGGTGAGAGTTGCGCCGCAAGCCACTCCGTGAGGAATCGGGAACTGGGCGCCAAGTGGCGAAGCAAGGCCGTGGACGGCGCCCAGCCCGGCCTGGGCCAGGCATATGCCCGAGCACAAGGCCGCGTATGCCATCCGTTCGCGGGCGGCCGCCACGGTCTCGGGAGAGACATCGGCGCAATCGATTGACGCCGACTCGAACCAGGTCAGCAGACCATCGCGGACGCAGGTCAGGCCCGAGACGGCCAGCGCGTCGGTGAACGGATTGGCCCGTCTCGAGACGTACGACTCGAGCAGCTGCGTCAGCGCATCCATGCCGTTGCCGGCGATGAGCTCGGGCGGGCACGCGGCGAGCAGGTCGGGATCGACGATGGCCACACGCGCCACGAGCGACTCATCACGAAACGACTTCTTGAAGCCGCCGGCGCCGCGGACGCTGAGGACGGCGTTCTTGGTCGCCTCGCTGCCGGTGCCGGCGGTCGTGGGGACGGCCACGAACGGCACCGCGGGACCTCGATACGGCAACTCCGGCCCGATCCCCTCGAGGTGGTCCATGACTGAGTTCCCGGGAACGAGTAGACCGGCCACGGCCTTGGCGGTGTCCAGGACGCTGCCGCCGCCGACGCCGACGACGACCTCGATCGGGGCGGCGCCGGCGCCGCGGCCACTCCCCGCGCCACTCCCCGCGCCACCGCCCCGGTGGCGAGCCACGATCCCATCGATCAGAGTCGGCGAGGGCTCCCCCGAGACCGCTTCCACCGAGACCTTCACGCCGGCCGACTCGAGGGCGACGAGCAGTCGCGCCCAGTCCGTCGACTCGGTGAAGCCGGGCCCGCGGACGACTACCAGCGCTTTCCGGCCGAATTCGCGCACGACGGCGCCCAGCTCCCCGGATGTGCCGCTGCCGAACAGAATCCGCGGCAGGCGCGCGATCGAGAATTTCGGCCAGGCGGCCGACACCAAGTCGTTCACGCGGCGCTCCGCCGGCTCACCGGCTTCCGCCGGTCCCTTCGATTCCATCGTCGTCGTCCTCCTCCGGCACCGGTCTAATCGAAGAGCCCGTCGTAGCGGACGCCCTGACGCGGTTCGGCCATCCAGTCGGCCACGCGATCCCGCCAGGTCAGGTAGTGGGCCGTCTCCTTGTGCGCCTTCGCCGAAGCCTCGTCCCGATAAGCCTCGTAGGCGACGAAGCGGGTCGGATCGTCGGCCGACTGCAGGATGTCGAAGCGCAGGTTGCCCGGCTCCAGGACCGAGTGCTCGTGGTTGTCTCGTATCGCCTCGATGAAGTGGGCGACGTGCTCGGGTTTGACGTGGACGTAGACGACGGTGACGTACATCGATCCTCCAATCGGAGCCGCCTTATCGGGCGCGGTCACAGCCGCGGACCGTGGCGCCGTGCCCGAGATCCATCATCGGGCATGCGTCGATACCCCCGACGGAGCTGCCGGGTCAGGAAGCCGAGGGGACCGGCTGGACCGGAAACGGAATGATGGCCACGAAGATCTCCGTCACCACCAGGATGTCGGTCGTGCGGCATGGACCGCCGGCGCAAGTGCCCATGGTTATGGACCGCTCTATGCGGACTACCACAACGGAGCCGATCATCGATTCGGGCAGGTCCACCATGGTGCCGACCGCCACGCCATCGATTGTCCAGTAGCCACAAGCCGGCGGTTTGGGCAAGATGCCGGTCGGGGCCGTGCAGCTGCCGTCGCGTCCGAGCACGCCGCCGAGAATGAACGTGGATGCCGTCGTCGGGAGGTTGGCGGCCCGATATACGACTTCTGAACCCCACGAGAGCGGGACTCCGTCCGGACCGAGATCGATGCTCGAGGGCGGACTCGAAGCCTCGACGACCGGCCCGGCCGAGAGCGAGGCCTCGATCCCGCCCGAGCCCTCGGCGCTCGCGGCCGGAATCGAAACACCCGGCGACGCGGAGCCGTTGGGGGCCAGCGCGTCCGGGCGCCAAACCACGGCCTCGACGACGATCCCCTCCTGGCAGGTGGCCCTGTCGGAGGTCGGGCACTGCTCGGCCAGCCGGTCGTTGAGGTGGACCCGGGCAACGATGATCTCGTCGTTGGGCTCATCCAGTTTGCTCAGCGGCGCGACCGGGAGCCCGTCGATCGCGAGGATGAAGCAGTACGGGATCAGCTCCTGCTCGGCGGTCGACTTGTCGAGCTGCGACGGGCAGGGCAGCATGCCGCTGGGATTGGTCACGATGCCGCCCAGCAGGAAGCCACCGGCGGCCGGGAATTTCCATTGATCGACCGCGCGGTAGACACGCTGGCCATCGATCTGGGTGGGAACGCCGTTGGGACCGCGAACGACACCCGAAACCGCGGGTGGAACCGCCGGTCCGGTGACCGGCATGGAGGCCAGCACGGCGCCGATGAGCCATACCAACGCCAGGGCCCCAACCGCGAATGCTGGCCCGGCCAGCCTCGAGCGGGTGCCGCCTACTCGATCGGACCGCACCGCGGCGCGCCCTCGCCGCGAGCGCAGGGTCTGGTAATCCTGCTCGGCCTGTTCCAGGTCGGTGGCGAAGTGGTGTGCGAGCCGCGTTTCGAGGTTGCCGTGGACGGTTGAGCCGCCGATCGAGTCAGTCTTCATCGAGGTACTCCCGGAGTCGCGCCAGGCCTGTCTTGACGCGGGCCTTTGCCGTGTTCTCCGTGACGCCGAGGGCATCGGCCGTTTCGCGTACGGAGAGTCCGACCATGTGGTGGAGGACCACCGCGGCACGAATCGGTCGCGACAGCCGGCCCAGAGCTTCGTCGAGCTCGATCGATTCCGACGTCTCCGGGCCGCCGATCGGCAGCTCGTGGACGGTCGGGTCGAGACGAAGCGTCCGGCGCAGCCGGCGCACGACTCGCAGCGCTTCGCGCGTCTGGACGGTCAGGAGCCAGGCCCGAATGGCCCGGGGCTCCCGAATTGTCGATCCGGCACGCAACGCCCGCTCGAAGGTCGTCTGGACCAGGTCCTCGGCTTCCGCCTCGTCCCGGGCGATCGCCCGAGCCGCGGCCAGAAGCAACGGTCCGTAGTCGTGCAGCGTGGCGACCCACTCCGGAGTGGTCCCCATCGCCGGAACCCGAGGCCGGACGGCCCCGCCTGGTTCGTTCCTGTCGAGAGTAGCCGTGATGTCCCTCACATCACTTAAGAGGCACGAGCCACCGTAAATGGGTATCTGGGAGATCGAGTGTAGCGATGCGGGCGCGGCGCCCGCTACTGCCGAGCCCTACTGCCGAGCGCTACTGCCGAGCTCTTGCGCCGCCCAGCGTGAGCTCGAACCAGATCGCCCGCCCGGGGTCGAGCAAGTTCTCGACGATCCGCCGAATCGACTCGCGATAGGCCGGCCACACGGCGAGTTCGACCGCGTCCGACGGCGAGACCCAGCGCATCGAATTGTGCTCGTGGGAGAGGATCGGCTCCGCTCCCGCCGGCATACGCACCGCGAAGATCGCGCTGGTGACGATCGCCCCCACCGACGGTTCGTGGAACTGGTTGACCTGGTCGAGGTCGTAGAAGGCCTCGATAGTATCCGCCCCGAAGCCGGTCTCCTCACGCAGTTCCCGCAGGGCGCCGTCGGTGACCGACTCGCCCGCTTCCAGCGAGCCGGAGACGCACTGCCACAGACCCGGCAGGATGCGACCCGGCGAGCGGCGCATCAACAGGATTTCGATCGGCGCGTCATCCGCCACTCCGTCGGCGAGGATCCCGGAGTCGGGCGCCGCGGCGCCCGCATCGGCGGCACCCCACGACGCCTGGTGCAGGCCGGCCGCCCCCAGTGCCGACCGGGAGGCGGCAGACGGGCCGGGCGTTCGATCCCGAAAGATCCAGACTTCCACGAGGTCCGGACGAAATGGGCTCACCTGATCAGGCTCGACCCGGCCGGGACGGCATCAGATCCGCTCGAAACGATCGACCGGCAGGACGAAGACAACCGCGCCGCCCACTTCAACCTCCAGCGGGTACGGCATGAAGAACTCGCCCGGTTCCATGATCGGCGGGATGGGACTCACGGTCTGTGTCCGGGAATGGCAGTTGTCGCGCACCAGGCCGACGACCTCCTCGACCTTCGCCTCGTCGACGCCCAGAAGGATCGTGGCGTTCGATTGCTTCAGGAAACCGCCCGAGCTGTGCAGCCAGGTTGCCCTGTACTGATGGGCAAGCAGGGCATCTATGAGGACGCGGGCGTCCTCGTTGTGTACGACGGCCACGACGAGTTTCACCGGCCGAGTATATGCGGACCGGCAGCAGCGGCGAGCGCACAACCTCACTATCGGCCACCTATTGCGCTTTGCGGCCGCGAAGTCGCGATTGGGGGAACCGAGGCCGTACAATCGCCACGGGGACTGCCGTCCCGCGCACCGGGAGGAATCAGTGTCGGGCGAACGACCACTTCACGATCGAACCGAAGGCGAGCTCTTCGCCGCCGCCGCGGCGGCCGTAGCCCGCGGCGACGATCTCGACGACTCGCTGGCCGAGCTGCTCGGCCTGGCCGCCGAACGCCTCGGAGCAACCTCGGGCGCGGCCTACATCGTCGATCCGGATCACGACGAACTCGAGTTGGCGGTCACGTACGCCGTCGACGCCAATTCCGCTGCCGCCGCGGCATCGATCAAGCCGCTCTCGGAGAGCCACGACCCGCTGGCCGACGTCACCCGCTCACGGGCGCCGCTCGGCGTCGACGACGGGGCCCACGTCGCAATCCTGCGCGGCGCGGCAACGGCTCTGCTGCTGCCGCTCGTCGTACGGCGCGAGGGCATCGAGATCGCGTTGGGCGTCATGTGCCTTGGCTTCGCCGGTCCGCTGCCCAAGCCCGAGACGCAGGCTGCCGCGGAGCCGCTCGCCGATCTGGCGGCCGTGGCCGTGGAGCGGGCGCTCGCCCTGTCGCTCGGCTCGGAGCGCGCCGAGTGGTTCGACAGGCTGGCCCACACCGATCCCCTGACGGGTCTGGCAAATCGCCGCACCGTCGACCGGGTTCTCGAGCTCGAAGTCGCTCGGGCGGGCCGGCAGGGCGTGCCGCTGAACATCGCCATCTTCGAGATCGACCGCTTCGCCGAGATCCAGAAGGCCGGTGGCAACGCCGCGGCCGACAACGCCCTGCGCCGCGTGGCTCAGATCCTGGCCGAGACGGTTCGACTCATGGACACGGTCGCGCGCTACAGCGACGACCAGTTCATCCTCGTCGCGCCGGGGCCCGACGGGCTGGTCGTGGCGGATCGGCTAGTTCGCGGCATCGCGGCGCTGCCCGCGATCGACGGCAAGGCCATTTCCGTTTCGGCGGGGATCGCCGGCTTCCCGCTGGACGGCCGAACGCCGGAGGAGCTGCTCGCGGTCGCCGAGAAGGCGATGCACACCGCTCGCCAGGCCGGTGGCTCGCGAGTGGCGTCGCAGCCCGCCCCCGCGGCCGAGTAGCTCCGAGCGCCGCGCGGCTGAACTGGGCCGTCCAACGCGCGGCATCGGCTGGCTGACCAGAACCGCCCCGAACCTCAGCGAGCCGGTCCGACGAGCGCAGGGCTAGGCGCGACTGAGCACGAGCCAGGCAAGCCTGGCTTTAGCGAGCGCACCTGAAGGTGCGTGAGCGAGGAGCGCAAGGAGCAACGAAGGCATCGGCCGGCTGACCGGCTCGCGTCTAGAGGGAGATGGTGCCGCTGACTACCATCGGGCCTGTGGGCTCGGCCACGTTGGCGTTGGGCTCCTTGCAGACGAAGAGCCACAGACTCGCCGACGTGGGCACGTTGTCCACTTCCAGGTAGCCCTCGCCGGAGTCGTCGACGGTGAACGAACCCACCTTGGCCGAAGTCCCGCCGTCGGCACTGAGCCAGACCGCATAGACCTGATCGCCCGTCGTGGCGGAGAGGTTGTGGAGGTTGACGATGATGTGGCCGGTGGGCCGGAGGGCGGCGATGCCGCCGGCCTTGGATCCGTCGAGAGCCGTCAGCTGGGCCGTCCGGGTGTCGGGCCGGGTGAGCGCGTTCAGTATCGCGGTCTGGTGGTCCTGGGCCGCGTGGGCCTTGGCGAGCTCGCCCTGGAGAGCGTACGAGTAGCCGGAGAGGGCAACGATCGCGACGACGGCGGCGACCCGCGTCGTCCAGGTGAGGACCCGGCGACGGCGAGATGCGCGGGCGCCATCGAGCGAGATTACGTTGGGCCCGGGAGCGGGCGTCGGAACGGCGGAGGCCGGCACGACCGAAACGGCGACGGGTTCGGCGAGTCGACGCTCGGACGGCTTGCCCACGCGGCGGCCGGCCAACTGATCCGCCTTCGCGGCGGCCATGATCGACTCGCGCAGCCAGGTCGGGGGCTCGATGGGGTCGACCGACGCGGCGATGTAGGGCAGGACGCCGCCCAGTTCCTCGACCTCGGGGTGCGGCTTCCGACAGCCGTCGAGGTGGTCGCCGACGGCGATCATCTCGTCTGGCTCGAGGGCCCCGAGCACGAAGCCGGAGGCGAGTTCGCGGACGCGATCGCAGGTCATGGCCACATCAGGCCAAACCTTTCTTGTCACGAGAGGACGGTACCGCCATCAGCGGCGCCCCATCGTTCCTATCGACCAGGTGCTCACGCAGCGCGACCAGGCCGAGCCTCATCCGGCTCTTGACGGTGCCCAGCGGGGCTCCCGTTCGGTCTGCGATCTCGCGCTGGGTCAAGCCGTCGAAATAGGCCAGCTCGATGACTTCGCGCTGCGCCGGCGGAAGAACCGTGAGCGCCTCGCGTACCTGCTCGGCGTCAAGTCGACCGGCGACCTCGGGCCAGATGTCGGGAAGCGTGAGCGCGGCCGGCAGCGCTTCCTCCGACTCCTCGCCCAGCGCGACACCGGCGCGGCGGCGGCGCATGGCATCGATGGCACGGTGTCGAACGATCGCCAGCAGCCAGCCTCGAACGCTGCCCTTAGCTTCGGCGTAGCGACCGGCATTCCGCCATACGCCCAGGAACGAGTCCTGGACGACATCCTCAGCCAGCCCGGTCTCCGTGGTGATCCGCAGAGCCAGGGCGTACGCCATCGCGTGATAGCGATCGTATAGGGCTTCCAGTCCGCCGATTTCGCCGACGGCCACCTGCCGCATCAGTTCGGCCTCCGCTTGTCCCTCCGACAGCACGTCGGGAGTGACCAGAGGCGTGGGCACGGCTACCTGGTCGCTCATTTGTTCATTCGCAGCGAAGGCCCTTCCGGTTCACCGGGGAGACGCCCGGAATTCTCACCGGAATGCAGCATGTTGCGCCAGTGCAACTGTTCCTGGGCCCAAGGCCCCGGGGCGACGCCCCATCCGCAGCCGTCAAGGTGCATCGGACGAGTCTAGCGGAGCCATGGCCAACGCAGAATGCGATCGCGGCGGCATTCCACAGGTATTGGCGCTCTCATCTGGATGCGGACGGGCCCACACAGACGTCCCGACAGACCGTATGCTCGCGCCGGCGGCGTGCCGTCTGTTCCACAGGGTGGGTTCGACAACGAAGCCAGCAGCGGAGGATAGCGTTGAGCCAACTGCCGTCGACGCTGGGCCGGGCTGGCGCAGCCCTCTGCGTGGCCATCCTCGTCGGTGGCCTGCTGGCCGGTTGCGCCCCGAAGAAGGCCGCGACCCCGCCGCCGCCCAGTCCGTCCGGGCCCGTGCCCTTCGCCAAGTCGGCGGCCCTGGCAACGAACCTGAGCGCTCTCGACGGGGTCGGCGGATCCGTTCAGGGCACGATCACCGTTGGGAAGGACGACCGACCGTTGAGCGGCACGGTCAGCATCAGTGGCAAGAGCAGCCAGATCATGCTGGTCGAGGGCGGCACCACTCCGGACATCCTCGACGAGATCGTCGTCGACGGAGAACGCTTCACCAGTCGTGACGACAAGACCTGGATAGCGAGGGGCGCCAAGACCGCCGGGACCGATTTGAAGAGCCTTCTCGCCGGCGCCGACACGGTCCTCGACTCGGGCGTCCGCAAGGTCGGCGACGTGTCAGCGCACGAGGTCCTGACGTCGCCCGACAAGATCGACGTCGCGCCCGCGCTGGGCATCGACACCTGGACCTTCGACGAGGAAACCACGACGCTCCACATCTGGGCCGACGACTCTGGCAAGCCGCTCGGGTTCGGCGCCTCGATGAGTTGGAAGGCAACGATCGGCGGAGTCAGCCAGCCGGTGACCGCCGACGTGGATGTGATGTTCGCCACTACCCCACCCGCCGAGATCAAGGCCCCGGCCAACCCATGGCAGTGGATCGAGGACAAGCCGACCGGGATCGCGCTCGGCATCCCGGCCGGGTGGAAGCCAACGGACGTCAACAAGTCGCTGGGACTCACGACCTACTACGACTCGGCCAGCGGCACGACCGTAGCCTACATAAGCCTGGGCGCCGCCGGTACGGCCTCACTGACCGAAGCCACCGAGGCCATCGCGGCTAAGCTGGACGACACGCCGAGTGCCAGGCAGTCTGCGGTCATCGGGTCCGAGGATGCGCTGTGGATGACCGTCCACCGGACCAAGCAGAAGGACTATGAGGANNGCGCGATCGTGCTGCACGAGACCCTTGCATACGAGATCCTGGTGCTTGGAGGGCCTGCCGACGAGAAGGCAGTCGACGCCCAGGCAGTGCAGATCTTCTCGGCCGTAGAGTTCACTCGATAGCGATGACTCGCCTCAAGATGCCGACGATCGAGACTCCAGCCGGAGGAGGTAGCTAGTGAGTTCGCTGGGCCGGGTCACTGCCCTGGCGGCCGAGGCTGCTCTCTGGATCACCGGCGCCGCCCTCATCGCCGGCGCGGCCGGCATGCAATGGAACGTCGACCTGCCCATAGATACGACCTTGCTGAGCGGTCCAACGCCCTACGTCGCCACTACCCCCGGCCCTTCCGCGAGCCCGGCCGGCCCGTCGCTCGCGCCGGGAGCGTCGCCGACGATTTCCCCGGTCGCCAAGGCGTATCAGGCGTACATTGCGCGAACGGACTACCAGGTCGAGGGCAAGTACACGATCATCTGGGCCGGCACGGTCTCCGGATCAGCTTATGAGGCCGACCAGAACGGGACGTTCTCCTACAAAGCCGGCGACCAAACCGAAAGCTATCGCGAGACGATCAAGGGCGTCGTAACTACATACGACAAGGTCGCCGTTGGCGGCTCCGAGTACGACAGCAAGAACGGCGGGGCATGGACGAAGACGGCTCGGGCGGCCACCGATGCCGAGTCAGCCAAGCTCCTGTTCGCACCAGCGATGCTCTTCGTAGACAAGGGAATCGAGACCAAGAACGGCGCCCAACTCCACCGCCTGGAGCTCGCGGATCCGGGCGTCTACAACCGGGCAATGCTCAAGGCCTCGGACAACGCGACCGATGCGTTCGTCTCGTACGTCGTGTGGGTTCAGGACGACGGGACTCCCGCCGCGCTCAGCGCCGAAGGCTGGGTTGTGGAACCGGTCAACGGGGCCTCGGTCAAGATGACCGTCTCCGAGGAGTTCAGGATCATCGCCACTTCCGGCGTGACGATCGTCGCGCCGAAGGTCTAGCCGGGCACCCAGCCGAGGCCCGGGCCCCTCGCTACGGATACAGCCGCACTCGTCTATACGGCTCGCGGCCTCGTGAGCGCGAGACCAGGTTGGCGCGCTCGGCCATCTGGTGCTGCAGGCGCCGGATGTAGGCGTTCTGTGGCGATAGTTCGACCGGTTCGGCGCCGCGGATGACCATGCCGATCGCCTCTTCGGTCTCGCGCAGCGCCGCCTCGCGGGGATCGACCTCGAGGGAGAAGATCGAGGTCAGGCTGGCCTCCATCTGGACGATGGTGTTGCTCTTCAGGACGTAGATCGGCAGGCCTCGATCCTCGGCATCTCGCAGCCCGGACGTCTTCTGCCGGTACTCGCTCTTGAGCGTCATGACCACATCCGCCTCGTCCGGGTCGCGGGCGATGATGACGGGCAGCTGCAGCTCCCTGATCGCAAGCTCGAGGCGCTTGCGGCTGATGCCGTGGGGCAGGACGCGCAGAGTGGGCAGGATCGACTCGACCTCACGAATGCGAAGCACGGGACCGGCGTCGCCGCCGTCGGTTTCCGACGCGGCTCGCAGCCGGACGACATCCGCGAGTGCCTCGTCATCCTCGGATGACGCGTCGTCGATCTCCTCACGGTCGAGCTCCGGGACCGGCGCCGGTCCGGCTCCCGTGCGGCTCGGTCGGATGGACGACACGTGGTCTTCCTCCTCGACCTCGTCGGCGCGGTAGTCGTTGAGAGCCCGCGTCGCCCCCTGAGTCCAGGAGCGCTGCCGCTCGAGCTCTCGCAACTCCCTGGCCCGCGGCTCCGGAACCGGCGCCGCTCCGCGCTCGATTGGACCTCGGTCGGCGATGTCTCCCTCCTTGAACGGCGCGATCAGTGCCCCACCAGGGCCCCGCGGCGAAGCCGCGAACCGCTCGCCGGGGAGAGTCCGCGCATCCGCATCGGGGCCCGCGTCGGGCCACCCGGCACCCGGCCGGCCACCGCCTGTGCCGCCTTGGCCAGGCCCGCCGTTGGCGCCGCCCGTGCCGGTGCCGCCGGTGCCGCTCGACCCTTCGCCGCTCCGACTGCGGTGGGCACTCTCGCGAACCTCGCGCGCTCCTCGAGCCGGCGTCCGCCATCCCCCGCCGGCGCCGGGCCGATACCCCGGCCGCACGCCGCCGCGATCCGAATCTCGCCAGTCCGAAGGGGCGTGGTAGGAACCCGAGCCACGCCAGCCCGGCTCCGTCCGCCAGCCAGGTCCAGCGCCGACCAGCCCGGCGAATCGATCGCTACCGAACCGATCGCTCGTCAAGGCCTCTCGCGGAGACGGCTTGGGACGCGACTGCGAACGGTGGACGCCGCCCTCGTCGCGCCAGCGAAGCTCGGCCGAGACCGGATCGCCGCGCAGCAAGGCGTCGATGGTCTCGGCCACGTCGGCATGGACGGTGACCTTCTCGCGGTCGAGGATCTCGACGATGACGTCGAATGTGGGCGGGGCCTTGCGCTCCAGGACGCTCTTCTGCGAGCGGCGGCGCCGCNNGTGGGCCGTGCCGATCAGCTGGACACCGCGTTCGGCAATCGTTCGAGCCGCCTGGGCCTCGAGCTCGGTCCCGATCTCGTCGATGACGATGACCTCGGGCATATGGTTCTCGACCGCCTCGATCATGACCTCGTGCTGGACCGAGGGGGTCTTGACCTGCATCCGGCGAGCCCGACCGATCGCGGGATGCGGGATGTCGCCGTCGCCGGCGATC
>PMKV01000003.1 GCA_003157875.1 Chloroflexota bacterium
ACGACGGCCTCCACGTCCATCTGCCGGCGAGCTCGGTATCGACGATCGCGGCCGTGCCCGGCGTGGTTGGGGTCCATCTCGTCCCAACCTACAAACCCGCTCTCACCGAGAGCGTGCCCTACNNTGCCGACTTCGGCGGTTCGGGCAACCCGGCCGATTACACGTACGGCCTGGCCCACGACACCACGCTTCCCGCCACCAACGCCGACGGCGTGACCGTGGCCTTCCCGAGCAGCAAGATCCCCGTTGGCTGGGACTTCGTGGGCGATACCTACGACGCCAGCGCCACGGCCGGATCGCCGGCGACGGTACCCCATCCCGACCCGAACCCACTCGACTGCAATAGCCACGGCACCCACACAGCAAGCACGGCCGCCGGCTTCGGCGAGCTGGCGAACGGCTCGACCTATCACGGGCCGTACAGTCCCTCGATCTACACCTCGACCGATTTCAAGATCGGCCCCGGCGTAGCCCCCAACGCGCAGCTGTACATCTACCGGGTCTTCGGCTGCAACGGCTCCACCGACGTCGTGACCGAAGCCATCGACAAGGCCGTCCACGACGGCGCCGACGTCATCAGCATGTCTCTGGGCTCCGACTTCGGCACCGCCGATACCCCGGATGCCGTCGCGGCCGAGAACGCATCTCGAGCCGGCGTCGTCGTCGTCGCTTCGAGCGGCAATGAGGGCTCGAGCGCCTACATGACCGGTACGCCGGCCAGCAGCTCCCGAACGATCTCGGTGGCCGCGCTCGACTCCGTCGCCAGGTTCCCCGGCGCGACGATCCAGCTCACCTCGGGCAATCTGTCCGCCCTCGATGCCAACAACGGACCGCTGCCGGTCCAGGGCAAGCTCAACGTCCTGATGTCCGGCGGCCTCATATCCCTCGGCTGTGACAATTCCGACTACCAAGGCCACGTCGCGGCCGGCGACATCGTCGTCACCACACGCGGCGTCTGCCCGCGCACAGATCGGGCCAAACTCGGTCAGGCCAATGGTGCCGCGGCCGTGATCATGGTCAACAACGGCCCCGGCCTGCCACCCTTCGAAGGGCCCATCCCCGGCGTCACCATTCCGTTCATCGGCGTTGCCGATTCCGATGGCGCGGCCTTGATCGCCGCCAACGGCGCGACCGTCACGATCGCGTCGGCGGGCATGATGGCCAACCCGACCTATCAGCACCTCGCCGACTTCACCTCCTACGGGCCTCGTTTCGGCGACAGCGCCCTCAAGCCCGATATCACCGCCCCCGGCGTGAGCATCGTGGCCGCGGGCATGGGCACCGGCAACGACGTACTCGTCGACTCCGGTACCTCCATGGCCGCGCCTCACGTCGCCGGCATTGCCGCCCTCGTCCTCGCCGCCAATCCCCATTGGACGGTCAACGAAGTCAAGGGCGCGATCATGAGCACCGCCGATGAGACCTCGGCCAAGATCGTCGGCTACGACCCGGTCGGGGCCGGCTCCGGAGTGGCCCAGGCTCAGCGAGCCACCACGACATCCGCGATGGCCGTGACGCGTGACCACCTCGACAGCCTGGCGTTCGGATACCAGTCGCTGACCGGCGGGTACTCCGACACCGAGCCGTTCGTTCTCGTCAACAAGAGCGCCCGGTCGATCACCTATAACCTGGCCACCGGCTTCATCGGCGGAGCGTCCGGGGCCAAGGTCAAGGTCTCGCCGTCCAAGATCACGGTGCCCGCCCACCAGTACCGGGAAGTCGATGTGACGCTCTCGCTCTCCACATCGGCGGTCAAGGCGCTACCCACAGTCGACACCTTCAATGGGCTCGGCCCAGGCGCCGCGTTGACCGTGGAAGGCGTCGTCACGGCAACCCCGACTGCCTCGGGAGCTGGCATCTACGCCCTCCGCGTTCCGTTCCTGCTCGCCCCGCGCGGCGACTCGGGCGTTGCGGCCGGTCCGCCGTCGCCCTACACCCTGACGGCCGGGGTGGCCAACGCAAACGTGTTGCTCAAGAACAAGGGCGTCCACGACGGCACGGCCGACGTGTACGCCTGGGGTCTCTACGACAAGGACCACACGGCGGGCATCGCCAGCGTCCGCGCCGTGGGAGTCCAGACGCAGCCGGATACGGCCGGCTGTGCTCCCGCTGGTGACGCCTGCCTGGTCTTCGCCATCAACGGCTGGCACCAGTGGTCCAACGCCGCCGCCGCCGAGTACGACATCGGGATCGACACGAACGGTGACGGCAACCCCGACTACTTCGTGATCGGTGCCGACCTCGGCTACTACACGACCGGTTCGTTCAACGGCATCGAGGCGTCGTTCGTGTACGACGTCGCCACCAACGCGTTCGAGCCGGACATCTCCTATGCGGATGCGCCGATGAACGGCTCGGTCGTCGAATTGCTCGTGCTGGCCAGCGATTTGGGCTTGACCAGCGCTGCGCCCAGCTTCAGCTACTCCATCACCGGCATCGACCTGATCACCGGCACCGTCGACGCGGTTCCGGGGACGGCGGTCTACAACGCGTTCACTCCGAGCGTCTCGACCGCCCAGTTCGTTTCGCTGGCGTCGGGCGCGTCGGCAACGCTGCCGATCAGCGTCGACGTCAACCTCCAGAAGACCACCCCGGCCCTGGGCTGGATGGTGGTCAGCCTGGACAACCCCAACGGCGCGAGTCAGGCGGCACTCATCCCGGTTGGGAAGCTGCCGACCCACTGACCCTCGCTCCACAGCAACAGCGACCCGTCCGGCTCCATCGGGCGGGTCGCTCCATGTCTGTCGAATCGCCCGACGGCAACCGAACCCCGTGCCTCCGGGCGCGGTCATACGAATGGTGAGAACGCCGCAACCAACCCGATCGCCCTCGCGGCAGGCGGCAAATCCGCCCTACCGCGGACCGGCGAAGCATTACCATGGGCAGACATTTCCAGGCAGCGTTCGGGAGAGTTGAGAGTGTCGTACGACGTCATCGGGAAGATGGGTCGGGTCACGGCGGACATCACCCCGGGG
>PMKV01000185.1 GCA_003157875.1 Chloroflexota bacterium
CCGGCACCTGCTATCCTTCGCCGTCGGCACGGGCTCGTGGTGTAGCGGCCTAACATGCCAGCCTGTCACGCTGGAGATCGCCGGTTCGAATCCGGTCGAGCCCGCCATTCGCGCACATCCCAGCCCCGTCCCCGCCCGGACGGGGCTTTTTTTCGGCGAGCGGAAACTGCCGCGTGCCAAGAGACGGCCGGTAACGCACAATCTGAGCTGAGGCGCCGCAGACCCCGGCGCCGATCGATCGCCGAGTCATGAGGGAGGCACTCGCCCATGAGCGGCCGCGTCATCGTGGTCGGCTCGGTCAACATCGACCTGGTCGCGCGCGTTTCTCACCTGCCGCATCCCGGCGAAACGGTCACGGGCGGCAGCTATGAGCGACACCACGGCGGCAAGGGCGGCAATCAGGCCGTTGCGGCCGCGCGGCTGCGCCGTCCCACTCTCTTCATCGGCGCCCTCGGCGACGACACTTTCGAGGTCGAGGCCCGACGCGCCCTCGCCTCCGAACGGGTCGATGTCTCCATGGTCGCCTCGCTGCCGGGCCAGCCGACGGGCATGGCGCTGATCCTGGTCGATGAGACCGGCGAGAACCAGATCGCCGTGGTGCCGGGCGCGAACGGCGCCATCGAGCCCGGCTATGTCCGGGACTGTCTTTCCAGGCTCGGCCCCCTGGTCGGCGACGTCATGCTGGTCTGCAACGAGGTCCCGCTCCACGTCGTTCGCGAGGCGCTGGTCTGCGGCCATGCCGCCGGTGCCACGACGATCCTCAATCCGGCTCCGGCCACCGGCATAGGCAGATCGATTTTCGGCCTGGCCGACATCGTCACGCCGAACCGAACCGAGCTGGCGCTGCTACTTCAGACGGAGGCCCGACGGACCGGCCGAAAGGGCGACGCCACGACCGTCGACACGGCCGTGAAGGGGCGATCCCTGCTCGAAGCCGGGCCTGACGGAGCGGGCGTCCGAAAGGCGGTCATCGTCACTCTGGGCGCCTCGGGGGTCGTGGTCGTGGAGCGCGCCGACTCCGGCCTCGATCGGGTGATAGCGCCCCGCGCCGAGGCCCCGGAGGTTGCGGAGGCCGCCGTCGTATCGGGCGAGCCGTGCGACGGAGTGCCGAAGGTCGCCCCGGCCGCGGCCCCGACGGCGGACTTCCGACGGGGGGCCGACCGCGCCCCGACCCGTGCCCCCCGCGTCGGCGAATACCGCGTCTGGGAAGTCGCCGCCGATCACGTGGCAACCGTCGATAGCACCGGCGCCGGTGACGCCTTCTGCGGGGCGCTGGCGGCGGCCCTGGCCGAGGGGCGTCCACTGGTCGAGGCCGTGGAGCGAGCCGTGGCCGCCGGCGGCCTGGCAACGACCCATTCCGGGGCGCGAGAAGGGATGCCCACGGCCGCGGAGCTCGAGGAATACCTTGCCGTACGGGGAGCTGCGGCCGGCCCCGTCAATCCGCCCGAAACCGTTTAGGCGGCGGGCGGCGGGCTGGTCGGGCCGAGCCCTCTCAGCCGCTCGGCCGCCGGTCCGCCGAACCTGGCCGCCAGGTAGCAGACGAACGCGATCGTCGTTACGTAGAAGCTCACCGGCACGGTGGTCAGCAGGGCCAGCAGGATCCCGCCCACCGTGGCCAGCAGCGCCACGCCGATGCTGGCTGCCGTGGCGAAACCGGGATGAGACGTCAGCCGTTCCGCGGTGGCTCCGGGCGTGATCAGGAGCGTCAGGATCAGCAGGACGCCCACCACCTGGACCGCCTCCGCGACCGCGGCCGCGAGCATCAGTAGGAACACAATAGAAATGAATCGAACCGGCACGCCGCGCGCCTCGGCGACTATCGGGTCCACCGTCGCGAAGGTGAGCGGCCGGTACATGACGCCCAGCCCCACGATCGTCACGATCGCCACCGCCGCGAGCAGCATCAGGTCGCCGCGGCTGACGGTGGTGATGGCTCCGAACAGGATCGCGATCGCCGTGCTGTAGCGGGCATACAGCGTTATGAACAGGACGCCCAGCCCGAGGCCGAAGGCCATCACCACGCCGACCACCGCGTCCCGCTCACGTATTCGCAGCCCCAGCCCGCCGATGAACAGGGCGGTGAGCAGCGACCCCGACAGCAGCCCGAGAACGGGCGAAAGGCCGAGCAGGATGAAGCCGGTCGAGCCGGTGAAGCCGACCTCCGCAAGCGCATGGACGGCGAACGACATGTTGCGCGCCACGACGAAGCGGCTGACCAGGCCCGCGACCACGGCCACCAGAACCCCTGCAATCAGGGCGTTCTGGGCGAACGAGTAGCTGAGCATGTGGAGTAGCTGGTCCATCAGTGATGCGCCCCCACAGGCTCGGGGAAGTGATGCGGCTCGTCGATGTCGAAGCCGGCGCCGCTGGACTCGCCGACGACCACGATCCGGCCGCGGACCCGCAGGACCTCGACCGGCGCGTCGTACAAGCCCGACATGGTCTCGCTGGTGAGGACGTCGTCGGGGCTGCCCGCCGCCCAGCGGCCGTTCACGACGAAGACGACACGATGGGCGAAGCCGAGGACGGGGTTGACGTCGTGGGTCACGAACACGACGGTTCCGCCCTTTTCGCGCGACCAGCCGCCGATGAGGTCGGTGATCTCCTGCTGGTAGCGCATGTCGAGGCTGGCCAGAGGCTCGTCGCACAGCAGCAGCTTGGGATTGCCGACCAGGGCCTGGGCGATGCGAAGCCGCTGCTGCTCGCCACCGGAGAGGCGTCCGATCGGCACGTCCGCGTAGGGCCTTGCCTCGACATCTTCGAGGGCCGAGTCGACCTTGGCCCGGTCTTCACGCGAGAGGCGGCCGAATCCCCAGCGATGGCCGTCGACACCAAGCGCCACGAGATCCCGGCCGCGCAGCGGCACGTCGCGATCGAACCCGCCATGCTGCGGGACGTAGCCGATGTCCGGGTTGCCGCGATGCGGCGGTCCACCGAGCACATCCAGCGAGCCACCCGCGAGCGGGGCGAGGCCCAGCAACGCCCGCAAGAGAGAGGTCTTGCCCGATCCGTTCGGCCCCAGGACCGCCAGGAACTCGCCCTGCGGCACCGTCATCGACAGCTCCGACCAGACGACACGATCGCCGTACGCGAGCGTCGCCCGGTCGAAGCACATCGCCGGTTCCGCATCCGTTGCGGGCAAGGCCGGGCCATCGTGGCGTCTCGCGCCGTCGGTGCTCATTTGCCCCCTCCAAGAGCCGTCTCGATGGCCTCGAGTTGGGCCAGCTGCCAGGCGACGAATCCGCCGGCCCCGGCGGGCATCGTCTCCGAGACCCCGACCACCGGCACGCCCGACTGCCCGGCCAGGGCCCTAACCGAGTCGGTGACCGGAGAGGTGGCCTGGCTGTTGTAGAGCAGCAGCTTGACCTGGTGGCCAGTCAGCAGATCGCTCTGGGCCGCCACATCGACCGGGGCGGGGTCGGTGCCGGCCTCGATCGCGCGCGCGAACCCGCCCGGCGTCAGGACCTTGAAGCCGAGGGCATCGAGCAGATACCCGGGCACGGGCTCCGTGTAGGCGACCGGCGTCGCCGGGTAGCGAGTCTTGATCTCGGCGACCTTCGCCGTGAGCGGGGCGAATGAGTCGGTGTACGTCTTGAGATTCGACTCGATGGTCGACTTCGAGTCGGGCCGCTGCCCCTCGAGGGCGTCGGCGACCACACGGGCGACTTTCGGCATCGTCGCCGGGTCGTACCAGACATGCGGGTTGGCGCCGTCGGCCAGCCCGAGGAGCGTCTGGACGTCCACCACCGCCCTGTCGGAGCGAGGCGAAGCGGCGACGAGATGGTCGAGGAAGGCGTCATAGCCGAGCCCATTCTCGACGACGAGCGTGGCGTCGGCTACCGCCTCGGCGTTCTGGGGACTGCTTTCGTAGGTGTGCGGGTCGACGTTNNACGTTGGGGTCGTTCAGGATGCTGCTCACCGAGACCAGGTCGCCACCCACCCTGGTCGCCAGGTCGCCGTAGAAGTTCTCCCCCGCCACGACGTTCACCTTTCCGTCCGAGGACGCGACGTTGGGGCTGCAGCCCAGCGGGACCAGTGCCATCAGGGCCGCCAGGGCGAAAGCCGGCCACCCGGCGCGACGGCCGCCGAGATCGGGAATCATGCCGGGCTCCCCGGCCCCGGCACCGCGGCCTGCTCCGAGGCGCACGCCGAGCACATTCCGAAGAGCTCAAGCCGATGGGCATCGATGCGGTATCCGGCACGCCGCCCGATCTCATCGACAAGCCGGGCAAGTTCGCCGTCGGCGACGTCCACGCTGTGTCCGCAGGTCGAGCACACGAGGTGGTGATGGTGTTCGTCCGGATCGCACAGGACGTACGCATGAGCCCCGGTCGGCAGATCGAGCCGCTCGACCACGCGCAGGGAGGCGAGCAGGTCCAGTGCCCGGAAAATCGTGGCCCGCCCGATGTTGACGCGCTCCTGCCGGCCACGCTCCAATAATTCAGCCGCCGTGAAGTGGCCACCGGTGGACGCAACCAGCCGAGCCACCAGGCGCCGATTGGGCGTGGCCTGGTAACCTGCCCGTTCGAGCGCTCGAATGATGCGTTTGGTGGAGTCGTCGGCGGTGATACTCGGTCTCATGGCGGCGGGATGATACCAGGTCTCATCCGCCGATGTCGAGTAACATATGCGGACGCTTCGGCCGGTGCGCCTGCGGGCGAATCAGGCAGCCCTAGCCCTGACCGGCGCCAAACGAAGGCAGGAGGAATGGCAGACAAGAGCAAGGCCGCTATACCGGCCCAGCCATCAATGTGGAGACGGATCAGGGGCATCCACCCGGCACTCGTCCTGGCGACCCTGGACCTGATCGGCCTCGGAATCGCCTCGTATCTGTCGATCACCGAGCTGTCCGGCGGGACACCAACGTGCGGGCCGATTCACGGCTGCGAGGATGTCGCCCACAGCGTCTACTCACGCCCGTTCTTCAACATCCCGGTGGCGGTGTATGGCGTCTTCCTCTCGATCACCCTCTTCACCCTGGCCATCGCCTGGTGGCGCACCGGCAACTACAAGCTCCTGCTGCTGCACTACGGCCTGTCGCTCATCGGCGTGGCATTCGAGGGCTGGTTCCAGTTCGCCCAGATCTTCCTGATCAAGGCGGTGTGCATCTGGTGCGAGTCCTACGGCCTGTCGCTGGTCATTCGATTCCTGGTCGCCCTGTGGGTGTACCTGCGCACGCCCAACCCAGATTCCATCGCGGCCGAAGAACTCGGCTGACATGCAACTCCTCACACCCGACACACGAGGGAAGACGCGATGACATCCAACCGTCCGAGCGGGCGCTCATCATCCGGTGGCAGCGTGCCGCCCACCAGTCGCCGCTCGGCCAGGCAGCAACGCCTGGCGAACCGTGAGTCGGCCCGCCTTACTCGGGCCGGGACGCGCGGTTCGAGCAACTCCGGTGGACCGCTCATGCTCTACACCGTCATCGCGCTCCTGGTTGCGGCGGTCGTCGTCGTCGGCGCGCTGTATCTAACCAACCAGTCGAAGACGAAGCTGCTGACCCTCGACTCGCCCAACGCCCCGGTCGGAAGCGCCGTGACGCCCCTCTCCATCTCGATGAACGGCCGCACGCTGGGTAACGCCAACGCGCCCCACACCATCGACATCTGGGAAGACTTCCAGTGCCCGCACTGCCGGGACTTCACCGTCGACATCGAGCTGCAGATCGTGGCCAACTACGTTCAGACCGGCAAGGCCAAGATCGTCTACCACGACCTGCTGGTCATCGACGCCGGCACGGGTGGCACGGAATCCCTGGACGCCGCCAACGCCGCCCTGTGCGCGTCGGACCAGGGCATGTTCTGGCCCTACCACGACTGGCTCTTTACCAACCAGTACTCCGAGGGCTCGGGCGCGTTCACCAAGGACCGCCTCAAGACGATCGGCAAGCTGGCCGGGATCCAGGATCTCACCAAGTTCAACTCGTGTGTCGACAACGGCAGCCACGACGCCGACGTGCAGGCCGAGACGCCGCCCGCGGGCGTGTCGTCCACGCCGACCGTCATCGTCGACGGAACGCCGACCAGCGCCTACGACTACGGGACCGTGTCCGCCGCTCTCGACAGGGCCCTCGGCGTCACGCCGAGCCCATCGACCGGTGCCTCCGGATCGGCCGGCACGTCCGGGTCCCCGGCGCCGTCCTCCTCAGCTGCGCCAGGCGCATCAACATCCGCCGCGGCCTCCTAGAGGAAATGGCTTCGAAACGACCGGACAGCGCCCCTCGGTCGGACGGCAACCTGCCGGCATCGGGCCGAGGACGGGCCGGACGGCAGAGCGCCGGTCGCCGTGACACCGCTCGCGCCGTGGCTCGGGCCGGCACAGGCGGCTCGGCGGGTGGCGGCCGGGGCTCGCTCCTGATCTGGAGCATCGGTTTCGTTGCCGTCGCTGTCGTCGTCGTTATCCTTGCCCTGGCGGTGCAGCCGAAGGGCGGCTCCGCGAGCGGCGGCCCGGTCGAGCCGAATGTCGGGACGCCGTCGAACATCACCGTAAGCGGGCGAACCCTGGGCAGTCCGTCCGCCCCGGTCACCGTCGATCTGTACGGCGACTTCCGCTGCTCCGCCTGCTACAAGTTCACCGTCGGCGGTACCGAGAAGAGCCTCGTGGACGACTACATCTCCACCGGCAAGGCGAAGCTGGTCTGGCACGACTATCTGACCATCGATAGGCTCGGGGGCGGGACCGCCTCGCGCGATGCCGCAAACGCGGCCTGGTGCGCTGCCGACCAGGGCAAGTTCTGGGTCATGCACGACTGGCTATACGCCAACGACGGGGCCGGTTCGGAAGATCCAGCCGCCTTCACGCCGACCAAGCTGTCCGATATCGGCAAAGCGGCCGGTCTGGACATGTCGGCGTACCAGCCCTGCCTGGACCAGGGCAAGCACAACAGTGAGATTGCAGCCGAGGACGCGGCCACTCCCAAGCAGGTGGGCGGGACGCCTACGGTCTTCGTGAATGGTGTCTACGTCGGCACGGCCGGCTACATCCCGACCTACGACCAGATCAAGGCCGCCATCGATGCCGCGATCGCGGCGCCCGCTGCCTCTGCCTCGCCTGCCGCTTCCGGATCCACGGCGCCCTGAGGCCCCGCCTGGGCCGTCCGCGGGCGGGCTTACTCGCGGGCGATCGCCTCGATGGCGCCGAGCTGCCGCCGCAGCTCCTCCGCCGCCCGCCAGTGGTCGTGCGCGACCGCCTCCATGCGCTGGCTCTCGCGCGAGTTCCAATCCGTCAGCCATCGATTGGCCTCACGCAGAGCATGCGCCTGAGTCAGGCGCTCGCGCACGAATTGGATGAAGGCGCAGTACAGGGTCCGCGGCGCCGCCTTCGACACCAGGCCCTCGGCCCCGGGCACGAAGTCGATCGGGACCTTGATCCGGGCGAAGAAGGCGCCGACCTCCGAGGCCAGCGGATCCGTGCTCTGGCTATGCCCGCTCCAGCGCAGGATGGGGGCATGCGAGCTGAAATCGGCGAGGACGGTCGCGTCGGCGGCCAGCTGGGCTCGCAGCGCGCCTCCGAAACTCAGGAACTCGTTCTTGACGTTGAGCCGATCGGTGAGGGTGACGCGGCCCCATGCAAAGTCGGCAGCCACCGGGAAGCGGGTCTCGCGGTCGAGCCTTGCGGCATGCCCGCGGAGGCCGTCGCTCGTCCAGTAATCGATCGTCTCGGGGTCGAAATGCTGGAGCGTCGGCTTGGCCGGGAGCGAAACGAGCAGGTGGCTGGTGTCGTCGCTACCGGTTCGATCGGGCTCGACCAAGTCGAAACCGAGGTTGGCGAGAATGCGGCCGACCCCTTCGAGCCAGCGCCCCTCGTCCGGAGTTGCGGCGCTTGGATCACTCGCCATTGTGATCCGCACCATAGCCTGCCGCGGCTTCGGCGTCACGGCCTGAATGCCGCGTCCAACCCAGTCGGGCCAGGGCCACCAGACCTCCCACCGAGCCGATGACGAGCGTGAGGACGTGGATCAACACGGCCAGGGCCAGACCTTTCGAGGCGGGGATGCCGAAGGCCGCGGCGATCGTCTGGCCGGCGTACTCGAATGTGCCGAGGTAGCCCGGTCCCGAAGGGACGGCCGTCGCGAGGTTGGTGCCAGCGGCCAGCAGCGCTCCTTCGCCCACGGTCAACTCGATCCCGAGCGCCTGCCCGACGGCCAGCACCGCGACTACGGTGCAACTCCACGCGGCCACGCTGAGAAGGGCCGCGGCGGCGATCGTTCGCGGCAGAGCCGCCACGCGCAGACCGTCGCGCAAACGCAGGGCAACGCCTTTGACGCGCGGCCAGCGCTCGAGGTATAGCCCCATGCGGCTCGCGCCCGGCAGGCGGTGGGCGGCCAGGGCCACGGCCAGGGCCACTACCAGCAGCCCGGCCACGGCCACGCCGACGAGTATTGCGCTGACCACGACTCCCCGGATGTTCAGGACGAGGATCGCGGCGGCGCCGATGCCAACCAGAACGACCGTGTCCACGACCCGCTCGACGACCACGGTGCCCAACGTGGCGCTGCGGCTGATGCCTTCGCGGTCGCCCAGATAGTGGCACCGCACCAGCTCGCCGAGTCGGGCCGGCAGGACGTTGTTGGCTAGATAGCCGACCAGCATGTAGGCGCTCAGGCGCCGGAGTGGCACGGGATGGATTGGGGCAATCAGGCGCTGCCAGCGAAGCGCACGGAATACCACGTCGGCGAGAACGCCGACGACGGCGAGGCAGAGCCATTCCGGTCGAGCACCGGAAAGCAAGCTCGCCGTCTGGCCCAGGTCGACGCCGCGCAGGACCAGGTAGACGCAGACGACCGAGATGCCAATGCCGATGCCGCTCCGAACCAGGCTGGTGCCGAGTCTCCTCACCGCAGCGTCGGCTTCCGGCTGGCCAGCTTCCGGGAGCGGCGCAGCCGCATTCGATGGAGCAGGAATCTCGTCACCACGCGCAGTGTCGAGAGACCATATACAACGCTGCGCCTGAAGTTGACCGAACTAGCTTCGTCGAAATAGCGGGTCGGCACGGCGATCTCGCCGATGCGCATGCCGCACGCCACTGCCTGGGCAACCAGCTCCTGGTCGAAGACGAAGTCGTTGCTGTTCAGGCGATACGGGATCGACTCCAGCAGGCTGCGGCTGTACGCCCGGAAGCCGGTGTGGTACTCCGACAGATGGAGCCCGAACGCCAGATTCTCGGTGCCGGTCAGGAAGCGGTTGCTGATGTACTTCCATTTGGGCATGCCGCCTGCCAGCGGATCGCCAAGAAAGCGGCTGCCCAGCATCAGGTCCTTGGTTCCGTCCAGGATCGGCGCGACTAGTTCGGGTATGCGGGTGGCGTCGTACTGGTAGTCGGGATGGAGCATCACGACGGCGTCGGCACCGGCTTCGAGTGCCGCGTCGTAGCACGTCTTCTGGTTGCCGCCGTAGCCCAGGTTCTGGCGATGAATGATCACGTCCAGGCCGAGCTGGCGTGCGACCTCGACAGTGTCGTCCTTGGAGACATCGTCGACGAGGATGATCTTGCTGACGATCCCGTGCGGGATGTCGTGGTAGGTCCGCTCGAGCGTCTTCGCGGCGTTGTAGGCGGGCATGACAACGACAACCAGACGCCCGTCGAGGGCCTCACCAGAGACCTTCGCGGCCTCCGCGAGTGGTTCGGTGGCCGGATTCGGCCTCTTGTTTGACACGGCAATAGCCTACCGTACTCCCGGGGTCCCTGGCCGTCGGGACGCCGACGCGCCGGGCATGGCACCATTCCGAGCATGCAAGTTGGTCGAGCCGGAGGTATCGCGCGGGCTGCGCGCTGGAGGCGGCTGCTTTCGGGCGCACGCCATATCACGGCGGAGTGGTGGGGGCCCGTGGTCCTGGGCGCCTTCGCGCTGTGGCAGTTCGCGCAGACCGCGCCGGGCAACAAGGACGATGTGACGTGGGCGGCGGTCTTCGTGCCGGCCGCGCTGGTCGTGCTGGTGGTTCGACGGGGCATCAGCCCGACGGAGGTCATGGCCCTCCAGGTCTTCGCGACTGCGCTGTTTGCGGACTTCCAGAGCTCGATGGGCGGAGGCCTGCGCGACCTGCACCTGTATCTCAACGCCGGCGCCGGGTTCATGAACCACGGCGCCGTGTACACGACGACCGCGATCCACAGCTATCCCTCGGGCGGACTCGAGTACCTGCCGTTCCTGTACGCGCCGCCGACTCTGCCATTCTTCGGCCTGCTCTCGGAACTGCCGAGGAACGCAGCCGACGTGCTGTGGGTAGCGATGTCGGTCGCCGCGGTGCTCGTCTCGCTGCGTGCCTTCGGCCTGGCGTGGCGCTGGGCGCTGCTCGCCCTCATCTGGACCCCCATCGAGCAAGGGCTCTTCACCGGCAACGTCGTGATCCCGTCTCTGCTGGTCCTGGGCGCGGCGATGCGCTACGGCGGGGCCCTGGCGCTCGGCCCCCTGCTCAAGCCGCAGAACGGAATCGTGTCCCTGTGGCTGATTCGTGAGCGCGCCTGGCGGAGCCTCGGCGGAGGGCTCCTGGCCTTGCTCCTGCTCATGCTGGCGACATTGCCCTTCACGGGCATCGACCTGTGGCGCGATTGGCTCAGCGGACTGATGGCCTACCAGGAGTCGCAGCAGTATCTCCACGGGCTTTACGGCGTTGGACTGGGCCGCTACCTCCCGATGTGGGCGTTCCTGGCGGTGGCGGCCGTCACGCTGTTGGCGGCGCTGGTTGCTCGCGGCCGGGAGGGCCTGGCTCGTCTCGGGCTGGCATCGGTGGTCGCGTCACCGTCGCTTTGGAGTCACGGGTTCGTGTTCGCGATCCCGTCCTTCCTGCGCCTCCGCGCCGAGTGGCTCTGGCTCGTGGCCGCGTTGATGTCCATCGGCCAGTGGCCCGGTCCGCAGCTGGCGCTCGCGATCGGAGTCGCCGCCTGGTTCATCAAGGGCATGGCGCGCCGCGAGGGAGAGGCCGGGGCCGCGGAACGGTCCGGCCGTCGGCCCCTGCATCCGCTCGGTTCCATCATCGAGCCCTGGCCTGCAGCGGGCGATCGAGGCGCCGCGACGGCCGACCCGGCGGCTCATAGCCTCACCCGGCCCGGAACGGTGGGGCAGGTTCCATGAGGGTCATGGAGTGGGTTCGCGACCGCGCCACCCGGCTGGGCAACGACCCCGGCGCCATCGCGTGGATGCTGCTCGTTGCCTTTGTCTACGGGACCGCGACCTTCGTGCGGAGCCAGGCCTCAGACTTCGGGCCCGACCACATGATGATCCTCGCCAGCAACCTCGTCGTCGGTCGCTCCGACCTCAGCTCGCTGACCACGATCAACGACATCGTCACCATCGGCGACAGCCACTACCAGGCCATGAGCCTGCTGCCGGCGGTCCCCTACCTGGCGCTGGTGCCGTTCCACGACCTCTGGCCGCTCTCCCGTTGGATCGTCTCGGCCGTGCTGGGTATCCTCGCCGGCTGGCTTGCGCTGCCGCTGGCGCGCCGCTACGGACCGGGCGGCTCGGCCGACTACTGGGTGGCCGCACTGGGCGCCTTCGGCACGCTGCTGTTCACGCTCGCGATCGAGGGCAACTTCTACTACCTCGCCCACCTCGAGGCTGTTCTCCTGACCTTCCTGCTGCTGATCGAATGGCACGACCGACGCCGGGCTTGGGTCGCCGGCCTGTTGATCGGCCTGGCGGCGCTGGCGAGACCGACTTTGCTGCTGGCGGCCATACCTTTCGGCGTCGCGCTGCTGGCCGAGGCATGGGATCGGGCCGGGGAGAGCCCCGCTTCGCGTGGCGAATCGGCGCCCGGCGGTGAGTGGTCCTGGCCGGCCGCCGCGCGGATCTTCGCCGTCCCGGCCCTTGCCTTCGGGCTGCCGTTGATAGGGGCGATCGCGATCACCGGGTGGTGGGACTGGGTTCGGTTCGGCTCGCCTCTGGAGACCGGCTACGACCTCGCCTGGATCGAGCCGCCGCTCGCGGCGCTGCGCGCCCAGGGGCTCTTCTCTACTTCCCACCTCCCGCCGAATCTGGCCCTCTTCATCGGCGGCGGCTTCTCGGTGCGCGACACCTTCCCCTGGCTGGTGCCGAGCGTCGACGGCCACTCCATCCTGCTCACGACGCCGGCCATCCTAATCGCCGTCGGCGCCGGCCTCCGCGAGCGGCTCAACCAGGTCCTCTGGGGCGCGGTGATCCTGGTCGCGATCCCGGTCTTCCTCTTCTACGGCGGCGGCGGCGCGTCCACCTACGGCTATCGATACGCCATGGACTTCGTGCCGTTCCTGGTCGCCCTGGTAGCGATCGCCCTCCACGAGCGGTTCGGCAACCTGGAGCGACTCCTCATCGGTCTCAGCGTCGCGTTCGTCTGCTACGGCTTCGTCTGGCAGGTCTATAAGTAGCGAGAAGTAGCGCGCCGGTCTGCCGGTCGATGCCTTCGTCGGGCCCGGCTCGCTGATTGCGTGGCTTGTGGGCAGTTCTACAGTTCGCGGCGACGGAGCAGGAAGATACCGATTGCCAGCATTCCGACGACCCAGATGACGCACCAGATCAGCCACAACGGGCCCGGCGCGGCCCCGGAGAACGGGCTGAACTTGTAGAGCGCGGCGTCGGCTACACCGCCTGCGGTCAGCACGTCCTCGGGCGGTGTCAGGGCGCCGGCGGCCCCGCGCCACAGGACGTCGCTCGGGAGGATCAGCTTCGCGACGGTGCCGGCGTTGCGCAGCGTGTCGTTGCCGAACGCCTCTCCAACGCCACCTACCACGCCGGCCATCCAACCCAGCCCATACGCGACCACGGCCATTGCCCCGCCGGCCACGGACGCAATCCGCGTGCTGAACACAACGGCCAGAGTCAGCAGCACCAGGGCCTCGCCGGCGAGATACACCGGCGCGATGAAAGGGTCGAGGGGCGCGTAGCCGGTGGCCAGCGCGACCGCCCCCAACTCCAGCCACCCGGCAACGAGGGCGTAGACCACCAGCACCCCGGCCAGGCCGAGCCAGCGGCCGAGCAGCACCTCCGAGCGGCGGATCGGCCGCGCCAGGACGCTGAGGAGGAGGCCGTTCTCGATGTCGGGCCCGATCGCCGGCGACCCCGCGAAGACGGCGGTCATTGCCAGGACGAAGCTGAACATGAAGGCCAGCGCCACCGTCACCTGGGAGATGCCGAGTTCCTGCACGGGCCCGGTGATGGGCGAGGCCTCGGCGATGCGCGAGAAGCCCCACCAGGTGAGCACGGCGATGAGCACGGTCAGGCCGAACAGCGCCCACAGGAGGCGGCGCCGGATGGCCTCGCGCAGCGTCAGCCGGGCGATGATCAAGATGGAGCCGGCGCTGTTCACGACCGACCCTCCGTCGTCGGGGCCGCGGCTCGAGTGTCGGCGCCGGCCGGCGCGCGGGTAGCGTCGGCCCGGTCCGAGCTGTCGGCCTCGTCCGGGCCATCGGCCTCGTCCGGGCCATCCGCCTCGTCTGCGCCGAGGAGCGACATGAAGCGTTCCTCCAGGGTGTGGTGAGTCGGGACGACGGCGTGGATCGCACCGCCTCGCGCCACAAGCTGCGCAACCAGGCGCGGCACATCCGCGTCGGCGATGCCGTCGACCGCAAGCCACTCCCCGTCGACGCGGGCGGGGCCGAACGCGGCCGCCACCTCGCTGCCGGCGCCGTCGAGGCCGGTGACACGCAGCCTCACGCCACCCTCCCGATTCAACTCGGCCATTCGCAGCTCGGCCACGACGCGGCCCCTGTCCACGATGGCCACGCGATCGCAGACCCGTTCCACTTCGGTCAGGAGGTGCGAATTGAGGAAGACGGTCGTGCCCCGATCTCGGAGCGCGCCGATGATGCGGCGGACGTCCTGACGACCGACCGGATCGAGCGCGGAGGTCGGCTCGTCGAGGACGACCAGATCGGGCCGACCCAGAAGAGCGACCCCCAGGCCGAGGCGCTGCTGCATACCCTTCGAAAAGGTTTCGGTCCGCCCGTCGGCTCTTTCGACCAGACCGACCAGTTCGAGGGCCGCCCGGATCTCCGGCTCCCATTCGGCTCGCGGAAGCCGGGCCAGCTCGCAATGGAGGGCAAGGACCTCGCGGGCCGTCATCCAGCCCTGGTACCGGAAGAGCTCCGGCAGGTAACCCACTCGACGCCGCGCCGCCACATCACCGAGCGGCGCCCCCAGCACGTTTCCCCGGCCCGCCGAGGGCCGCGACAGACCCAGCAGCAGCTTCACGGCCGTCGTCTTGCCGGCGCCGTTGGGCCCCAGGAAGCCGAAGACCTCGCCCCGCGGTACCGCCATCGTCAGCCCGGCGAGGGCCACGATCCGGCCGAATTGCTTGCGCAGCTCATGAGTCTCGATGGCGAACGCGGCCGGCTCGACCGACCCAGAGGCGGGCGCCCTGGACGTCGGCGCTGTCATCCGCGACTACCCGTCGATCCGCTCGACGATCGTGGCGATCCCCTGGCCGACGCCAATGCACATCGAGGCCAGCCCGTAGCGGCCGCCGGTCCGGCGTAGAGCGTGGACCAGGGTCGTCACGAGACGTCCGCCGCTCGCCCCCAGCGGGTGACCCAGGGCGATGGCCCCGCCGTCCACGTTGACTCGCGCCGGGTCCAGGCCCAGCTCGCGTATGCAGGCCAGCGATTGGCTGGCGAAGGCTTCGTTCAGTTCCACGAGATCCAGGTCACCGACCGTCAAGCCGGCCCGCTCCAGCGCCTTCCGAGTGGCCGGAATCGGCCCCAGACCCATGACCGCCGGGTCCACTCCGGCGACGGCGGTGGCGACGACGCGGGCCATCGGCGCCAGGCCCAGCGAACGGGCCTTGCCCGCCTCCACGACCAGCGCTGCGGACGCGCCGTCGTTGATGCCGCTCGAGTTCCCGGCCGTGACCGTGCCGCCCTCGCGGAAGGCGGGCCGCAGCCGAGCCAGGGCTTCCGGCGTCGAGTCGGGCCGCGGATGCTCGTCCGCCTCCACGACGACCGCGCTGCCCTTGGGCCCGGCGACGGTGATCGGCACGAGCTGGTCGCGATAACGACCCTCGGCGATGGCCGCGGCGGCGTTCCGCTGGCTGCTCAGGGCGAAGGCATCCTGGTCCTCGCGGCTCACACCCAACCGCTCGGCCACGTTCTCGCCGGTCTCGCCCATCGCGTACGGGTGGTGCGCCGCCGCCAGAGCCGGATTGACGAAGCGCCAGCCGAGCGTCGTGTCGACCAGCTCGTGGGTGCCGCGCTCGTAGGCGGTTTCGGGCTTTAGCATTACATAGGGCGCCCGGCTCATCGATTCGACCCCGCCGGCGATGAAGACCTCGCCGTCACCGACGGCGATGGCGTGGGCGGCCGAATTGACGGCCTGCAAGCCGCTGCCGCACAGGCGATTCACGGTCAGTCCGGCCACTTCGACCGGCAGCCCCGCCAGGAGCGCAGCCATTCGGGCGACGTTGCGGTTGTCTTCGCCGGCCTGATTGGCGCAGCCGAGGATCACGTCCTCGACCAGCGCAGGGTCGATGCCCGCCCGGTCCACGAGGGCTCGGATCACGGCCGCGGCCAGATCGTCGGGCCGGACCGAGGCAAGGACACCGCCGTAGCGCCCGAAAGGGGTCCGCAGCGCGGCCACGATCCAGGCCTCGCGAATCGGTCTGTCTGGCTGGCGTGTCATGGATCCGATTGTACGGCTGTCGCGCCCGACGCCGGTCAGGGCATCTTGATCAGCGCTTCGATGAGCAGGTCCTGATCGTCGGTGATGACCGTGTACAGGACATCGTCCTTGGCGTAGACGAAGGCGTCGTAGAGGCCGCCGGCTGCCTGCGCGGCGGGGTCGATGATCTCCAGGACCGTCTTGCCGGTGCTGCCCCAGTTGGTGTGGCTCTTCACCGGCCAGCCGGCCTTGGTTGCCGCATCGTCGAAGCCCGAGCTGAGCGCCGCGGCAGCGGCGCCCGGAACCTCGATGGCGTGGGCGATGAAGTTCTCCTGGTCCGTCAGATCCGTGGCGATGGCGATGTTCACATCCGCCGGGGTCTTGCTGAACTTCACGAGCCACGGCAGGTAGAGGGCGTCCTCACCGGCGCCGGGCGTCGAGGCGATGTAGGCCTGGAGCGTCAGGCTGAACTTGAAGAGATCGACCCCGCCGATCTTCGACGGCAGGTTGGCCTCGAGAGCGGCGTCGATGTGCGGCAGGTTGAGCGGGTCCGATGCCGATGCGGAGGGCGAGCCATCGGACGCGGAGCCGCTCGGCGCCGCGGAGCCGGAGGCCGGCACGGAGGCGGATGGAGAGCCGGCCGGGAGAGTCGTTCTCGGCGAGAGCCCCGGGCCGGGCGGCGTCGCCGCCGGCGTCGCCGAAGCGGCGCCACAGCCCCCCAGGAAGACGGCGGCAAGGGCGAGGCCGAGCAGCGAGGAAAGCGTGGCTCTCGAGCGGCGGATCATCTGCTACCCCGATCGGTTCTTGGGGCCGCGACCAAACCGAATCGGTCGCGACTGTACTGGTCCGGCCGAGCATGGCTTCTCGCCGGGTGGTGTGTCAAACGGACCCAGGACTATCTTCTGGTTGATTCGATGGACGGGCCTGTAATCCTCGTTGCTCGACGGCGTTCTGTTGTCGTGCGGATGGCATCACCTTCCGCGCCGGACTCATAACCACATCTCCAGTGGGAGCTAAGCGATGGACTACAACCGACCAGATCCCGAGAAAGGGCAATCGCCCTCCAGCGCAAGGGTCGAGGATGACTTCGTACGGCCGCTGAGCCCCATGCGAGTCGTCTCCCGACGCCGCCTCCCCGCCGCCCTCCCCTTCGCCATCGCCGGCATCCTCGTGGTGTCGAGCGTGGCATTCGGCGCAACGGTGCTCCGGAGCCTCGTCCCGCCGTCCTCGAGCGCGACGCCGATCGTCGTCGGCGACGACAATCCGACGCCGACCGCGACCGTGACTCTGACCCCGACGCCGACCCCCACGCCGACCCTGGAGCCGACCCCGACGCCGACCGAGGAGCCGACCCCCACGCCGACCCTGGAGCCGACCCCGACGCCGAAGCCGGCAACCCCCAAGCCGACGACCAAGCCGGCGGTCTGCACGATCACGCTGACTGCCAGCGTGGTAACCGCCTTTGGTGGCAACGTTGAGCCGGCGACCGCTCACTCGACGCCCACGCCCACGTACAAAGTCCAGCTCACCTGGACCAAGTACAACTGCGCCAGCTTCCAGTACTACGGCGTCGTCCGCGTCGCCGGGACTGGGACCCCGCCGATCCCCGGAGCTGGCCAGACGCCCCCGTGGTACACGGACAACGTGAACCAACTGTCCATGATCGACGATGGTTCTGCCGGAATGGGCTCTCTCGCCTACGGCCAGACCTACACCTATCGCGTCTTCGCCTACAACGACATCGCAGCCAGCGTCCCCGGCGAAGTGATGCCCGCCTGCTACGTCACCAACGTTCTCGCGATCTCCAACAACGCGTCGATCACGGGCCCGGCCGCCCCGGCGACCCCGACGCCGACCCTCAACCCGACGCCGACGCCAATCCCCACCACGCCTCCGGGCCAGTAGAGCGTTTGACCCGAGGGGCCCAGGCTACCCCCATGGGCCCCTCGACGATCCGGCCCACGACGCCGGGTCGTCCGGACAACTCCGGCGAGAGCCGGGCGGAAGGAGCGGGCTTCGACTTCGGTCGGAGCCCCTCCACCCCGCAATTCCTACGCAGTACGCCCTGCTGCGGCGAAACCCAACCGCAACGAGCGACCGATTGTGAGCGATGGGGAATGGACACCGGCACTGAGATCCAGCCAGAAACAGCGGACCTGCTGGCGCTCGGTCGTCATCCCGCCCGGCAGGCCCGAAGTGGCTTGCGGCGGTACCAGACAGTACAGGTGGCCGATTGCTCGGCCGCCCCGCTCTCCGTACCGTTCGTTGCTCTATGGAACGTGACGGCGCTTCCCGTATGGCTGCCGACCGCGAGCGAACGCTCGTCGTCCGGGCGCGCGAGGATTGCGCCGCCTTCGCCGAGTTGTACGACTTCTACCTGCCGCGCATCTACGGCTTCATCTACCGCCGCGTCCAGGATCGGTGCGTGGCCGAGGACCTCACCTCGATGACCTTCCAGCGAGCGCTCGAGAACGTGCGCCGGTCCGACTTCCGAAACGATTCCTTCGGAGGCTGGCTCTACCGCGTGGCCTCGAACGCCGTCGTCGATCACGTCCGCCGCGACCGCCGCTACGTGTCGATGGGCAACCTCGAGGATGGCGAGGTGCCGGGCGACCTGGCTCTCGACGCCATGGCCGCCGCGCTCGATCGGGACCAGCTCCAGCATGCATTGCTCGGGCTCTCGAACACCCATCGAGAGGTGCTCGTCCTGCGCTTCTACGACGACCTGGACGTGCCCGAGATCTGCGCCGTGCTCGGCTGCTCTCGCGAGGCCCTGGCAGTCCGGTTGCATCGCGCTCTTCGGGCCCTCCGGCTGGCCGTCGCCAAGGAGTCGGCCGATGTCGCCTGACGACCTGAACGAGATCGAGCAACTCGACGGGCTGGCGGCCGAGCTGGCCGCCGCCGGCCGGCTGGCCCGAGTCGACCATGCCAACCGCGAGCTGCCCGAGCCGGCCTTCGCGGTGAGCCTCCGGGCGCGTCTCCTGCGCGACCTGCCGGCACCCATGACCGCCGACGGCCTGGCTCAGACTTCCGATACCGGGCTCGCCGCTCCGATGCCGCCGGTCCGCCCTCTCGATGCCCCCGAACGGCTCCAGGATCGCCGCCACGCCCTCCGACCGTTCTCCGGGGCAAGTTATCTCTCCCCGGCCGCGGCGACGGCCACGACCCCCGATGACATCGAAACCATCATCGCCACAACCCCGACCGACATGGATCCGACCCGCGCCGGCAAACGCTGGGCCGCGACCGCCGCCGCGACCCCATGGGGAGGCTCGCCCGGCGCCATGGATGCACCGCCGCCCGCCGGAGTGGGCGAAGCCGACGGCGAGAGCCACATCTCCGCCCTGAAGCCGTCGATGCGCTGGCGCATTCCGACTCGGGTGCTTCCATCGCGCTGGATCGCGGTCGGCCTGGCGGCCTCCGTTGCGATCGCCTCGCTGATCTACGGCACCACGATTTTCGTGCCGGCCAGGACCGTGGCCACGGCCAACCAGGCCGACGCCGCGACGCTGATCCGCGGCGGCGCCTCGAGCGTCCTCTCGGCCGGCATGCAGCTCCACGAGGGCGACGAGATCCGGGTAGCGGCCGCCGGCGCGGCCACGCTTCAACTCGGCGACAACTACGTCCGCATGGCCGGTGGCGCGGATGTGCAGATCAAGTCCCTCGACCCCAACCACGTGAACGTCAACCAGGTCACCGGGCGCGTCTACCATCGCGTGACGGTCCCCGCGGGCGGCGACTATCAGGTGGAGACGGCAACGGTCATCTGGCAGGCCACCGGCACGGCCTTCGATATCGACCGCCACGTCACCTCGGGCGGCGGAGAACAGGTCCTGGGTCTGGCCCTCTACGATGGCCTGGAAGTGCGCGGGCCCGAGTTGCAGGACAGTCTCGCGGAGGGCATGAGCGCCACGATCGTGCTCAGCCCCGACGGGATGGTCGCCGGATCGCCGGTCATCGGGCCCATCACCGCGCAGGCACTTGCCAGCGAATGGCTGGTCGCCAACGCCGATCTCGACGCCAGGTTGGGGCTGCCGCTCGGGCGGTTGGCGGCGCTGCTGACACCCGAGCCGACCGCGACGCCGACGGCCGAGCCGACTCCCACTCCGACCGACGAGCCGACGGAAGCGCCCACGGCGGAACCCACGCCGGTCCCCACGCCGGTCCCCACGCCGGTCCCGACCGCCAGGCCGACCGCGAAGCCCACGGCGACAGGCCCGGCGAGCCTCGGCGCGCTGACCGTCACCAACAACGGCGACGGCACCTACAGCTTCAGCTGGCCAAAGTACACGGGCAGCTGGTCGGGCGGCAACGAGTACTACAAGCTGGTGCATGCGGACTATCCCAAGACGCCCAACTTCGGAAGCTCCGGCTCCGACTACTGGGCGTGCAACACCGCCCCGGACGACACCTCCTGGACCGACTCGATCCCGGTCGGCAACTACAACGTCCGGCTGCAGGTCGTGGATGAGTCCGGCGGCAAGACGGTCATTCGATCCCAGACCAACATCGTCCATCTGGTAGTCACGCCGCCGCCGACGCAGGATCTTGGGGTCTTGGGCATCAGCAGCACGCCCGGCACCGTGACCTTCAGTTGGACCGGCTACTCGGGCGTCCCGTTCAGCTACTACAAACTGGTCTTCGAGACTGTCTCCTCGGGCAAGACCCCTTCCTATCCCGACGGTAGCGACTACTGGACGGTGCCATCTCCCGGCACGACGAACGTGGCTCTGACGGTCGGGGTGGGCAACGGCGGTTCTAAACCGCTGTTGCCAGGCGACTACCAGGTCAGGATCCAGGCCATCGGCTATCCGAGCGGCTGCGCGTACGTGTACGGCCAGACATCCGTGGCAACAGTGCACGTTTCTGCGGCTACCCCAACACCGAGCCCGTCCTCGACCCCCTCTAGCTAGAAGGCCTGCGGGCCTCATCCTCCGCGCAAGGTGTGGGCTCGACGCGCTCGCCCCACGGGCCTGCGCGGGGATCGAGCGGCTCGGCCGGTTCGCCCTCGCCGCCCTCGCCGACTCCGACGCCCGCCGGGCTTCGCCGCATCTTCGGGACGAACCATGAGGCCGCAACCAGGCCGATCGCCCACCACCACTGCAGCCCGTCCGGCGCCGACGTGACGCCGATCGCCAACCACAGCCAGGGCGCCCTCAACGACAGCAGCGACGGCACCGCGACGAGCAGCCCGTGCCCCCAGAGCGAGGGAGAGGCGACGATCGTGGCCGTCCCCAAGCGCGCCAGCGACTCGCGCCCGGAGACGCGCAGCGCGGCCGCCAGCGCCGCCACGGCCAGAGCCACGAAGACGGGGAGTGGCACGAACTTGAGCAGCCCGAAGCCGTACAGCACCGGCACGTTGACCTGCGAGGTCTGATAGAGCCGCAGGGCCTCGATCCACGCCCCCCACGACCCGATGCCGGTCAGTGGCAACGTAATGACAGCCAGGACCACGACGACCGCCACGCCGGCCGCCAGCTGCCTCCAGCGCCGTTCACGGACCAGCCACAGGGCCACCAGGCCCGTGTACGACTTGAAGATCGCCCCCGCCACCAGGCCCTCGCCGAGCCACGGTCCAAGGGCGAAGAGAGCAAGCGCCGGCACTGCAACGTTGCCAACCCACAGTCCCTGAAAGAGAGGTGGCCAGGCGGCCACGAAAACGAGCCAGCGCCACGGCAGCCCGAAGACTCGCAGCGCGGCAATGCCCAGTGCCAGAGAGCAGCCGACCCAGATGGCCTGCGCGACCGGAGTCGGAAGCATGGAAAGCAGGCCGAACGGCGGCAGAGTCATGGGCGGGTATAGGAACGGGTAGTCGGTCAGGTCGGTTGGGCGCGCCGTCATGGGCGTCTGCAGGTAGACCGGCGTCCCCGCCACGAAATGAGCCCCGGCCTTGAGGTAGATGCCCAGGTCGCGCAGCGGCTGGTAGGTCATCGTCAGGTCCGTCATGACCATCGCCGCGATGGCCAGGGTCGCGGCTGCCTCTACTGGACGGAGCCACCGTCTGGCCGGCCGGAGACGCCAGGCCAGCAAACTCGCCGCGAGCAGCCCGGCGGCGGCGGTGGCGCCCCAGGCCGGCCAGTAGTCAACGCCCGGGCCCAGCGGCACCGTTCGACCCTGAGTGGTCATCAGCAGGTACGCGGCCAGCAGGCCGGCAAGTATCCAGCCCCCGGCGCCATCGAGGGACGGTACGCGCAGGCGATCGAGGCATCCACGGCGCGCCATTCGCGCTACCCCTCGGGCGACGGCTCGAGGGCGACCAGCTCGCCGTCGATCAGCTCGAATACTCGGTCGTCGATCGGCTCGTCGGCGGCGCGGGCGCGGTCGGCCACATAGTCGGCGAACGATGCGGCGAAGTCATCGTCGTCGTCGACCAGGGCGGCGGCGACCAACAGGTGCCGTTCCGGCAGGCCGACGAGGATGCGCCGGGCGTGTCCCAGATCCGTCGCCAGTCGAGCGCGGACCTCGGCCAGCAGGATTCGGGCCGCGTCGAGGCCCTCGCCCGCGTCCGACCAGACGACCCTTCGGTGCCCGTCGACTTCATCCTCCCAGGCGGCGCCGCTCGACCAGCTGCCGAGGTTGGCGATCGCCGCGGCGTGGACCTCGTCGGCCCCAACGCCCCAGGCCAGCAGATGATCGACGCCGACCACCACGTCGAAGCCGCGGCCCGGCAGCACGTACACGATCGCCAACCCCGCCGGTCCGGGCCGCACGATCGGCTGGCCGGCCGCGCCGTTGCGAGCCGGAACCAGCGGTCCGCTGCCATCGGCACCGGTTGTCCCGACCGGTCTCAGGGCCGGCCTGATCAAGCCCGCCGCGGCGGCCCAGTGATGCTCGGGCGCGAGCGACGGCGCGGGGCGCGAAGCCGGGTCTTGCTTCAACGTCGCCTCCGAAAATGGCCGGGCAGAGCGGCCGCTCCGTCAACCATACAGGTCGCGCATCGAGTGCGGCGCCGCGCCGGCCGGTATCCGGCGGCACGTTTGCCGGCGTCGGGCGCCACACCCGCCCTCATCGAGCCGGCATAACGAAACCGGCGGGGTCGTCGCCCGCCGGTTTCCTTGGTTCGACTGGCCGCTATTGCGGCCCAATGACCAGGATCAGCGGCGCATCGCCCGACCCTGGGCGCCGACGGCCAGGAGGCCGATGCCGCCGAAGGCGAGGCAGATGAGCATGAGCAAGCCGAGCGGCGCGGAGTCGCCGCTGGAGGTGTCGCTGGAGCTCGTAACGGGCGGCGTCGGCGAGCGAACCGGCGTTGCCGTCTCGCCTCCGACAACCTCGGTGCCTTCGGGCGTCGCGGCGGCCACCTTGAGGATTGCCGGGTCGGACACGAGGGCTTTCTCGTGGAAGAAGCCCTGACCCGAGGCCGAGTTGGTCACCGAGCCGGCTGTGATGTCGGTCTGGGTGACCTTGTATGTGGCGGTGCAGACGATCTTCTCACCGGGGTTGATCGAGGTCGGGGTCGACGGGCAGCTGACCGAGTTTGGGTCGGTGATCTTGTTGTCGGTAACGCTGAAAGGACCGTCCAGAGCCACGTTGCCCGTGTTGGTCAGGGTGTAGGTATAGGTGATCGAATCGCCAACGTTGCTGAAGGCGGTCCCGGCGGGAACGGTCTTGACGATGCCCAGGGCCGGACCTTGAGCGGCAGCCACCCTCACGGCGGCGGTGACGGTGTACGTGGTCCCGCTAAAGCTCGCCGTGCCGGTGGCGGTGTTACTCACCGAACCCGTGTTGATATCGCCCTGGACGATGGGGTGAGTGGCGGTGCAGGTGATCACCCCAGCCGGAAGGAGGGTCGTGCCGGCGCCGCCGCCATCGCAGCTGAGGCCGGTTGCCGATGGATCGGTCACGGTCGGATCGGCCAGCGACACGTTGCCGGTGTTGGTCAGGACGATGGTGTAGTGGAGGGTGTCGGAGGTCGAGTTGAAGGAAGTCTCGGTCGCGGTCTTGGTAACCGTCAGAGCGGGGGTCTGAATGCCGGGGACTGTGAGGCTCGTCCCGGATGTAACCGTCTCGGTACCGATCAAGCGGCGGCGAACCTGGCCCGTGGCCGTGTTGGTGACTGAGCCCGTTGTGATGTCGCCCTGGGTCACGAAGTACTTCGCGTGGCAGGTCACCGTCGCGCCGGGCGCGAGGGTCAACGGAAGCGCCGGGCAGGTCACCGCCACCTTGTTGTCCGTGACGGCGTAAGGAGCGTACAAGATGACGTTGCCGGTGTTGGTGATGACGTAGCTGTAGTCGATCTCATTGCCGACGTGGCTGAACGTGGTGCCGGCGGGGACGCTCTTGACGAGGCTGATCGACGCGACCTGTGCGGCCCTGACTGTGGCCGTGGCGAGGTTGGACGGGATGGGGATAATCCCGAACTGGGCCCAGCCCTGAGCGACATTGGTCACGGAGGCAAGTTGGATGTCGAGTTGGGTGATCGAGTGAGTTGCGGTGCAGGTGATGACGCCGCCGGGGGCAAGGGTCGCCGGCAAGGGATTGCCACCATTGCAGGTGAGGCTGGTCGCCACGGGGTCGCTCACCGACGGATTGGCCAGCGGCACGTTGCCGGTGTTGGTCAGGACGATGGTGTAGTGAAGAACGTCGCTCGTCGAGCTGTACGTGGTCTCGGTTGCCGACTTGGTGATTCCCAGGGCGGGGGCGGGGGCGGGGGCGATGGCGTCGTGAACGCTGCCGCTCTGGCTCACGTAGTTGGCATCGCTAAATGACCAGGCGTCGGACGGGTAGTCACCGACGGCCGTGTGCTTCGTCCCGGAAAGGGTGAGATCGGTGGCCGGGAGGGCCCCGCCTCCAACGCCGGTGCACGAGCCGGTGGCGGTATGAGCGGCACCGTTGTAGGTCACGTTGTAGGGGTTGATGGCGCAGACCGCGGTGGCCTTGGTGATCGTGATGCTCTTGGTGCCGCTGCTCGGGTCGTGGTTGGCGTCGCCACCGAAGTTGGCGGTCGCGGTGCAACCGTTGGCTGAGGTGACGTTGGTGCAGTCGCCGGTGTAGTTGACGGTGACCGCCTGGCTGAGGCCACCAACTCCAGTGACGGTGGCGGTCGCCGTGAACGGCGTGCCGCGGTAGGTGTAGGGCCCGACCTCGAAGGTCACGACCGTCGTGGAAGGTGCCTTGTTGATGACGTCGGTGATGGTGCCGCTCTGGCTGGCGTAGTTGGGGTCACTGAGCGACCAGGTGTCGGTGGCGTAGGTGCCGGCAGCTGTGTGCGTCGAGTCGAAGGTTAGATAACCGCCCGGCACGACCACGCCTCCAACGCCTGTGCACGAGCCGGTGGCGCTGTAGGGGGACCCGTTGTACGTCTCGGTGTAGGGGTTGATGGCGCAGATCGCGGCCGCGGGGCTGATGGTGAAGCTCTGCGTGACGTCGTCCGCGGGCGCCCAGAACGGAGATGCTTGGCCGACCTGCGAAGCCGTGACCGAGCAGGTACCCGCCGCGATCGGGGTGAGGAATCCGGTGGACGAGTCAACCGTGCAGACCGACGGGGTGGTCGAGAGATAGGACACGGGCAGACCCGAAGTGGCAGTGGCGCCAAGATCGAACGGAGCATCTCCATAGGTTCTTGGGCCCGGGTTGGCGAAAGTGATCGTTTGCTGGACGTCGTAGGCGATGCAGTCGACCTGAGTGGCTTGAACGCCCGACAACCACTCCTCGTTATCACCGTTCTGGATGTCAACATAGCACCGGATTGCACCGAACCCGGCATTCGGCGCGACCACCTCGGCAATCGAAATGACCCCTCCGCTACGGGTGAGCGCGAGGTCCGCCGGGCTCAGATATGTCGTGGTTCCGGTCGTGGCAGTCTCGTTCCGGGTCGGGTTAGGACCGTAGATGAACGAACCGGGGACGGTGTTGCACGTCGGGATGAGGTCGGTGCTGTGATCGGCAAGGCTGGCCTGGTGGGTTGCATCGAGATCCCCAGGATGACCACCCGTAGCGTCCAGGTTGGTGGCATTGTTGTTCTTCGGGACCAGGCCGTAGCTGGAGCAGATCTGCTTGTAGAAGTTCACCGCAAGGGTGTCGACGGTGATCGTGGGCTGGGTGACAATTCCGTCCAGGGCGCCGGCGGGGCCGTGCATCGTCGACGTATAGAACGTGTTGGGCCCAGTGGCAACCGGCGGGGTCACTGCGCCGTAGGTAATCGTCATGTCGCTACCGACAGCGCAGGTCTGACCGACGGTGATCGTCCATGGCCCGGGCGCGCTGCCGGTGATCGGAGTTAGGCCCAGGTCAGGAGCACATGTGATCCCCAAGCCGTCAGCAACCGTCACGTAGCCGGCATCCGAGGGGCTCGTCGTCTGGGGAGCCGTCCAATCGGCTGGAATCTCCAGGGCGACCTGAGACCCGGGGGCGAAGATGTCGGTGCCCGTGTTGGAGAAATCGAAGATGAAGGACTGACCGCTGGCGCCACCCGCCGCCGTTATAGCGTTGACGGTCATGCTGCCGTCGCCAGTGCCGGCGACGGAGACTCGGGCCGCTACAACAAGCAGTACGAGCATGCCTGCCAGCACAACGGCTGTGCTGCGCAAAGAGAACCCGCGCCTCAACTTCGCCAACATCTGCCCTGACTCCTTACCCCGGCTGTTCGGGCCCACGACGGCGTCAGCCAATAGGCAAGCTGACGTACTACCCGAATAGTCACGCAAGACTACCCAAAGTGGCTGTGGCAGTCCAGTACTTCGGTGCTACGCCGCACCGACGATCCACACTAGCTGTCTACCAATTGCCGCTTCTGGGGGCTATTTCAGCTCCGAAATGCGACTCTTGGGTCGACTTTCCGGCCCGATGACGCCGACATTGCCGGGCCCGGTACTCCTTCTGAAGTCCACCCTCGGATCGCCCGAGGGACACGAAGGCACGGGCAAGACCCGTACCTGCCCCACACGAAGAACCGGCGGGCCATTCGCAGGCCCGCCGGTCGTGTGTCTACTTGGTGGTCGCTCGAGGGCGACCCTGATTTGCCTTAGCGGCGGACACCCGCTCGCTGGGCCTGGACGGCCGCGAGGCCGAGGCCGCCGAAGAGGATGCTGATCAGCAGCGCGAACAACGGGCTCGAATCGGTGCCCGAGCCAGTGCCATCGGTGCTGGTGGGCGGCGGAGTCGTGGTCGAGGCCGGCGTGGCCGTTTCGCCTTGGAATGACTGGAACGGGGTCGCGCACGGAGACGCCGTCACGACTGCGGCCGGGTCCTCCAGGGCCAGAGTCGGGCAGGCTGTCGGGGTCGAGGCCGGCGTCGCGGTCTCGCCCTGGAAGGACTGGAACGCGGTCGGGCAGGGCGTCGGGGCCGTGTAGACGTCATCTACGACGCAGTGCGACGCGGAGGCGGTCGCGGTGGTTGTTGGGCTCGAGGTGTGGGTTGCCGTGGCTGTCGGGCTCGAGGTGTGGGTCGCCGTGGCTGTCGGGTCGTGGGTCGGACTCGGCGTCGCCGTCTCGCACGCGGCGTGGCTCAGATTGAAGGTCTTGGTCCAACCGTGGGTTCCGGTCGGATCGTCGTACGCGTAGACGACCACCTGCGCCGTGTGGCTCACGAACGAGGAGCCGGCACTGAAGGTGTTGCTGTAGCTGGCACCGAAGTCGGTGGTTGACAGGACCGATGTGCCGTCGATCGAGGCGGACACGGTGTTCACACCGCCGGTGTTGTAGCTGGTCAGCGAGATCGACAGCTTAGGAACTCCCTGGACGCACGTCAGGGTTGCCGATGGATTGTGAGCTGCCGCAATGCCAGGGATCGCCAGGACGGCTGACAACGCCAGCAGCCCCCCGGCAGCAAGAGAGACTACTCGGCGTCGCGTCACTTCTGTCCTCCATCTCAGATGTCCAAGAAATGTGATCGGCCCTACTTGGGGCGGGTCCTAGGACTATGGGGCGCCGTCCGGCCCAATGTCTAGTAGGTTGCTTATATATGTTCGGCCGGTGCAACACGTGGCCTGCGGGCGCCTCGTGAGACGCGACCAAGAGGCGCCTAAACGGGCCGCTCGTCTCATCAGGCGATGCCGGATGTCTTCGAGGTGACAGCAATACGGGGCCGGTACTGGCGCTTCGACGGGTGGATCAACCGGAATCCCTGCCTCGGAGGCCCTACTTCTCCGGTTTGCCCTCGAGTTCGTGGGTGCTGGCGCGCTCGATTCGGAGGTAGCGGCCGGAGTAGTAGAGAAGCGGCATCGACTTCTCGTCGGCTGTCGCGGCGGCGTCGACGCGGGCGATGTAGAGGTCATGGTCGCCGGCCGCGTGGACGTCTACGACTGTGCACTCGAGCGATGCGATCGAGTCAGCCAGGATGGGCAGGCCGGTCGTACCCCTGAGCCAGGAAGCGCCACACAGCTCGGCCTTGACCCGACCGAGCCCGGGGCCGCCGGCGAAGCAGTCGGAGAGTGCTTGCTGCCCCTCGCCGAGGATGTTCACGGCGTAGCGGCCGGTCAGGCGCAGGGCGGGCACGATCCGCCGGTCACGGGCGAGGGCCACCATGACCAGGGGCGGCCTCAAAGAGGCCGAGCTGAACGAGTTGACGGTCGTGCCCCACGGACGATCGCCATCCCAGGTGGTGACAACGGCCACTCCCGTCGCGAACCGGCGCAGGACGGTCCGCAGTGTTTCGGCGTCGAGAGTGGCCACGTCCGCAGTCTAGGCAGGCGGGCGGTGAGACCCGCCGGGTCGGGCCGCCGGTCGCCGCCAGCGGAACAGAGGGCGGCGCCGGGACAAAGAGAAGCGGCCCCGAACGAGTCCGAGACCGCTTCTTGTCTTGCGACGGGTTCAGCGCATCCGCGACGCGCTGCGAGATTGAGTACTACTGGCGAATGACGACGGTGCCGCCGATCATGTCGTGCCAGCCGCGCTTGCGGGAATCGAAGGCTGCCCAGATGAAGCCGAGCGCGAAGACGAGGCCGGAGATGTACCAGCCGATCAGCCGCAGGATCACGTTACCCCAGGTCAGCTTGCCACCGTCGGCGTTGCGCACGATCTTGAGCCCGAACGGCATCATCCCGATCGTCTGGCCGAGGAAGCCCCAGCAGACCGCGAAATACGCGATCTCGAGGACGTAGCCGACGTAGACCATGCTTGCGCTAACGGAACTGAGGACGCCGATGACGATGCCGAGAATGATCGCGTCGATGATCAAGGCAACGAACCGGATCCAGAAACCGCCGAAGGTGACGCCCGGTGCGGGCCCGGCCGCTGTCTGCTGAGCCCATCCACCCTGTGCCATAACGGACCCTCCGCTAGCCGTATGCTCGCCCGGACCACCCGGGCGACTGCGCAGAGTCTAAGAGAAACAGGACTCAGTGGCGCAAGTGTTTCTGCCCGTGACTCTAGCCGCCCGCGCCGACAGGACCCGTCGGCGGTTTGTACCCCTCGGGCAGCTTCGGGGTGAAGCGGAAATCGCCGGCGACGCCGGGCTCCGTCAGCTCGTGCGGGGCCAGCAGCTGGTCGAGATCTTCCGCGGTGAAGATGCCCCGTTCGATGACGATCTCCCGGATCGTCCGGCCCTCACGGACGGCCTGCTTGGAGATGTCCGCGGCCAGGGCATAACCCAGATACGGGGCGAGCGGCGTAGAAAGCGCCGAGGAGCGCTCCATGAGCTCGCGGGCATGCTCCCGGTTGGCCTCGATGCCGACGACGCAGAACTCGGCGAAGGCGCGGCTCATGTTCGTAAGGATCGTGAGCGATTCGAGGGCCGTGTGGGCGATGACCGGCATCNNCGATCGTGGTGTCGTTGCCGATGAGACGGAAGCAGACCATCGAGAGGCACTCGGCCATGACCGGATTGACTTTGCCCGGCATGATCGAGCTGCCCGGCTGGACGGCGGGCAGGACGATCTCGGCGAAGCCGGTGGCGGGACCCGACGACATCAGCCGCAGATCCTCGCTGATCTTGATGAGGTCCACGGCGATGCCGCGCAGAGCCGCCGACACCTCGAGCATCGGCCGCATCGACTGGGTCGCCTGGACGAGATGCTCGGCACCGCGGAGGTGGTGGCCCGTCTGCTCGGCGAGATAGCGGACGACGAGCTCGATGTATTCGGGTTCGGCGTTCAGACCCGTGCCGACCGCGGTCGCGCCGATGTTCTGCTCCGATATCGACTGACCGGCCGTCTGCAGGCGCTCGAGTCCACGACGGAGCGTCAGCGCGTATGCGGCGAACTCCTGGCCGAGGCGGATCGGAACGGCGTCCTGCATATGCGTTCGGCCGGACTTGATGACGTCGTCGAATTCGCGGGCCTTGCCCTCTAAGGCGTGGATGAGCTCTTCGGCCGCGGGCATGTAGTCGCGGATCAGGTCCAGCG
>PMKV01000134.1:0-122149 GCA_003157875.1 Chloroflexota bacterium
GGGCCACGTCCCGCGCCGGGGCCAAAGTTGCCCAATTCTCACAGGAGGAACATTGAGCAAACCCACCGGGTCCTCATCGCGCCATCGGGCCACTATCGGGGCGGGACGGCTCCGATGCGGCGGCAGAATTGCCATGGCCGGCCTCGTCAGGGCCTTGGGGGAACCCGTCGGGCCCGCGAGGGGCGCTCCGACGCCGCTTCGAGCCTACTCGTCGGCGCGACCTCTGCCCAATGTTCTTCTGGTGAGAAATCGGCAAGAAGCAGAGGCCGCGAAGGTCGCCGACCGGGGCCGCCAGCCAGTCTCGAACTTCGATCTGCCTGTGAGGCAGAGCGGCCCTGAACGTCGCCGAGTGTCGGGCCACGACGTGCCGATGCGTGCTCATCTCGGGCAGTACAAGGAGCACGCCAACGGCGCCGATCCGCCAGCCGCGCTCTCGAGCGACAAGTCCGGGTAGAACGCGCCGCTTGCGGTCGAGCGCGAATAGAGTCTCCTGGAGATCCCAGATCCGGGACTTCGTTTCGATGATCAGCAGCGTGCGGGACGGGTCATGCCAGGCCAGGATGTCGGCCGAACCTCGTTCGCCGTAGTGGTTGAAGGAATGCTCGGGCGCGAGCTCCCATCTCAATGAGCTCAACATCGAGGCGACACTCTCAACCATGGCCGCGTGGACCCGATCCCGGAGACGGTCGATCTCCGGGGTGCGCCAGCCCAGCGAAAGGATCGACGGCATCCCGAGGGCCCGGCTGATCGCCCGGAGCGAGCCGACCGGCATGCCTTCGACCAAACCACGCTCAAGCCGAGAAACCAACTGGCGGGTGACTCCAGCCCGAACGGCCACATCCACCTGGCGCAGATTGCGGGCGAGCCGGACATCTCGAACCATCCGACCGACCTGAATGTCGTCTGCCATGGACTCAGGATGGGCTCGGGCGATTGGCGGCGACTTACGCGGCCAGCGGCCAGCGGCGAGCGGCGAACGACGGAACGACGAGCGGCGAGCGGCGAACGGCGGAACGACGAGCGGCCAGCGACGGAACGGCGAGCGGCTGCAGCACGGGTATGATCCGAGAACCCAGCCCGAACGCCACGACCGGACACCACCAGAGGTGACCATATGACCGCCCAGCCGCTCGCCCCTGCCCCAACCCTCAAGATGGTGATCGGCGGCGAGCGGGTCGCGGCGGCGGACGGCGCCACGTTCGATGTCGTGAGCCCCGTTACCAACAAGGTCATCGCCACGGCCCCAAAGGGCGGGACCGAGGACGTGGATCGGGCCGTCAAGGCCGCCCAGGCCGCCTTCGACGGGGAGTGGCATTCGTGGAGCCAGACCCGCCGCGGTCAGACCCTGGCCCGCTTCGCGACGCACATCCGCGACCACCTCGAGGAACTCGCGGCGATGGAGTCCCGCAACATGGGCAAGCCCATCTCATCGGCGCGCTGGGAGATCGGCGCCGCGGCCAATGTGATGGAGTACTGGGGCGGCGCCGCGAACAAACTGATGGGCGAGACGATCCCCGTCTCCAAGCCCGGCTTCGACTTCACCCTGCGCGAGCCGATAGGCGTCGTGGGCCTGATCGTGCCCTGGAANNGGCAACACCGCGATCCTCAAGCCGGCCAGCTACACGCCGCTGACCGCGATACGCATAGCGGAACTGGCCCTGGAGGCGGGCTTTCCCCCGGGAGTGCTCAATGTGGTAACGGGTCCGGGCGCAACGGCCGGGCAGGCCATCGCCGCGCACCCCGGCATCGGCAAGGTGGCCTTCACCGGCGAGACCGCCACCGGGCAGGCGATCATGCGGGCGGCGGCGGGCAACATCAAGAAGGTCAGCCTGGAGCTGGGCGGCAAGAGCCCCAACGTGGTCTTTGCCGACGCGGACCTCGAGCGTTTCGCCGCCGAGTCGCCGTACTCGGTCTTCGACAACTGCGGTCAGGACTGCTGTGCCCGGGCCCGCATCATCGTCGAGCGCTCCGTCCACGACCGCGTCGTGGAGCTGTTCGCGCAGGCCACTCTCAGGATCAAGGTGGGCGACCCGGACGATCCGGACACCGAAGTCGGGACGATGGTCAGCTTCCGGCAGCGCGAGACGGTGCTCGACTACATTCGGATTGGGCGGGAGGAAGGCGCGCGGGTGGTGGTCGGAGGCGGAATCCCGGCCGAACCGGCATACGCGCAGGGCGCCTACATCCAGCCGACCGTCCTCGACGGAGTCGAGTCGCGCATGCGGATCGCGCAGGAGGAGGTCTTCGGGCCGGTCGTCGTCGTCATCCCCTTCGACACCGAGGAGGAGGCGGTCAGGCTGGCGAACGACACGCCCTACGGCCTGTCGGGGTCGATCTGGACGCGCGACATCGGCAAGGCCATCCGGACGGCGCGGGCGATCCGGTCGGGCGTGCTGTCGATCAACTGCAACTCGAGCGTCCACACCGAAGCGCCGTTCGGCGGCTACAAGATGTCGGGCGTGGGCCACGAGAACGGCATGCACGCCTTCGAGGGCTATACCCAGGTAAAGAATGTCTATGTGGACCTGAGCTGAGCGGTACGGAACCGCCGATTCGCGCCAGATCACGCCTGCGCCCGCGCTCGGGCGACGCCGAGCCTCGCTCTGCGAGGCTTTGGCTTCGCGTCAGAGTCGCCTCGCTTCGGCGGCCGGCGCGTTCTGGCGCGGGGTCGGGCCGATCCTTCTGCCCATCGGCGAGGTCATACTGGCGGGCAGCGCGCTCGTCGCGATGCAGCGCACGGATGAGAGGTTGAGGGAGATGCAGGGACAGGGAACGCAGAAGCCGACGTGCAAGTTCTGCGGTGCCAGTCTGATCTTCCGCGGACAGACCAGCTGCCAGGCGTGCGGGAGGGACCTGAGCGGTCGAACGCCGGCGAGTGAGACGGCCCCGACACCCCCGAACAGCGCGTTTCCTGCGGCCGTCTGGGCGGCGGCATCGCCCGCGGCACCCATGGCGCCCGAGTCTCCAGCGGCGCCAGCGGCGCCCGAGTCTCCAGCGGCGCCCGAGTCTCCAGCGGCGCCAGCGGCGCCCGCGGCGCCGGCGGCGGAGCCGGGGCCGGCGGCGCCCGAGCCCGTGCGGCTCTTCGAGTCGTCGAGGATGCCGTCGCCGACGCCCCTTCCGCCTTCCGTCCGCTTGAACGACATGATGGCCCCCGAAGCCACGCAGGCTCCCCAGGCTCGGATCGTCACCCCCGCCGACGTCCCCACCGCCAACGCCGGCGCCGCGCCGCCATCGACGATCGCCCAGCACACGCCCGACCCGACCGGCGGGGGTCCGTCCGCGGCCGATAGCTCGGCGACGCAGCCACCGACGCAGCCACCGACGCAGCCGTTCGAATGGCGCCGGCGCGATGCGTCGCCCCGGCCGCCCCGTCGGACCGGCCCCTCGCAGCAGACGCGCAACTCGACGCCGCGGCGGCCGTACCAGCCGCCCCCCGGCGGGCCCAGGTGGAGCCCGATGCCGCCACCTGTTCAGTACGGGGGCAGCCGGTGGCAGAGCACACCATCCTCGGCCAGCACCAACTGGAGCGTCCTGATCGGGCTGGGCATCGTCGCGATCGCGATCGTGGCCATCGTCGCCAATGCGGGGAACAGTCAAACCGCCAACTACCCGCTCGACACGTTCGACTACAACCAGGTCTACGCCACGGCCGCGCCCCAGGAGACCTACGTCCCGGTCGCGTTCCCGGCGGCCGATCCGCTGGTCGCGGTCGGGAAGCTGAACACGGCGCGGGCGAACCACACCGCGACATTGCTACCCGACGGTCGGGTTCTGGTCGTCGGCGGTCTCAACATCGTCTCGGGGTCGGATTCGGCACTGACCTCGATCGAGATCTACGACCCCAAGACTCGCTCGTTCACGGCGGCCGGCGACCTCAAGGACGCCCGCTACGACCACACGGCGACGTTGCTCCGCGACGGCACGGTCTTGATTGCCGGGGGCCGAAATGGCGGCGGCGGTCCGCTCTACTCCGCCGAGATCTACGACCCGAAGGCGGGCACGACGCGATACACGGGCAACCTCAAGTCCGCGCGAGCGGCCGCTTCCGCTGTTCTTCTCAATAGCGGTCTTGTGCTGATCGTGGGCGGGGAGAGCTTCTCAGGAGACGTGACGTCGGCCGAGATCTACGACCCGAGCACAGGCGTCTTCAGCCGCACCGACACCCAGTCCGGCGGGTTCGTCACCGCGACGAAGATGGCGGACGGCCGGGTGCTCATCGCGGGCGGCGGCAGTGATACCTCGTTGGCGGTGAGTTCGACCACCAGATACGACCCGACCGGCAACCTGTTCACGCAAACGGCGATGATGCAGGTCCCGCGCATGGCCGCCACGGCTTGCCTGCTGCCGAACGGCCTCGTGCTGATCGTAGGCGGCTACGACGATGGCAAGCAGGTCAACGCCACGGCCGAGGCCTACGACCCTGCCGGCGGAGACTTCAAGCTGATGACGCTGGCCGACGCTCGTGTTCACAACACGACGACCGTGCTCGGCGACGGCTCGGTCCTCATCGTGGGCGGCCAGGACAGCTACGGCGGCGACCCGATCGCGACCGTTGAGCGACTCGATCCGGTCAACGGAATTTCCAATCCGATCGGAACCATGTCTTTCGCCCGGATGGGCCACACGGCCACGCTCCTTGCGGACGGATCCGTCCTCATCGTCGGCGGCGAGGCAATCAACGAGACCATCCTGGGCGACGCGGCCGTCTACTGGCCAAATGGGGCGCCGGCAGCGGCGCCGTCGCCGAGCCCAAGCCCCCTGCCTTCCGTGTCGACCTCGGGCTCCCCAGCGGCCGGCGCGCCGTCCGGGTCGCCAGCGACGTCGCCTGTGCCGACCGTGTCACCGGCGGCCTCCTGATACCGCGCGAAGCGAGTGCCCCAATCGTCGTGAGCGGTCTGTATCGGGACCGCATTGCATCGGCCCCAATCTAATCCTAACCAACCGTTACCGCACCGATCCAAACCAACACCTAGTCGCCCGGGTGACCATCGTCCCATTGCGAGACGCCACCCGTGGCGGAGACTTTGGGGCGCATCCAAACACCAGAGGTGCGGCGCTATGGCGAGCCGAAAGACTCCCCGTAGGCGGCAACCCGACCGCCCTGATGATCCGGCCACAGGTCCCTCGTCGGACGGCATGACCGCCTCCGAACCGAATACCGCACTTACCGACGGCGAGTCGACGGTCAGCCCGGTCGACCCGAGCGTGACCCAGGCCTCAGCGCCGGAGGTCGAACTTGCGGCGCCCGCGAGTGCCCCCGAAGGTTCGGCCTCTGCCGCCTCCGCCGCCGCCTCGGCCGCCGCTGCCGCCGCCGCGTCCGCCGCCGCCGCTGCCGCGGTGAGCGCCGCGATGGCCGCCTCCGCCGCGAGTCGTGCGGTTGTGGCTCCCGCGAGCGAGACTCACGCGGTCGAGACGGCCACGGCCCAGGCTGCCGAGCCCGCGATTCCTGCTCCGTCGGTTGCGCCGGCCGAGATTCCGCCCGCCCCTATCCCGGCGGCCCCGCCGGCCTCGCCGCGCCCACCGGCATGGGCCACCGCACCGGTGCCGCGGGTCGCAATCGAGGACGCGCTGCCCTTCGACTTCCACGGCCGAGTCCGCACGCCGGCAGCCGACGTGCCCGGCTTCTCGGGCGCCCGAATCGAGGAAATCGAAGCCGCTCCGCCGTCGTCGCCCTCCGACGAGAGCGTCGTTCCGGGGGACGCGGGCGGGCGACGTGGCTGGAGGGCGCGCATCGTCGGCCCATTTGCCGGAGTAGCGGCTGCGCTTGTCGCCGCGGGCACGGCCCTGGGCCACGTCGGCAGGCATTCCCCAACCGCGCCGTCGAGCCTCGGCTCGGCCGGCTCGGCCGGCTCGGCCGGCTCGGCGGGAGTAGCGCCCGCGGCCGCAGGGGTCAAGGCCGGATTCGGGCTCGGCACCATCGGCTCGGCGGTAGTGTCCGTCCTGTTGGGCCTGGGCCTCATCGTCACGTGGCCGGTCAGGGCGGCCGATCGATGGCTGACCGGCGGCGGGCCCGCCTCGCCGGACTTCGATGAATACGGCAATCCGCGCAAGAAGCGCCGCGTGGCGCCCGTGTGGGTCTTCTTCACCGGCTTCTTCATCTTCATGGCCCTGCTCATCGGCGGCGCCTGGTTCACGACGATTCCCGCCTCGGCCGATCCCACCATCGCCCCGAGCTCATCCGCATCGCTGAATCTTGGATTGGTCGGCCGCCCCTCGCTCAGCCCGACAGCCACAGTGACGCCGACTCCAACTCCGACGGAGATGCCGGCCACTCCGGCCCCCACGCCGGTCCCAACACCGGTCCCGACCGTCGCCCCGACGCCCAAGCCGCCCACGCCCAAGCCGGCCACCCCGACACCCAAGCCGGCCACCCCGACGCCGCCACCGGCCACCCCGACTCCGAAGCCAACGGCGACGCCGACGCCGACACCGGTTAGGCCCGTGATCACCACGCTCCCACTGACATCGCCCCAGGCCAAAGGCACGAACGTGACCTTCACCGTAACGTACCTGCCCAACTCCCCGTGCACGCTCACGAGAACGTACGTGTCTGGCGCGACACCACCAACGCCTACACCCGCGCCTGCGACCTGGAATCTGACAACGAATGCCTCAGGAGTCGCAACTAATGCAAACCGCGGGGGCAATGTGGTCAGCACGTATGCGTTCGTCGCCACCTGTACACCGTCGGGCGGCTCGCCATCCACTTCAGCGCCGTTCAACTTCACCTGGAAATAGCCCCCTCCCCTCGTCGCCACCTGGAGCCCCTCGTTCGCGAGGGGTTCCGCGATTCAGGGGACTCTCAGGTCGCGGCATCACCATTCCTACTGGCGGAATGATCGGATTCCGGAACGCGGCCTGCTGATCTGACACCTGCTTCCCGCGCGAATCCATAAATGAGTGATGTCGCAGCCGAAACGTGTGAGCGATGTGGCAAGCCAGCACAAAGTTGGTCGGGTGGAGACGGTTCGAATGCCGTGCTCCGACGCGGCCCTAACGCGGACGAGCGGTGCCGTCGCCGAGCCGTCACAGGCATACCGAGGCCGCGCCCCCGTCGCCCTTGTCGTAGACGACGAGGCCCTCGTGCGCAGATTCGTCTCGACCGTTCTTCGACACGAAGGCTGGTCGGTTGTGGAGGCCGGCAGCGCAGTCGCCGCCCTGGCCATGGCCGATGCCGGCCCGTTCGATCTGCTGGTCACGGACTACGAGATGCCCGGCGTCACCGGCGTGGCGCTGGCCCTGCTTCTTCGCAAGCGCGACGAAGATCTGCCGGTGCTCATGGTCTCCGGCCACCCGGATGCCGCTCGCCAAATCCTGGGCCTGGAGGGCCGGACGGCGTTCGCGCTCAAGCCGTTCGCCGCCCAAGAACTCGTCACCAGGGTCTGTTCGATCGTCGGCTGACCTCGGACCTTGCGTCGGGTGGCAGACATCGGGAAAGTCCTCGGCCGGATAGTCGACGCGGGCGGAGCACAATAGCCTCGAGACTGGCCTCGCAGCGGCGCACACGCCAGGGGAATCTGCGGTTCCGGCGTCCTCAGCCGTGGAGCCCGTCACGACCCAGCCGCGGCAGGTCCTGTGTGACAAGGCGGCCGATGGAGAGTGCGGCCGCCGTCATCGACTGCGGAGGACCGTCGATCATGAAACGTCGCGCGCTCGCGCTGTGCGCGGGCTTCCTGCTGCTGGGCCTGATACCCGGGTCCACCATGGCCACCGTCGGCAATCTCGACCTATCGAACCCTGTCGACCTGACGCATCAGACTAACGCGTCCTCGGTCGATCTCGCCCAGACCTTCACCGCCGACAAGACCGGGGATCTGAGCCGCGTCGATCTGTATGTCGGCGGGGGCTTGGCTACCGTCGCCATGAATATCAAACATGTGGACGCCAGCACCGGAATGCCCACGGGCTCGCCCATCGAGTCTTCGACCGCTTCGACTACCACAACCCCCGGCTGGGTCCAGTTCTCATTCGCGCCGGCCCAGGGCATCTTCAATGGCTCGAAATACGCCATCGTCTTCAACCTCGTCACGGACGCCAACGCGGCCTACGGCTCCACCGGGACCGCCGGTGGCGGTCTGGCGCTCTGGAACAACCCCTCGTGGGTCGCGCTGCCGGACCCCACGGAATTCGCCTTCAGAACGTTCGTGGACACGGTGGCGCCGACGCTCAGCTGGGACAAGACCACCATCCAGGCTGAGACCAGCACCACGCTGACCCTCACCGAGACGATGACCTTCCTCAACGGCGCCGAGGCATCGGTCTACGAGGCCGATCTCGACGCAAAGCCAGGTTGGTTCACCCCTACGGGCATCACCTGCTCAGCCGCGATCACCAACTGCACTCTCGGGAACTACGAGTCAACGGGAGTGGTTGCCCCTGCGGCCTTCGGCGGTGAGACTCTCACAATAGTGCTGACCGGCACGGCGCTGCCGCACAACGCCGATGTTGGAATAGCGGGAGTGGCGACCACTTTCGCCTGCCTCGAGTACCCGCTCAAAATGACCCTCGTTCAGCCGAATGCCATCGACCCGGGTTGCCCGTCGATCTCGGCATCGATCGGCGTCGGGGTGCCCGCGCCTACGACTCCGCCCACGCCTCCGCCGACGAGCACCGCCGGCGCGACCGCGTCGGACGGCTCGGGCAGCGCGATCTGGTTCCTCCCGGTCGGCCTGATCGCCGCCTTCGGCGGCCTCTTCGTTGGCACGAAACGGCGCCGGCGGATCGCCTGAACCGGATTGCCTCGACGGGGTCGCGCGGCATCTCGCGCGGCCCCGTCTCGATTCCCGACGGACCCGAGGCCCGCGACGGGCGGGCGGGCCCTCCGACCAGTTACACTCGGGGGGAATGACCAGCCTGCTGAGCCGGCGTCCCGTTGGCACCCCAACCTCGTTTCCATTACGCGGCCTGCTTGCCCTCGCCGCCGGAAAGAGCGCCGCTCGGGCCACTCGCCTCATCGGTCGTGGCGGCGGCACGGCGATAACCGGCATGGTCGCCCGCAAGGTCGACCCGCGCATACTCGACGAGCTGGTGCGAATCCCCGGCGTGCCCGTGGTGGCCATCACCGGCAGTAACGGCAAGACCACGACCGCTCGATTCACCGCCGCGTTACTCCGCGGCGAGGGCATAACCGTCTGCCACAACTCCGCCGGCGCGAACCTCATCCAGGGCGTCACGAGTCTGGCGGTCAGCTACGCCAACCTGCGCGGCCACCTGCCCCAGGGCGTGCTCGTGGCCGAGGTGGATGAAGGCGCGCTCCCCATGGTCGCCCCGGAGACGCTGCCGCGGGCGCTCCTCGTGACGGACCTCTTCCGCGACCAGCTGGACCGCTTCGGCGAGATCTACGCCGTGGCCGATGCTATCGAATCGGTGGCGGCGGCTCTGCCGGCCGACGCGGCGCTGGTCGTCAACGCGGACGATCCCATGGTCGCGACGCTGGCCGAGAAGCGCGAAGGTCGGCGCGTCACGTTCGGCCTGGCGATCAAGAGATCCACCGACCAGATCACTCGCGCCGCCGACACGATCCGCTGCCCGCGCTGCCAGGCGGACCTCAAGTACCGCCATGTCTACCTCTCGCACATGGGCGATTACAGCTGCCCGTCCTGCGGCTTCGCGCGGCCCAAGCTGGACGTCGCCGTGACTTCGCTGGAGGTGGTCGGCCTCGATCGAACGCGAGTCGGGCTCCAGACTCCTTCGGGCAAGCTGACCCTGGAGATCCCGCAGTCGGGCGTGCACATCGCCTATGACGCCGCCGGCGCGGTGGCGATTCTGGTTGGACTCGGCGTTTCGCTCGATCACGCGGCCGAGTCTCTGGCCTCGGTCGGACCGGCCTTCGGTCGACTCGAGAAGATCGAGGCGGACGGTCGGACGATCGTTCTGGCCTTTGCCAAGAACCCGACCTCGTACAACACCACGCTCCGGGCGCTCGCGACCGAAGGCGAGCCGCGCCAGCTCCTGATCGCCGCCTCGAACACGCTCGTCGACGGCGAGGACTTCGGCTGGCTGTGGGACGTCGACTTCGAGACGATGGCGCCACGGGTCGAGCGAGCGGTCATCTCCGGCACACGCGCCGATGAGCTGGCCAACCGGCTCCACTACGCCGGCGTCTCGGCGAGCAAGCTCAAGGTCATCGAGGATCGGCCGGAAGCGCTCACGGAAGCGCTCTCGCTGCTGCCGCCCGGGTCGCGGCTGGTCGTGCTGTCGGGCTACACGCCGCTGATCGAACTGCGAGACGAGATGCGGCGGCGTGGCTGGACTGGGAGATACTGGGCCGTATGACCGAGCGCAAGCCACCGGAGCCGGCGACCCCGCACAAGCCCGTGCCGAAGACCGTCGCCGTCCGGCCCGTCACGAACGACTACCAGGCCGACCCCGTCGATCCCTATCCGCTCATCCCGCAGGTGCCGCAGCCGGCGTCGAAGCGGTCGAAGGCCGGGCCATCCGCATCGACCGCCGGCCAGTCGGCCACGCCGACCGCGCCGCCGGCCGATGCCGACCGGTCGCCCGAAAGCATCCCGCCGTCCGCGCCGGTCCCCATGGTCCATTCGGCCGGATCGCGCCATTCACGCGACCACAGGCCGCTTCGCATCGCCCACCTCTACCCGTCGCTGCTGAACGTGGCCGGCGACGGCGGCAATCTCATCGCGTTGCAGCGCCGGGCCCAGTGGCGGGGCATCCCCGTCGAGGTCGTGGCGGTGGAGAAGGGCGAGACGCCGGACTTCCGCAAGTTCGACATCGTCCTGTTCCACGGCGGCCAGGACGTGGAGATGGCCGTCGCGGCCGAAGACTTCGCCCGCAAGTCCCCGTCGCTGCGCGAGGCCGTGGCGGAGGGCGTGGTCGTCTTCGCCGTGTGCGCCGGCCTCCAGCTGCTCGGCCATCGCTACGTTTCGAACGACGGTCAGGAGATGCTTGGCGCCGGCATCCTGGATCTCGAGACGCGCGGCGGACAGCAACGATTCATGCAGCATGCCGCCTGCGAGGTCACGATCGACGGCACGACCGAGACGGTCGTCGGTTTCGAGAACCACTCCGGCCTGACCGAGCTTGGGCCCGGTTGCGTCGAGTTCGGGCGGGTGGTTGCCGGGGCGGGCAACAACGGCCGCGACGGCCTGGAAGGGGCGCGGTCCGGCAACGTCTTCGCCACGTACCTGCACGGCCCGTGCCTGCCAAAGAACCCGTGGCTGACCGACCAGCTCATCAGAATCGCGGTCGGCCGCGCCGAGGGCGTTCGACCGGCCAAGGTGGTCCTCGCGCCACTCAACGACGAGTTGGAGGTCCGCGCCCACGCCGTGGCGCTGGCCAAGGCGATGGCCAACCGCGGCCGGCGCACGGCGCTGGAGCCGGCCAGACTGGTGCGTGGCCAGAGGCAAGGCTAGGAGCGGGCCGCGCATCACGACGCATCGGCCCTAGCTCCTGGTTCGAGAGTCGCAGTCGAGGGAGATCCGTGGTCGAGCCGACCAGCACCGGACATTCCGAAGACGGTCCGCGAGAGGCGCCGTCAAGGCGACCGTCGTGGCGAGCCCTGAGACTGAGCGCGCTTCTCGCCGGCGCCGCAATCGTCGTGGCGATCACCGTGCTGCCGCGGCTCGGCCAGATCGTGGAGCCCAACCTGCCCACCCCTTCCCCTGGGCCCACGTTCAACCTGCCGGCTGCCCTCGACGCCCGGGTCGATCAGGCGGGACTGATGCGAAGCGGCGGCATCTGGGCCGTCCAGGGCTCCTATCTCCTGACTTCCGCCGACAACGGCACCACCTGGCGGGCCGGAACGGTTCCGACGCCGCTCAAGTCGATCTTCGTCCTCGATCGGGACCGGGCCTGGACGGTAACCGCCGACGCCGTCGCGGGCGCCGCCGTCGCGGGCGCCGCGGCCGCCAGCCCGACACCCCCAGATGTGCTCTTCTTCGTCGACAGAACCAAAGACGGCGGCCGGACGTGGCAGTCGGCCCCGGTCGCCGGCGCCTTCAAGTGCGACACGACCACCTTCTCGTTGGTGAACGCCGATCGAGGCTACCTGCTGTGCACCGACTCGGGCACGGTCCTGGGAACCGACGATGGCGGGGCGAACTGGTTGGTGGCGGGCACGGCGGCCGGTCTCGGCTCGAAGTTCACGGCCTCCGACGCGGACACGCTGTGGTCGATGGGCGACTCGGCCTCGGGGGCGGGTGGCGTCGCCGTGCAGGTCAGCCGGGATGCCGGCCGAACCTGGTCGACGGTCGATCTGCCCGGCCTGGGATCCGTCCCGGCCGGCGCCCGTTCTAGCGTCGCCGCCGGCCCGATGTTCTGGGACTCGATTGATGGCGCCCTCGCGGTGAGCATCTCGCCGGTCGGCTCATCGGTGCAGCCCGCGGTCTGGTTCTATCGAACCTCAGATGCCGGGCAATCCTGGACCATGATCAGAGAGCCGGCGCCGGAACCCGTCAACCCACTGGAATTGAACGCCCTGGTCGGCCGGCAGTGGGCGGTCGTGGGAACCGATCAGCGTCTCTTCGGCCTCACCGTGAGCACCGATTTCGGCGCCAGCTGGGTGGACGTGCCCGGTTTCGGGATGCCGGCCCACACGGCCTTCGACTGGGTCGATTTCGCCGATCAGACCCATGCCGCGGCTACCATCTTCGCGTCAGCGGGCTCCACGGCATTGATGCTGTCGTCGGACGGTGGCCGGACGTGGCACGCGGCCGACTTCGGGGGGGCCCGGGCGCAGGTACCGGCCGACCCGGTTCGGGATCCGGTGGCGGCCGGGAACGTCGCCGTCGATTTCGCCTCGACGGCCGGAAAGGACCCGCCGAACGCCTGGAACCTGCTGTCGTCTTACTCGCAGCGGGCGTTCGGAAACGAAGCGGCGTTCGAAGCCACGGAGGGAGCCCTATACGTGCGGGCCAACTACGTGACTCGCGTCGGGCAGCCGACGGCAAGCCCGAGCCGGCTCAACCGCCTCAGCCTCGGGTCTGCCGTATGGGCCGACCTCCTCGAGTTCGCCGACCTCAACCGAGCATACGTCGTGGACCTAACCTTCGCGGGCATCCCGGCACCCGAGACGCTCGTCGTGGCGCCGCTCTCGGTGACCGGGGACTGGCGCATCTGGGTAGTGACCACCCCGTAGCGCGAGGCCCGACTCTACTTCTGGGCAGACAGCGCGGTTTCGAGCTTCAGGATCTTGTCGAGAAGGGTGTTGATCGCCGCGTCCTGCTCGAGAAGGTGAGCCTGGATCTGCTCGGACTCATGGAACGTGGCGTCGGCATCCTGGTAGGTCATGTCGGCCCGCTTGTCCGATGCGCGGCCCAGGATGTTCTGGCCGACCATGATCACCGACAGCATGACCAGCTGGATGAACGTCTGGCTGATCCACTGAATGAGGTCGAGGAGCCTGCCCCCGGAGAGCGCCGACGGCAGCGCGACCAACGCGAGGGCGGCGAAGGCGTAGGCACACCACATCGTGCCCACTACAGTCGTGAGAACCAGTGCGATCCTGCCGTTGGGCCCGACGTGCTCATCGGTCGTCTTCGGCGCCCCCGTCTTCTTACGGGCGGCGATGTGCGGATGCGGGACGTGCTTGAAGGTGATGGCCACGGTTCCCTCCTATGGAGTGGATACCCGCATCATGGCGCAAACGATTGCCCGGCGAACGGTTCTCGCCCTCCGTCTCCCCCGCCGCTACTCGGTGTCGCACGCCGCGCCGCACCAAACCTGCGGGCTACAGCTCCTGGCGTCGGAAGACCAGCCAGCTGATGACGAACAGGGCCGGCACCAGGGCCAGGTTGAAGAGAACCGGGCCCAGGATCCAACCCGGATCCTGGCCCATGGCCAGCGCCCGCGCCGGCTCCCCCAAGGACGACGGCATGTAGGGCCCGATCACCGGCAGGGCACCCACGATTCCCATGATGAGCAGCGCCACCAGGCCGACGCCCGCCGCCGCGATGGCCGACCGGGTGAGGGTGCTGCCGAGCAGGGTGATAGCGGTGAAGGCGACGAGGATCCACCACATCAGCGCCGCCATGGCCGCGTAGCCGGCAAGCGAGAAGGCCGTCGGGTACAGAAGCAAGGTGTAGATGTAGGCGACGCCGGTCCCCAGGATGGTGGCGACACCCAACGTCGCCGAGATCGCGATCAGCTTGGCCGCCAGGAAGGCCGCCCGCGATGCGGGCTTGGTCAGGATCATGCCCGCGGTGCCGCGCTCCTTCTCCCAGGCCACGGAGCCCATCGCCAGGAGCAGGGCGCAGATGATCCCGAACTGCGAGAGGTTCTTGTCGATCTGGACCAGGTCGCCTGCCAGCGACGGCGGCGGGACCGCGATTGAGAAGCCACCGCTCTGGCTGCCGATGGCGTCCACCAGCTCTTTCATATACCGGTCGGTCAGCGGGCCGAGGATCCCGAAGAGCACGAAGACGGCCACGACCGCGATGAACCTGTTGGTACGCAGCTGCTCGCGCAGCTCCTTGCGCAGCAGTATGCCGAGCCCCATCATCGCCGGCCCCTCCCATCCAGGCCCCAGACGGGCACGGGAGCCGGGGCCGCGACCGGCGGGCCGCTCTCGGCCACGAGGCGGAGGAAGACGTCCTCGAGGCTCGGCCGGGCCCGCTCGTAGCGGACCAGGTTGACCCCGCTGGCAACCACGAGAGGCAGGATGGCGGCGCCGGCCACCTTGGGGTCGTTGACGAAGACCCGGACCACGTCGGGTTCCGTCTTGATCTCTCCGACCCAGGCCTGGCCGCGCATGGCTGCCGCCAGTCGATCGACGGCACCGGGTTGCCGCGGCTCCGGCTCGAGCTCGTAGACGGGCTGGGCGTAGCGGTCCAGCAGCTCGTCGATCGGTCCCTCCACCACCAGGTGGCCGTAGTTGAGGATCGCGACCCGATCGCAGACACGCTCGACATCGTTGAGGATGTGGGTGCTCATGAAGACCGTGGCCGTGCCGCGTAGCTTGGAGATGATCTCGAGGATGTCGCGCCGGCCCTCCGGATCGAGCGAGCTCACGGGCTCGTCCAGGAAGAGGACGCGGGGCTGGTTGATGAGGGCCTGGCCGATGCCGAGGCGCTGACGCATGCCGCCCGAGTAGCCGCCGATGCGCCTGTGCGCCGCGTCCGTCAGGCCTACGATCTCCAGTACCTCGCCGACGCGTCCCCGCAACTCCGCCCCGTGAAGACCGTGGAGCTGGCCCACCATCGTGAGCAGCTCGCGGCCCCGCATCCAGCCGTAGAAGCGTGGGTCCTGGTCCAGGTAGCCGATGTTGCGGGCCAGCTCGCCGCCGGAGCCGCCGATGGCGACGCCGGCCACAGAGCCCGTCCCCTCGGTCGCCATGGCGAGACCGGTGAGAAGCCGCAGCGTGGTGGTCTTGCCGGCCCCGTTGGGGCCCAGGAAGCCGAAGATGCTGCCGCTCGGAACCGTCAGGTTCAGGTGATCCAGGGCCAATACGCCGCCGCCGTATCGCTTCGTCAGTCCCGTCGTGACGACGGCCGCATCCGTTGTTTGGGGCAGGGACGGCCAGGTGGCAAGGACGCGCGCTATCGAATCCGCGGAGGCCTTCTCGGCGGACGCCGGAAGAGCATCCCCGATCTCCGCGCCGCGCGAGTCGTCACGGCCGACGAAGAAGTACAGCAGCGGGCCGAAGAGGTTGACCAAGGCAATGATCAAGGCCCACATGATCTTGCTGTCGCCCCGAACGCGCCGGTCTTCCTGGAAGAGGTCGTACAAGGCGAAGAGCATCAACCCGAGCTGGAGAACCAGGATCGGGATCAGGACCAGGGCGATGGTCGTGGCGTCGAGTGTGTGCATCCAGGCCGATTCTGCCATCCCGGCGAACCGGCGGCATCCCGCTTACGGCGGATGCGGGATTCAGGCCCCGTAGTCGCGGTGAAAGGTCGACGGATCGGGCAGGGCCAGATCGGGTCGGGCCAGTCTCACCCAGTCATGCAGCGCCTGGACGCTCGTCTCGAAGGCGATGTCGAGCCACGGGATCTTGTCCGGAGCGAAGGGTCTCGTCTCCAGCGACTCGCGGGTCACGAGCGGCACGCCGCCTACGATCCGGGCTTCGTAGGCCACCACGACGACGGCAGCCTGTACTCGCGAATACAGACCGACGATCCGCCCCGGCTCGATGGCCAACCCCGTTTCCTCGAGGGTCTCGCGGATGGCCGCGTCGCGCACCGTCTCGTCGATCTCGAGGAAGCCGCCCGGCTGGGCCCACAGGTTGAAGCCCGGTTCGATGCCGCGGCGGATGAGCATGACCTCGCCGCGGTCGGTGATCGGCAGCGTCGTGACTACGAGACGCGGATTGACGTAGAAGACGAAGCCGCAGACGGGGCAGGCCAGTCGATCTCGTTCTTCGCCCTCGACCGGCCCGAAGCCAAGCTCCCGACCGCACCGCGAGCAGTGGCGGATCATCGGCTCGAGCCAGTCCGGAACGCCGCCCCTGCCGAATCGGACCTCGCTCATGCGGACGTTCTTCATGCCGCCGGTCTTCATGCCGCCGGTTAGGGCTCAGCCCGCAGGTTCGCGTTGGACTCGTCGTCCTCGATACCGTGCGTCTGGGCTTCCCGGAAGGCCCGCAGCCGGTCCCGAAGCGCCGGATCGGAGAGGGCCAGTATCTCGGCCGCAAGCAGGGCCGCATTCTCGGCGCCGCCTATGGCCACGGTCGCGACGGGAATACCTTTGGGCATCTGCACGATCGACAGGAGCGAGTCGAGGCCGCCGCTCACTCCGGTCGGGATCGGCACGCCGATCACCGGCAGGATCGTCTTCGCCGCGACAACTCCGGGCAGATGGGCCGCCCCACCCGCGCCGGCAATGAAGATCCGGATGCCGCGACCCTCCGCCCCGGCAACGAATCGGAACAGCAGGTCAGGCGCCCGATGGGCCGAGATGGCGTGCAGCTCGCACGGCACTTCGAGCCTGCCGAGCATCTCGACGGCCTTCTCCATCACCGAGAAGTCCGAGCGACTGCCGCACACGATCCCGACCCGCGCGGCTCCAGTTCGTTCGGCCATGTCGATCTCCTCCGGTGGATGGCTACTCCGGTCGATTATGGACACCGCGGGATACCCGCGCATCGACTCCCCGGCCGTAGCCGGACCCGTGCCGGCCGCAGAGACGGCGACGAGCCGTCATCATTGCGCGACCACGTCCAGTCGGCGCCATCCGATGCAACTGAGGAGAGGGATTGCCCTCCGCCAGGCCAACCGAATCCAAGACTCGCCACGCGGTTCTTGGGCCGGGAACCGCGATCTACGACAACCGCGCCAGGACGGGCCTGAGACTCATGCTGTGGATCCTGTGCGTCCCGCTTGGCTTCTACGGGGTGTGGAGAGGAGGGGCCGACGTGGCGTCCGGCAACACCGTGTTCGGGGTGGCGCAGGCGCTCGGCGGCGTGATCCTGTCCGCGTACTCGGTCTTCGCAGCCGTCCTCGACGCCAGACGCCTGGCCAGCCCGATTCGCCTGGTGATAGCCAGGGACGGCTTCGCGCTGCTCCCCGGGACCGGCACCGTCTCCTGGAACGAGGTCGAGTCGGTGGGCGATCCCCGGTCTCCCTACGGGCAACCCAGGACCCTCAGAGTCCAGCTCGCGGACCCCGACGAGTTCCGGGACCGGCACGGCCTCTCGCCGGTGGCCCGCCTGAAGCTCATGTTCGACCGAGGCGATCTGGTCCTGGGGAGCGGGCTGGCGATCCCCATCCCCAGGGCAGAAGCCCTGATGCGAAAGGCGCTGGCCGACTTCGGGGGCACGGAATCGGGTCGGGCGGCGGTGCCGGTGCGTGCGCGCGAATCGAAGGCCCGTCGCTCGAGGCGCAGGTCGGGCTAGGACCGGGGACGGTTCGGCAGCCTCAGGCGGCGCCGCCCACGGCCGCGGCGGCTCCGGCGGAGTGGTCGGCAGCGTTCATCTCGCCGATCGCCTCGCGCAGGATGTCGGACTCCGTCGCCTCGCCTCGCGCGAATTCGCGGCAGATGGCGCCTCGACGCATCACGACCACCCGGTGGCTCATCTCGAGGGCCTCCGTGTAGTCCGATGTCAGCATCAGGATGCCGACTCCGCGCTCGAGCAGCTCCTCCATGATGCCGTAGATCTCGCGCTTGCCGTTGATGTCGATGCCGCGGGTGGGCTCATCGAAGATCAGGACCTGGCATTGCGCGCCCAGCCACTTGGCTACGACGACCTTCTGCTGGTTACCGCCCGAAAGCTGCATGGCGAAGGTGAGCGAATCGGGTGCCTTGACCGACAGCCGGGCCATGATGTCGGCGACCTCACGGTCGAGTCGTCGCTGGTTCACGACGCCCAACGTGCTGAGTCGGTACAGACTCGGGTAGGCATAGTTCTCTCGGATGGAGTGATTCTGGATCAGCCCCAGGCTCTTGCGGTCCTCCGGCAAGTAGGCGATCCCCTCGCGAATCCCATCCTGCGGAGAGTGGAGGCGAATGCGCTTCTCCTGGACGTAGACTTGGCCGCTGTCAAAGCGATCCACCCCGGCGATGGCGCGACCGAGCTCGGTCTTACCGGCGCCCATGAGACCCGTCACGCCGACGATCTCGCCCCTCTTCACGACGAGGCTGATGCCGTTGAGGATCCTGCCACGGACGAGGCCGTCTACCCGCAGGGCGTTTTCCTCCGACGGAGTCCGGAGGTCCGGGTACTGCTTCTTGATCTCCCCGCCGATCATCAGCTCGATCATCTTGTTGAATTCGAGGTCCTTGATGTCGTATGTGCCGACGTTTGTGCCGTCCCTCAGGATCGTGACGCGATCACCGATCTCGGCGACTTCGGCGTAGCGATGTGAGATGTACACGAATGCGACGCCTTGTTCCTGTTTCAGTTGCCGGATGACGGCGAACAGGTCCTTGCGCGAGCGGTCTTCCAGCACGTCCGTAGGTTCATCCAGGACGATGACCTTGGCCCGAGTCGTGAGAGCGCGAGCGATCTCCACCATCTTCTGCTCGGTGACGCTCAGCTTGGAGACCATCTCCGCGGGATTGAGGTCGATGTGGAATCGAGTCAGGTATTCGGATGCTCGCGCGTAGAGCGTCTTCTCATCTACGATCCCGCCGCGCCGCATCGGTTCCATGCCCAGGAACATGTTGCGCGCGATGTCGAGATTCTTGGCCAGGCTCAGCTCCTGATAGATGAAGCGCAATCCCTGGTCCAGCGCATCCTGCGGAGATGCGATTGGAGTTCTCACCCCGTCGACAAGGATGTCTCCCGCGTCGGCCTTGTAGGCGCCGCTCAGGACCTTGATGAGGGTGCTCTTGCCGGCTCCGTTCTCGCCCAGCAACACGTGGACTTCGCCCGGACGAAGCTGGAAGTTCACACGATTCAACGCCAGCACTCCGGGAAATCCTTTGACGATGGCCCGCATTTCTACGACGAATTCTGGCGAGTCCGGAGCGCTCGGCATTTGGTTCTCCTGCTCGGGTGACCTGCGAGGCTCGGGAGGATTCGAAGCCTCGCAGGTCAGATCCGATAAAGAAACTGTTGGTAGCTCCAGCAGTCTGAGGACGCTGGTCGCCCGTCGGTCTACTGGAAAGTAGCCGCGTTGGCCTTAGTGATGAGGACCGGCGGGATGAGGACGGTCTTGTCAACCGTGCCACCCGTCAGGATGGTGATGGCATCGTCGACGATGGTCTGACCCATCTTGACGTTGTCCTGATGGATGCTGGCGGTCTCGGTGCCGTTCAGGATGGCGGTCAGCTCGGCGGCGGAGCCGTCGAAGCCATAGACGCCGATCTTGCTCGAGAGACCCTTGTCCGATACTGCCTTGGCCACGGCGGCCGCACCGTCAGAGTGCGGGACGAAGATGGCGGTCAGGTCGGGGGTGGAGGCAATGGCGGCGGTGGCAATGCTGACGTCCGTGGCGGAGTCCCAGTTGCCGTACTGGCCGTCGTCTTTCATTCCGCAGGCCTTGATCTTGTCCTCGACACCCTTCTTGCGAGCGTCACCGCTCTGGGCGCCGACGGTGCCACCGAGGACGAGGGCAGTGCCCTTGCCGCTGGTGTTCGTGCAGATGAGGGCACCGATCTGATTGCCGGCGCCTTCGTTGTCGGTCTGGATCAGGGCGGAGATGTACGGATCATCGATGCCGGTGTCGACGGCAAGGATCGGGATCCCGGCAGCCTTGGCCTTGGCGATCGTGTCGCCCCAGACGCGGTTGTCGACGGACCCAATGATGATGGCCGACGGCTTCTGCGAAAGCTCGGAGTTGACGGCCTGCAGCTGGATGCCGGAGTCGTTTGTGGTGGCGGTCACGTCGACGAACTTGACGCCCTTGGCGGTGGCTTCGGCGGCCGCGGCCTTACCCAGGATGTTCCAGTAGGTGTTGCTCGTTGAATAGCCGGAATAGGCGATCGTGATCTTCGAGAGATCGACGCTGCCTGCCGACGCGGCGGTTGACGCGCCCGGCGCCTGTGTCGCCGCCGGGGCCGTCGTCGCTGACGATGTGGAACATGCCGCCACTATCAGGGCGACGCCCACGAGAAGAACTCGCTTCATTACTCCATCCTCACTCTTGGTCGGTTTGGTCAGTCTTCGGTGTTTCGTTTGCTCTGTGTCCACTCAACATGCGAGGCGCAACCTACTCCATAGACTCCTCTTGCTATCGTTGATGACACCAGTCCTCCGCGACGCACTGGCCCGCCTCTGGTAGAAATCCATCCAGACGGCGACGATCAGCACGACACCGGTCGCGACCTGCTGCCAGAACGCGTCGTAATGCAGATAGATCAGACCGGCGAAGATGGATTCGTAAATCATCACGCCAAGGACGGTCTTCCCCACACCGCCGATGCCGCCAAACATGCTGGTTCCGCCGATAACTACGCCGGCGATTGCCAGCAGTTCCATGCCCTGGCCTCTGTCCACATATGCGAAGTCCACACGTGCCGTATAGACGATCGAGGCGAGGCCGGCCATGATTCCGCAGATCATGTAGATGAGCACGATGTTGCGTTTCACCGGGATACCGGCAAGACGAGCAACTTCTTCGTTGCCACCCTGGGCGTAGGTCTGGAAGCCAAACCTGGTCTTGGAGAGGATGAACCAGAGGATCCCAAAGGCGATGACCGAACAGAACAGAGGCCCGGGCAGACCGGTGCCGAACCAGTCGAACGACTTGCCGAACTGCTCCATGTCCACGCCGGCGCCCCACATGTCGGCGACGCCACGGAACGCCATCTGGGTTCCGAGCGTGGCGATTAGCGTGGGGATGCCGGTGACGACCACGATCGTGCCGTTGATGATTCCGCAGATCGCGCCGGCTCCAAGCGCGATTGCGATCGCGAGAGGGAACGGCACGTGCGCAACGAGCAGCTGGCCGACGACGACCGATACCAGCGCGTAGATGGAGCCCACGGACAGGTCAAGGCAGTTGCCGATCAGGGCGATCGTCATGCCGCAGCACATGATGAAGAGCCCGGAGCCGGTGGCGTTCTCGAGGACGTTGTCGAACGCCTCCCAGTCCCGCGCGATGGGCGCAAGGGCCAGAATCACGACCCAGATGAGAACCAGTCCCATCAGCGGTCCCGCGATCTCTCGTAATTGCCGTTGCAACTTCGTACTCCTTGATTAGTCGATTGCCGCTCGATCCGCCGACCCGATGGTTGTCGCGCATCCGGTGCGCGTGGGCTGGGCTGCGGGACGCTCAGTCATCGAAAACGATCGCGACCTTGCCGGACTTCCCGCCGTCCATCGTTCGGTAGGCTTCGCCGGCCTTCTCGAGGGGGAACTTGTGCGTGCAGGTCACGTCTGGATGCATGTCCCAGCGCGGCATGCGCTCAACGAGGTCCTCGACGTTCCCCAGGCTCGTTACCCAGGAGCCGTAGACCGTCTTCTGGTCGTGGATCAGATCCGGGCTCGGGTTCAGCTCGACCGTGCCGCCCTCGCCCACGAAGGCGATCCGGCCCCAGCGTCGGGCACCCCGAACCGCGAGCTGCCGGCCGGCGGAGACTCCGGAGCAGTCGATCGAGACTTCGCAGCCGAGGCCGTTGGTGGCGTCGCGGATGCGTCCCAGGGCGTTATCGTCGGCGACGACCACCAGGTCGGCGAGACCAAGCTTCTCGGCCAGAGCGATCCGGTCCGGGACGATATCGGCGCCGATCACCTTGGTGGCGCCTCGAGCGCGGGCGAGCATCAACGAAGCGAGGCCCATCGGTCCGAGCCCCACGACGAGCGCGGTGTCGTCGCCTGAGACGTCGATCCGGCGGATCGCTTCGTAGCACGTGCCGAAGCCGCAGGCGACGCAGGCCCCGTCGATGTAGCTCATCGAGTCCGGCATCAGCACGCAGTCGGCCTCTTCGGCCAGGCAGTACTCGGCGTTGCCGCCGTCGCGCTGCCAGCCATAAGCCGCCCGCCTGGAGTTCGTGCAGCTGATCTGGTATCCGGTCCGGCAATCGTGGCAGCGGCCGCAGCCGCTGATGTGGTACAGGAGGACGCGGTCCCCTTCGCGGAAGCGCCGCATGTCGGGCCCGGTGGCGACGATCTGGCCTGCGGGCTCATGGCCGCAGATCACGCCGAGATAGCCTTCCGGGCCCTTCCCGAGATGCTCGCGGTAGATGGCTCGGATGTCGCTGCCGCAGATCGTGGAGGCCTTCATCTTGATGAGGACCTGACCCGCGGCCGGCCGCGGAACCGGGAATTCCCGCAGCTCCACGGTGCTGTTACCCGGAAGCACGGCTCCGAGCATCGCCTCCGCCATGTGTGCGCTCCTTGTGAGTGGGTTTACGAAGACTGAGCATGTTAGCGATACCAGACCTGGATGGTACCGTTACCACATCCCCCGGGCCGCAGCATGTTATCGTTAACAGGCCGTCGATGCGCGGATGGTAACGTTAACAGGCCGCCCGCGCTAGCCCCTTATCGCAACCCTCCCACGAAGGCTACGATTACCAAACCGTGAGCACCCTCAACGACGTCGCCAAGCTTGCCGGAGTCTCCACGATGACCGTGTCCCGGGTCATCAACGGCTCCGGTTACACCAGTCCGGAATCGCGCGCTCGCGTGAACCGCGCCATCGCCGAACTCGGCTACATGCCCAACGTCCTCGCCCGGCAGCTGCGCTCGAGGCGGACGAAGACCCTGGCGCTGGTGATGACAGACATTGCCAACCCGTTCTTCACCACGATCGCCCGAGGCGTGGAGGATGCCGCCCGTCCCAAGGGCTACGCGGTCATGTTCTGCAACACGGACGAATCGGTGGACGAGGAGCTCGACTACGTGCGCGTCCTCATCCAGCGCCGCGTCGACGGCGTCCTGCTCGTGCCGGCCTCGGATTCGAGCGGGTCGCTCGAGCTGCTCAAGGCCCACGGCCTGCCGGCCGTGGTGCTGGACCGGCGTCTGCGCTCCGGAGAGGTCGACGCGGTCCGCGCGGACTCCGAGGGCGGAGCGTACCTCGCAGCACGCCATCTGCTCGATCTAGGTCACCGGGAGATCGCCGTCCTGGTCGGACCGGAGTCGGTCTCAACGTCCGCCGACCGAGTCAGCGGCTACAGGCGCGCCATGCTGGAGGCCGGAATCGACCCCGGCACCCAGCAGATCCTCTTCGGTCAGTACACCGAGGCCAGCGGGTACGAGATGACCGGCCGCCTGCTGGCGGCTCAGTCGCGGCCCACCGCGATCTTCGCCGGCAACAACTTCATCGCCTTTGGCGCCATCCAGGGTCTCCGGGAGGCTGGGAAGGAGATCCCGGACGACATCTCGATCGTGGTCTTCGACGACCTGCCGCAAGGATGGGTCATGCCTTTCCTGACCGTCATCGCCCAGCCGGCCTACGAGATCGGGAGGCTGGCCGCGGAGATGATGATCGAGCGTCTGGGGGCCGACCAGCCGCTCGAGCCGCGGACGATCGTCCTGCCGTGCGAGCTGATCACGCGTCGGTCGTCGGCACCGCCCCGCCTGCGGTCCGCGAAACCCACTCCGGCCACCCTCAACCCAACGGAGAGTCCTGCATGAGCATCAGCGAGCAGCGGCCAGGATCGTTCGCCATCGCCGAAGACGGCGTCGACCCCGCCCTGGTGCCCAATCGGGTGCTCTGGACGGGCGCTCGGATGCCCGCCATCGGGTTGGGGACGTTCGGCTCCGATCGCTTCTCCGGCGAGCAGATCGCCGAAGCCGTGCTGGGCGCTGCGGCCGTCGGCTACCGCCATTTCGACTGCGCCAGGGTCTACGGCAACGAGCGCCTGATCGGCGCCTCGCTCGAAACGATCCAGGCCGGCGGGATCCGCCGCGAAGACGTGTGGGTGACCTCCAAGCTCTGGAACGACAAGCACGCTCCCGCCGACGTGATCCCCACGTTCAAGGAGTCGCTGGCGGACCTGCGCCTCGAGTATCTGGACCTGTACCTGATCCACTGGCCGTTCCCGAACCATCACGCGCCGGGCGTGGACGTCACCTCGCGAGCCCCCAACGCGCGGCCGTACATCCACGAGGAGTTCATGGCCACCTGGCGTGAGATGGAGAAGCTCGTCGACGTGGGCCTGGTTCGGCATATCGGTACCTCCAACATGTCCGTCGCCAAGCTAAAGCTTCTCCTGCGCGACGCCCGCATCAAGCCGGCCTGCAACGAGATGGAGCTGCATCCGTGCTTCCAGCAGCCGGAGATGTTCAAGTTCGTCATGGACGCCGGCATCGTGCCGATCGGATTTGCCCCGATCGGCTCGCCGACGCGACCGGACCGCGACAAGACCCCGGATGACGCCGTGGACATCGAGGACCCGGCCATCGTCGCCATCGCCAAGCGCCTCGGCGTTCACCCGGCCACGGTATGCGTGAAATGGGCCGTCCAGCGTGGCCAGGTCCCGATCCCCTTCTCGATCTACCGCAACGAGTACCTCTCCAACCTTCGCTCCACGGTCATGGCACCCCTCACCGACGAGGAAATGGCCGCGGTCGCAGCAGCCGATCGAAACAGTCGCCTGATCAAGGGCCAGGTCTTCCTGTGGAAGGAAGGCCAGACCTGGGAAGACCTCTGGGACCTGGACGGCGTCATCGCCCGGTAGGGCCACGGTGACACGGCGTTCTGAGCTCCGAGTATTGGGTCCGCAAAGGAGGAGCATCGTGTCCACTCCTACCGTCTCGACCGGCCGGTATGTCGGCGGCTGGCCCAAGATCGGCATCCGCCCGGCCATCGACGGCCGGCGGAACGGCATTCGTGAGTCGCTCGAGGGCCAGACCATGGGCCTGGCACGCATCGCGGCCGAGCACCTGAGCGCCAACCTGCGCTACCCCGACGGCAAGCCCGTCGAATGCGTCATCCCCGAGGACTGCATCGGCGGCGTCGTCGAGGCCGCGCGCGCCGCGGAGCTCTTCAGCCGCGAAGGCGTGGGCGTCTCGATCACCGTGACCCCATGCTGGTGCTACGGCTCCGAAACGATGGACATGGATCCGCTCACCCCCAAGGCGGTCTGGGGATTCAACGGCACCGAGCGCCCCGGCGCGGTCTACCTGGCGGCCGTGCTCGCCGGCCACGCCCAGAAGGGGCTGCCGGCCTACGGCATCTACGGCCGCGACGTACAGGATGCCGGCGAGGGCACCATCCCGGCCGACGTGGCGGAGAAGCTGCTGCGCTTCGCCCGCGCCGCGCTGGCCGCCGCGATCATGCGCGGCAAGTCGTACCTGTCGCTGGGCGGCGTCTCAATGGGCATCGCCGGCTCGATCGTCGATCAGGGTTTCTTCGAGCGCTACCTCGGCATGCGTGTCGAGGCCGTCGACATGTCGGAGCTGACGCGGCGCATCGACCGCAAAATCTACGACCCGGCCGAATTCGAGCGAGCCCACACGTGGGTCCGAGCCAACTGCCACGAAGGCGACGACAGAAACGCGCCGGAAGGGACGCGGAGCCGCGAGCAGAAGGACCGCGACTGGCAGACGGTCGTGAAGATGACCCTCATCGCCCGAGACCTGCTGGTCGGCAATCCGAGGCTGGGCGAGCTGGGATTCGGAGAGGAGGCGATGGGCCACAACGCCATCGTCGGCGGCTTCCAGGGGCAGCGCCACTGGACCGACCACTCGCCCAACGGCGACTTCATGGAGGCCTTCCTCAACTCCTCGTTCGACTGGGACGGGGTCAGGGCACCGTACGTCTTCGCGACCGAGAACGACAGCCTCAACGGCGCCGCGATGCTCTTCGGCTACCTGCTGACGAACACCGCTCAGGTCTTCGCCGACGTGAGGACCTACTGGAGCCCCGACGCGGTCAAGCGCGTGACCGGCCACACGCTGGCGGGTCCCGCCGCCGGAGGCGTAATCCATCTGATCAACTCGGGAGCGGCCAGCATGGACGCCGCCGGCGGAACCCGGCGCGACGGCAAGCCGGCCATGAAGCCCTTCTGGGAGATCGGCGAGGACGAAGCGAAGGCCTGCCTCGACGCGGTCAAATGGATGCCGGCCGTGACCGGCTACTTCCGAGGCGGCGGCTTCTCGTCGCTATTCCTCTCGCCCGGCGGGATGCCGGTGACGATGAGCCGCATCAACCTCGTGCACGGAGTCGGTCCCGTCCTTCAGCTCGCCGAGGGCTACACGGTGGACCTGCCGCCCGAGGCGAACGCCAGGCTCGATGCCCGAACCGACCCGACGTGGCCGACCCAGTGGTTCGCGCCGCGGCTCACCGGGGCCGGCCCGTTCCGCGACGTCTACGGCGTCATGGCCAACTGGGGCGCCAACCACTGCGCCATGAGCTACGGGCACATCGGCGAAGACCTCATAAGCCTCGCCTCTCTGCTCCGAATACCGGTTAGCATGCACAACGTGCCGGCCGAGAAGCTGTTCCGACCCAGCGTCTGGAACTCTCTCGGAACGGCCGATCCGGAGGGCGCCGACTATCGGGCCTGCGCCAACTTCGGGCCTCTGTACGGCAAGAGCTAGGGCGCGTTCTCTCGATCGAACGGGGGGCGCCGTTCGAGCAGGAGGGCCAATGGACCACCCGCGCAAGTTCGTGGCGATCGACCTCGGAGCCTCGAGCGGCCGCCTGCTCCTGGGCCGCTGGGACGGGTCCCGCTTCGACGTCAGCGAGGTTCATCGGTTCATCAACGGGCCGGTGACGACGCTCGGCCACCTGCACTGGGACGTTCTGTCCATCTTCGCCGAGATCAAGTCGGGCCTGGCCTGCTGCATCTCCGGCGAGGCGCGAGCCGACGGCATCGCCGGACTCGGTCTGGACACCTGGGGCGTGGACTACGCCCTCCTGGACCGGCAAGGGAGGATGCTCGGCAACCCGTATCACTACCGCGACAAGCGCAACGACGGGACCATGGAACTGGCCTTCGGGCGAGTGCCGCGGCATGCCATCTACGACGCGACCGGCATCCAGATGATGCAGATCAACACCGTCTTCCAGCTGCTGAGCATGGTCCGCGACGGCGATCCACAGCTCGAGCTGGCCAAGACGCTGCTGCCGATGCCAAACCTGTTCGGCTACTGGCTCTCCGGGCAGAAGGCCGCCGAATACACCTTCGCCACGACGACTCAGTGCCTCGAAGCCCGCGACCGCCGCTGGGCGGTGGATTTGCTGGCGAAGCTCGACATCCCGACGGCCTTCCTCCCGCCGATCGTGGAGCCGGCCACCGTCCTGGGCACTTTGCTGCCGGATGTGGCGGCCGACACGGGATTGCCCGAGTCCGTGCCTGTGATCAACGTCGGCAGCCACGACACCGCCAGCGCCGTTGCGGCAATTCCCGGGCTGGATGCGCGCAGCGCCTACATCAGCAGTGGCACCTGGAGCCTGATGGGCGTTGAGGCCCCGGGCGCGGTCATCAACGACCTCTCTCTGGCGGGCAATTTCACCAACGAGGGCGGCGTCGGCGGCACGATCCGGCTGCTGCGGAACATCCCCGGCCTGTGGCTCATCCAGGAGTGCCGGCGCCAGTGGCAGAAAGAGGGCAGCGAGTACACCTGGGAGGCCTTGCTGGATAGAGCGGAGCGCGAGGAGCCTTTCCGCCACCTCATCGACCCCGACGCGCCCGAGCTGCTCAACCCGCAGGACATGCCGGCGGCCATCCGCGGCCTGTGCCGCCGGACCGGGCAGGAGCCGCCCGAGACGGTCGGCGCCGTGGTGCGGTGCTGCCTCGAAAGCCTGGCCCTGCGCTACCGCCAGACACTCGAGGACCTGGAGCAACTCGTCGGCCACAAGCTGGAAGTGGTCAGGATCGTCGGCGGCGGCAGTCAGAATCGCCTGCTCTGCCAGATGGCCGCCGACGCGTGCGGCGTACCGGTGGTGGCAGGCCCGATCGAGGCGACGGCGCTCGGCAATCTCATGGTGCAGGCCATCGCCACCGGCGATCTGGACGGCATCGAGGCCGGGCGAGCGGCAGTGGCGGCTTCGGTGACGCTGGACACGTACGAGCCCCATTCCGATGCCGCGTGGCAAGACATGCTCGGCCGGCTTCAAGGCTTCGTCGCCCACGACGCGGGGTGACCAGTTTGTCGGCGCCGCCGCCGGATGACCCAACCTTCCTGACCGCAGGCGGCCTCCGCGTTCGGTACGTCTCGGTGGGGCAGGGCAAACCGCTGCTCCTCATGCACGGCTGGGGCACTTCTCTCGACACGTTCGCGGGCTTGATCGAGGACCTGCGGCGCCTCTACCGCGTCATCGCCTTCGACTTCCCGGGCCACGGCGGCTCGGACCTGCCACCGGCCACCTGGACGGTCGACGACTTCGTCCGCCTGACGCTCGACGTGATGGCGGGGCTGGGAGTGGAGCGCGCCTCGATGCTGGGCCATTCGTTCGGCGGGCGCGTTGCCATCAAGCTGGCGGCCGCCTACCCGGATCGAGTCGACCATCTGGTGCTCGTGGACTCGGCCGGCGTGCCGCCCCGGCGCACCGTTCGGCGGATCCTGAAGCGGACAGCGTCGCGCCTCGCCAACGCCGCCGGGCGCCACCTCGGACCTCCCGGGCGGGCCGTCCGCCGCAGGATCGTGGCCCGAATCGCGTCCACGGATTACGTCAACGCCGGGCCGCTGCGCGATACCTTCCTCGCGATCGTCAAGGAGGATCTCCGGCCGGCGATGGTCCGGATCGCGGCCCCGACGCTGCTGGTATGGGGCGAATCGGACGCGGACACGCCGCCCGCCGACGGCCGCGAAATGGAGCGGCTGATCCCCAACGCCAGCCTGCTCGTGCTCAAGTCGGCCGGCCACTTCGCGTACCTGGATCAGCACGGGCGGTTCCGCCTGGCCGTGCTGGCGTTCCTCGATGACTGATCAGATTCAGCTGGACCTGGTCCAGTCGCCGGATCCCCTCGTTCTCGCCGTCCTGGCCTTCGCCGCCGCCACCGGGCTGGTGCTGACGCTGCTGGGCCTGATCTCGAGTCTCCACGCCCTCCAGCAGGACGACTACTCCAACCTGCGCTTCGCCCGCTGGCTGTGGTCGTCGAAGGGCCGCCTGGTCCATCCCTGGATCGCGCTCATCTACGCCGTCGGAGTCGTCGCGCAGCTGAACCTCGGGACGAGTTCGGCCCGGCCGGCCGAACTGGCCGCCCCGCTGCTCGCCTCGGTCGCGGCGATCCTCGCCACGGTGCGGTCGCCCAGGCGGGCGCCGCGGAAGAAACCGCTCGTCTACACCGGCCGGGCGAGACGCCTCCTGGCCGTGTCGGTCGCGCTGGCAGCGATCTTGTTCGTCGCCGGCGGTGGGTTCGCCGCGCGGTTCGTCGATCCGCACCTTACGGTCACGTCCTCGTACCTGCCAGGCCTGGCGATCCTCATCATGGCCCCCGTCACCATCCACGCCGCGCCGTTCCTGGCCATGGCCGCCAACCTGTGCCTCGTTCCGGTCCAGGCCACGATCAACTGGAGCTACCGCGTCAGAGCCGGCCGCAAGCTGGCCCGCCTGGGGCCGATGGTGATCGGCATCACCGGCAGCTACGGCAAGACCTCCACCAAGTACTTCACCGAGGCGCTGATGGGGTCGCGGTTCCGCGTCCTCAAGACCCGGGCCAGCTTCAACACGATCCTCGGCGTCTGCCGCGCCATCAACGAGGAGCTTGGTCCGGAGCACGAGGTCCTGATCGTGGAGATGGGCGCCTACCGGCGCGGCGAGATCCGCGACATGGCCCGCCTCTGCAAGCCCCACATCGGCGTTCTGACGGCCATCGGCCCGCAGCATCTCGAGCGCTTCGGCAGCATCGAGACGATCGAGCGGGCCAAGTTCGAGCTGCTCGAGGCCCTGCCGGCCGACGGGATCGCGGTCGTCAACAACGACGATCCGCGCGTCCGCCGCCTGGCCGACGGCCTGACGCTGCCGCAGGTCCGGCGCTACGGCATCGACTTCTCGGCCGGCGAGCTCGACCTCCGCGCCGACTCGATCGAGCACGGGCCGGACGGCCTGGCCTTCAACCTTGTCGACCGCGAGGGCAAGCGAGTGACCGTCCAGACTCGGCTGATCGGCCTTCACAACGTCTCGAACATCCTGGCCGCCGCCACCGTGGCCCGGGCCGCGAACGTGAGTCTGCGCGAGATTGCCGGCGCGATCAGCGGTCTGCAGCCCGTTCCCCACCGCCTGGAGACCCACACCGGCGCCGACGGCGTGACGATCATCGACGACGCCTACAACTCCAACCCGGTCGGCGCCTTCAACGCCCTCGACACGCTGGCGGAGTTCAAGACGGGGCGCAAGATCCTGGTGACGCCGGGAATGGTGGAGCTGGGCGGGGAGCAGGAGGTCTGGAACGAGAAGCTGGGCAGGAAGGCGGCCGCGATCTGCGATTACGTCATCCTGGTCGGCACTCGCCAGACCGCCCCGACCCGCCGCGGGCTCGAGGCGGAGGGCTTCGCGCCCGACCGGCTGCTCGCGGTCAAGAACCTCACCGACGGCCTCGAGGCGCTGAGGGGTATCGTTCGTGCCGGCGATGTCGTGTTGTTCGAGAATGATCTGCCCGACCTGTACGACGAGGAGTAAGGCGCTTCATGCCCAACAAGACCGTGGCCGTCCTGTTCGGCGGCCGATCAGTCGAGCACGAGGTCTCGGTGATCTCGGCCCATCAGGTCATGGACGCCCTCGATCAGGCGGGATTCCCGATCCTGCCGATCTACATCACCAAACTGGGTGACTGGTATGCCGGCGAGGGGCTCCACAACCTGGAGCTGTATCGCGAGCAGACCTTCCACGCGGCCGGGCTCAAGAACGTCTTCCGCGTCGGCCTGAGCCCGGACCGATCCGTCCGGCAGCTGGTCGTTCACCCGGTGGCCGGCGGCGGCCTCCTATCGAAAGGGCCGAAGCTCTGGGCGGATGTCTTCTTTCCGGTTCTGCACGGCACCCACGGCGAGGACGGGTCGATCCAGGGGCTCTTCGAGCTCGCGGACGTGCCGTATGTAGGCTCGGGGATACTCGCCTCCGCGATCGGCATGGACAAGGTCCGGACCAAGCGGATCCTCGAAGAAGCCGGCATCCCCACCCTCGATTGCCTGGAGGTTTCGCGGGCCGAATGGACCGCCGATCCGGACGCCTTCGCGGCCGAGGTCGAGAAGAAGTACCCATATCCGGTCATCGTCAAGCCCGTCTGCCTCGGCAGCAGCGTCGGCGTCACGCGCGCCGCCGACCGCGCCGCCCTCACCGACGCTCTCGACCTGGCGTTGGAGATCGACGTCCGCGCCCTGGTCGAAGAGGCCCTGACCGATTTCATCGAGCTCAACTGCGCCGTAATGGGCCCGCCCGAGCGCGCCTCCGCCTGCGAGCAGCCGATCGGGTACGAAGCCGTGCTCTCGTTCGACGACAAGTACAAGCACGGCGGCAAGAAGCTCGGCGGCGCCAAGACCGGGACCGGGGCGGGGAGCGCCGGCATGGCCGGCCTGCGCCGCGAGATTCCGGCGCCGATCGGCGACGCACTCACGGCCCAGGTCCAGGAGCTCGCCGTCAAGGCGTTCCGCGCCATCGGGGCCGCCGGCGTCGCCCGCGTCGACTTCCTGTACCAAGCCGCGGGGAAGCGGCTGCTCCTCAACGAGATCAACACCCTGCCGGGCTCGCTGGCCTACTACCTCTGGGAAGTGGATGGGCTGCGCTTCGACCAGCTGGTTTCGATGCTCGTTCAGTCCGCCCTGGACCGCCACGAGGCCAAGCGCGCCACGACCTACTCGTTCACGGCGAATCTGCTGACGCGCTGATCGCCCAACCTCCGATGACCCCGACCTCTTCCCCGACCGCCGGACCCGGGGCCAGGCCGCCGCCGGAGCAGCCCTCCATCTTCTCCGGGCTCCGTCGTCGACTGATGAGCCGACGGGAAGAGTTGTTTCAGGCGCGCGAAGTCGCCTTAAGACGCGCCGCGGACCCCCCGAACGATCTCGACCGCGCGTGCGGCAAGGGCTCGCACCGTTGCCCAATCGGCCGCCTCGATCAGCTCCTTGGTGACCATCCAGCTGCCGCCGACCGACACGACTATGGGCTCGCGCAGGTATGAGGCCAGGTTTTCGGGGCTGATGCCGCCGGACGGCATGAAGCGGACCTGCGGGAACGGCCCGGACAGGGCTCGCAGTGTGGCGATGCCGCCGGCCGCCTCGGACGGGAAGAACTTGAGGTTCGTGAGGCCGGCGTCGAGCGCCATACCGATTTCCGTCGGCGTCATGACGCCCGGAAAGATGGGCACCTGCCGCTCCAGGCAGACGGCGGTTACGCGAGGCATGAACCCGGGAGTCACGACGAACTGCGCCCCGGCGTCGAGCGCCTCCTCGGCCTGGGCCGCGGTCAAGACGGTGCCTGCGCCGACGAGAACGCCCGGCAGCGCCTTGCGGGCCCGGCGAATCGCGTCAACCCCGGCCGCGGTCCGGAGCGTGATCTCGGCGCAGTCGAGGCCCGCGGCGGCCAGCGCCTCCAGGAGAGGCACCGCCACCTCCACCCGGGGAAGCGCGATGACCGGCAGCACGCCGGCACGGTGGATCCGATCCAGTGGCGTCGCGTCCGGCATCTGGCCTACTCCAGCGGCGCGGTGAACATGCCGCCGCGGTCGAACTCGATCGGCTCGAGCGGTCGCACGATCTCGCATCGCCCGGTCGCCAGCAGATCCGCCAGGGCGGGTTCGCTGACGTACATCAGCTCGAGGTGCTTGGTGTCGCGGATCCGCACGATCCGGGCGTTCGGCGCCTCGACCTTGAGGCTGGCGGCGATGGCCACGAAGAGCGCCTGCCGGTCCGTGTCGACCGTCAGCGCGACCCGGGCGCCCTCGGGCGTCTTGGCCGTGATGCAGTTCATGTAGGTCTTGCCGGTGTCCATCTTCCCGACCGCGCGCCGCAGCACCACGTCCGCCATGCCGATGCCGACGGCATTGCCCTCGGTCTCCTCGGTCAGGTCGCGGACGACGATGCGCTGGATGCTCGGAGGCGTGCCGGTCGGTCCCTTGTAGTAGCGACCGACGACGTTGGAATCCATGCCCAGGCCGCTGATGTCCTTGCCGATGTAGTCGAGGATCAGGACGTCGATCACATCGACCGGCAGGCGGGCCATCCGATCGCGGGCCATCACCAGCAGCTCGCGCTCGCGACCCCAGATCCGATCTTTCGGCACCGCCTCGATCTGCCACAGCCTGGCGTACCCGTTCTCCACCAGCGCCAGGCCGAAGGGGATGTTCGCCTTCGAGACCGTGAACTGGGCGACTTCCGGGATCAGCTCGTGGAAGGTGTCGAAGCCCTGGCGATGGAAGGTGTCGGCGCCCTTCTGCTTCCCGAGCCCGATGGCGATCATCTTCATGAGACCGCTCTCGATCTCGCCGGCGAAGTCCGTGTGCGGCTTGACGCGGTTGATCGGAACGATCGCGTCGGCATCTTCGAAGGCAATACGATCGACGAAGACGGGGACGCCGGGGCGGACCTCGCCGAGCTCCACGGTCTCCATGCTCGACCGAATCTCGCACCCGATCGACTCGGGAGTCATGCCGTAGGAGGCCAGGACCTCGAGCTGGCCCTCCGGCGTCGCTCCGCCGTGGCTGCCCATCGCCGGCACGGCGAAGACCTCGGCGCCGGCGGCGCGTAACCAGGCCACCGCGGCGCGGACCACTTCGTCGATCCTGTCGATGCCGCGGCTGCCGATCGCCAGGCAAACCCTGGTTCCGGGCTTGATCGCGGCCGCGACCGGCGTCAAAGCGGCGCCCACGGCCGCCGGCACGTCGGTGACCTCGGCCGGGTCCATGCGGTGGCGGACCAGGGCCCAGCGCGGCAGCTCGCCGCGGATGAACTCCTCGAACGGCTGATGATGAGCGGCCCGGGACGTGGAGCCGGCGACCGCCGTTTCGGGCGGATCTGCAAGCGCATCGGGCCGCAACGCGGCATGCGGGTCGGTCTCGTGGTGCATCGGCGGGCTCGCCTCCCGGGGGTTCTGCGGTCGGCGCCGGGGGCTCTTCGTAGGGGCGGCGCATCGGCGGACGGCCCGTCAAGTCTACACCGAGCCGGCCCGCTCCCCGGGTCCGGGCGGCGGCGCCGGGGGCGCGGTCGCGGGTAAGGATGTATCGTCACCTGACAGATGCGCTACCGCGAATCCCCACCCGAAAGCCTTCGGCCGGGGTCGGCCGCGACCGCTCCCGCGGTGATCGCGGCGGCGGCCGGCTCGCCGCGCCGGACCCTCATGGAGATGGCTCGCAGCGGCCCGGCAGCCGCCGACCCCGTGGCCATCGAACGCTTCGAGCGACTGATCGAGATCATCGAAGGCCTGGGCTCGTGCGTCGTCGCGCTCTCGGGCGGGATCGACTCGAGCTTCCTGCTCGCCGTGGCCTCGCCGCTCCTGGGCGAGCGCTGCCTCGCGCTCACCGCCGAGTCCGCGGCCGTCCCGGCCTGGGATCGCGCCGACGCCGCAGTCGCCGCCGGCGAGGCCAGCCGCAACGGCACCCGCTGGCGGACGATTTCCACCAAGGAGCTCGACGATCCTCGGTACTCCCACAACCCGCAGTCCCGCTGCTACTTCTGCAAGCTCGAGGTGTACGGCGCCGCTTCGGCGATGGCCGGGGCGGAGGGCTACGCCTGCGTCGTCGACGGCACGAACGCCTCGGACACGGCCCGTCACGACCGCCCCGGCATGACGGCGGCCTCGGAGCTGGGCATCCGCTCGCCCCTCGCCGAAGCCGGCATAACCAAGGAGCAGCTGCGGGTCCTGGCGCGGTCGATCGGCATCGCCGACTGGGACCGGCCGGCGTCGGCGTGCCTGGCCAGTCGGATCCCGTTCGGTGAGTTGATCACCGCCGATCGCCTGCGGCGGGTCGAGGCGGCCGAACTCGCGCTGCGAGGGCTCGGCTTCCGCCAGGTTCGCGTCCGCGACTTCGGCAGCCACGCCCGCGTCGAAGTGGAAGAGGTCGATCTGCCGGCTCTCGAGAGCCGCTCGGAAGAGGTCCGGAGCCGCCTCGTCGAACTCGGCTTCGAGAGCTGGTCGCCGGCGGCATACACCGGCTACGGCGCCGGGGAAGGACCGAATGCGCACCGATGACGCGGCGTCCCCCGCCGTCGGCTCGCCGGCCGCCGGGACGAGGGCCGATTCCTACTCCGCGGGCGTGGAAGAGTTGCTGCGCGGCGTGGCCGAAGGAAGAATGTCGATCGAGGCCGCTCTAGAGTCCCTGCGCCGGCTGCCGTTCAGCAACCTCGGCTTCGCTCGTGTCGACCATCACCGTGGCCTCCGCCAGGGCGTGGTCGAGTTCATCTACGGGCCCGGCAAGACGCGCGAGCAGCTTCTGGCCATCGTCGAAACCCAGCTCGACCACGACGAGTCCAGCGTCGTGGTGACCCGAGTGGCTGAGGCGGACGCCGCCGCCGTCCGATCCCTGGCCGAGTCCCGCGGCCTGGAGACGATCTGGCGCGAGCGGCCCGGGCTGCTGGCCATCCCGCGCGCGGTTCCCGAGGCTCGCGGGCGGCTGCTGGTGCTGACGGCCGGCACCTCCGACCTCCCGGTCGCGCAGGAAGCCGAGACCGTCGCCTCGCTCCTGGGGGCGGGCGTCCACGTCGTCGCCGACGTCGGCGTCGCCGGGCTCCACCGCCTGCTGGACGAGCTCGCGGAGATCGAGAGCGCCGACGCCATCGTCGTGGTGGCCGGCATGGACGCCGCCCTGGCAAGCGTCGTCGGTGGCCTGGCCCGCGTTCCCGTCATCGCCTGTCCAACCAGCGTCGGCTACGGCTCGACGTTCGGCGGCTTGAGCGCGCTGCTGGCGATGCTCTCGTCGTGCGCACCCGGGGTTGCGGTCGTGGGCGTAGATGACGGAGTCGGCGCCGGGACTATCGGAGCGCTGATCGCCCGGGGACGGCCGGTCTGACGCCGGACCGCCGGCGCCGGTTGCCGGAACCTAGATCGTCATCGCGGCGAACCCGCCGTCTACGCGGATCAGGGCTCCGGTCACGAAACCCGAGGCTCGCTCCGACGCCAGCCAGATCATCGTCCCGACAAGCTCGTCGGCCTCGCCCAGCCGACCGGCCGGCGTGTGGCGGAGGATCGACTCGATGCGGGCGTCGTCGAGCAGCTTGCGGTTCTGTTCGGCCGGGAAGAACCCCGGCACGATGGCATTGACGCGGATCTTGTACGGCGCGAGCTCGCGGGCCAGGTAGCGGGTCAGGATGTTTACCCCGGCCTTGGATACCGAGTAGGTGAGGACGCGGGAGAGCGGTATCTCCGACGAGGTCGACGAGAAGTTGATGATCGTCCCGCCGGCGCCGCGGTCGACCATCGCCCGGCCGAAGATCTGGCAGGCCAGCAGGCACGACGTCAGGTTGACCTGGAGAACACGGTTCCATTCCTCGAGCTCGAGCTCGAAGAACGGCGTCCCGCTGTTGATGCCGACGGCATTGACGAGGATGTCGACCGGACCGAGATTCGCCTCGACTGCCTTCTGAGCGGCCTCCACCGACGCCTTGTCAGAGGCGTCCAGCACGAAGGCCGCGGCCTTGACCCCCTTCGCGGCAAGAGCCGCCACGAGCTCGTCGGCGCGCTCCTGGGAGCGATCCAGAACCGCGATGGCCGCGCCGGCATCGGCGAAGCCGTGACAGACAGAACCGCCGAGGACACCGGCGCCACCGACCACCGCGGCAACCTTGCCGGTCAGGTCGAAGAGGCCCGTGCCCGCCGCCGGGCCGGCAGCTGGGACGCCGCTCATCGAGTTGCTCCTTTCGTGACCGGCCCTCCGCCGGCCCCTGAGAACGGCCGCAGGTGGCGGCCGATGTGGACCTCGAGGGCCGCCCAGTACGCCTCGCGGCGAGTCCAGACCGCGGCCCGCAGGTCGTCGCCGAGCCGGGGATCGCCGGCGCCGCTTGCCCCGTCGCCGTGCAGGACCGCTCCGTATGTGACGTGAAGGATCTCGCGGGTATGCGGGTCGTCGAGGAGACCCGCCAGCACCTGGGGCGATGCCTCTTCCGGCGACGGCGCGCCGGCTGCGGTCGCCGAGACGTGGTAACTCGCCCGGGCCGTGGTGTAGGCATCGAGAGCCACCCGCCAGATCCGGCGCATGAGCTCCGGATCGGCCGCGGCTATCGTCTGGAGCGCGACCAGATAGCTCGTGCCCGAGGTCTTGAGGTGGACCCTGCCGCGCGTCGCCTTCGCCACGGCATCGTAGATCGAGAACTTGTCCGAGCCGGAGTGGACGCTCAGCTTGTAGTCGCCCAGGTGTCGGGCGATGGCCGCGTGGATTTCGACGTCGGCGGCGAACTCGGCCTTGTCTCCCACGTAGTCGATGCCCTTCTCGAAGTCGCCGACGAAGCGCGGGGCGAAGCTCTCCCAGCGCGCGCCGAGGCGGTGCAGCTCGGTGGCGAGGTAGACGTGGTCGATGGGCGTCGTACGGTGCTCGATCTCGTCGACGGCAACCTCGAACTCGAAAGAGCCCGCGGGCCGGGCCGCCGCCAGATGGCGGTACATCTTCGCCACCTGGACGACCGCCGCTCCAAAGCGCGCCGCGGCGGCGTGCAGGGCGGCCGGCGGTAGCTCGAGCGGGCCGCAGTCGAGATCGAGTCGCGCCGGATAGCGCGTCATGAAGGCGGCCGGGTCATCCTCTAGAGCGGCCCAGGGGACCGCGGCGAAGGCGCCGTCGATCGCGGCCTGCGGCGCGTCGGCCGGCAGGTGCGGCACCAGTTCGACCGGATCGGCGGTGAACATCGTGCAACCCGCGTCGATCCCGGCGTCGATGTCCGCGATGGTCTTGAGGTGGTCGGCATCGGCCCCGAAGCCTTCCCGCCAGCCGGCGGCAAGCGCCCCAAAGGTGGCGGCGTCGACTACGTCACGGAACGTTCTGCCGGTCCGCGCCAGCTCGCGAGCTGACTGCTGGGCCAGCACCGGGACGATGCCCGGATTGGCCCGAAACGCGGCGACGTGGCCCGGCGTTGCGATTCCCAGGCGGTCGCCGACGCCGGCGGAGGTAGCGCCGCCGAGCAGGCGCGGCCGGAGTGAGGGAATCAGCGCACGCAAAGCGACCGCGTTGGCGTGGTCCGCCGGACCGGTGATCAGCGTCCCTCCGGCCTTTTCCGACGAAGCGCCGGTGATTCCTTTCGGCGACGCCGCGCCGCGGGGAGTCCAGGCCAGCACCTCCCAGCGCTTGCCCGCTCTGATCCCAACCGCCCCGCCGCCGATCTCGGTGATCGATCCCTCGGCCGCTCCCGCCTGCCGAAGTGCCGTGGCCGCCTCGCCGGAGCCGGCCTCGCCGACGCCCGGACCCACAGGTTCCTCTGCGGCCATGTCTACGACCCCTGGACCCAGGCGTGGGCCGGATCGAAATAGGGGATCATCTTGCGCCCGTCCCCGGCCATGACCCACAGGTAGTAGAGCGAGTAGCCGGGGGCTGCCACGACCGGGTGGTAGCCGGTCCTGATGACGGCCGCGTCGCCGTCGCGAACCGTGAACGCCTCGCTGGTGCCGGCGTCGTCGTATCGGACCTGGACACCGAAGCCCTCGGGCGGGTCGACCTTGAAGAGATAGACCTCCTCGAGCCTGACCTCCTCGGGCGGAGCCTCGCGGTCGTGCTTGTGGGGCGGATACGAGGACCAGTTGCCGGGGGGATTGATCGTCTCGCCGATGAGGAGCCGGCCTGCTTCGTGCTCGGGGCCGAGCATCGTTCGGACGTTGCGGGTCCAGTTGCCCTTGCCCACTTCGGCCAGACGCTGGTCCGCGGGCCCGATGATGCGCGCCTTCGCCGGCGCCACTCCACCGGCCGGCGCGGTCGCGATGGCGAGCTGCGAGGGTCGGGTGGCGGTCAAGCGGAGAGCGGTACCGGGCGGCGCGTAGATGGCGTAGCCCGGACCCTCGAAGACCGACGATCGGCCGCCGGCGGACCCGAGCGATTCGCCGTTTGCCTGCACGTCGACGACACCGCCGAGGACGACGACCACCGTCTCGAGCGCGCCCGGCGACTCGTAGGACTGGCCGGTGGCCAGGTCGGTTAGGGCTAGTCCGATGAGGTCGCCGGCTTGTTCGGGGGCGACGACAGTACGGGTCATGACGATCCTTTCTTTGATACCTCCGGCCGCGACCGACCGAATCAGTGGCCGCCGGAGGATGGTTCGGCGGCCACGGAAACTCGACTCAGCGGTCACCCACGCGGGTCACCAGCTGTGTTGGATTGACGAATCGCAGGGCGATTATGAGGAGCACGAGCATCGAGGCCGTGTAGACAACGGCCATGGCATCGACCTCCTGCGGAGCGCGGATCCCGGCCCCAAAGACCGCGTCGTACAGGACGACGACGATCGTCTGGCTGGTGGGTCCCGACGTCAGGAAGGTCAACTCGAACATACCGACCGTTCGGACCAGCACCAGGATCGCCGCCGCCAGCATGCCCGGAATCATCAGCGGTCCCAGGATGCGGAGGAAGATGGTCACGGTGCTGGCGCCGCACATCCGGGCGGCCGATTCGATCTTGGGGTCGATCTGCTCGATGAATGGAATCATGATCAGCACGACGAAGGGCACGGTCGGGACCAGGTTGGCCAGAATCACGCCCGTGATGCTGCCGGCCAGCTGAACCTTGTAGAGCACAGTCGCCAGCGGGATGCCGTAGGTGATCGGCGGGATCAAGATCGGCAGCAAGAAGAGAACCGTGATGATCGACTTGCCGGGGAAGTTCCGTCGGGCAAGGGCGTATGCGGCCGGGACGCCGATGAGGACCGACAGCACGACAACGATCACCGCAACCTGGGCAGTCACGACCAGGATGTCCGACAGATTGAACTCGGCCCAGGCGTCTCCATACCAGTGGTTCGTGAAGTCGTCGGGCAGCCAGGACCCGAACCAGGTGGTCGCGATCGAGTCGAGGACGACGGTCGCGATCAGCGCGAAGAGGTTGAGGAAGAAGAAGGCAACCAGGCCCCAGACCACCCATCCGGCGATCCCAGACGGTCGAAATCGACGCCTCGGCGCGGCGGGAGCCATGTCGGCGGGGACGTTTGCGGCGGCGGCCATCAGCCCTTACCTCCAGCGGGTCCGCGGAACATCGTGTTGCGCCAGCCAAGAACGAGGGCAATGATCGCCAGCATGACGGCGCCCATGATCATCGAGGTGGCGGAGCCCAACGAGTAGTCGAACTGCTCGAACGCGGCATGGTAGGCGGCAATCGATATGACGCGCGTGGTCCCGGACGGATCACCGACCAGGTTGGCCGATGGGAAGACCGAGAAGGCCAGCACGAACGACATGCAGAAGGTGATCGCCAGGCCGGGCACGAGCAGCGGCAGGGTCACGCGGCGGAACCGCTCCCACCACCCCGCGCCCATGACCGATGCCGCACGTTCCAGGTTCGGGTCGATGCCCGAGAGGTACGACAGCACCAGCAGGAAGGCGAACGGGAAGCCCGTGATGACCAGTGAGAAGAAGACGCCCCAGTAGTTGTGGACCAGCGTCAGGGGCTCATTGATCACGTGGAAGTCAACCAGGGCTTTGTTGAGCCAGCCGGCCGGGCCCAGGTACTCGATGAGGCCGTCTGCCGTGAGAACCGTGCCCAGGGCGATCGGCACGACCAGCAGGGTCGTAAGTGTTCGCTTGAAGCGGAATCTGCCGCGCATTCGGTAGGCGATCGGCACCGATACCAGCACGTTCACGAGAGCGGCCGGCAGGCCGATGACGAGCGTCGTCCAGATGGTGTCGCGTTGGTACGAATCCCCGAAAAAGTACAGGTAGTTGGCCAGCGGTCCCTGGTAGCCATTCATCAGCGCCTGCCCGCCGTCGATCTGAGGCGAGAAAGACAGCTGGAGCCCGTACAGGAACGGATATACGAATAGAAGGAGGAGGAAGAGGATGCCGGGCACGAGCAGCAATAGAACGCGGTCGATACCACGGTCGGCCAGGCGGTGCCTCAGCGATGGGGTGCCGCTGCCCGCGGTCAACCGGCTGGCGGCAGACGGCGAGGCGGCAGTCATACGGCCACCTCCTGCGGCGCCGCGGGGGCGTCCGCCGGGTAGATGAGAACGCGTTCCTGGGGCACGGAGACGGTCGTCTTGTCGCCGACCGCGAGCCTCTTCTCAGTCCGGAAATAGAGCGCCTCGCCACCGGTCATTCGAGCTTCCACCAGCATCTCGCGGCCGTGGTACTCGACGACCTCGGCGGTAACGTCGATCCGATTGGGCGGCGGGCCTTCGACGACGATGTCCTCGGGCCGGATGGCCGCCACCGCGCGCTTTGCCGTGAGCGGAGTGAATGTTCTGCCCTGGAGCCGAACGCCCTCCTCTTCGAGTACGGCATGTCCGGTGGAAACGCTGGCCACGTCGAACGAGAGCATGTTCCGGTAGCCCATGAACCCCGCGACGTAGCGGTTGGCGGGCTGGGAGTAGACCTCGTCGGGTGTGCCGACCTGCTGCACGACTCCCTCGCGCAACAGCACCAGGCGGTCGGCCATCGAGAGGGCTTCCTCCTGGTCGTGCGTCACGTAGATAGTGGTCAGGCCCAGCGCCTGATGAAGGTGCTTGATCTCGATTCTCATTGCCTGACGCAATTGGGCGTCGAGGTTGGAGAGCGGTTCGTCCATGAGAACGAGCGGCGGCTCATAGACGATGGCACGGGCGATCGCGACACGTTGCTGCTGTCCGCCCGATAGCTGGGACGGAAGCTTCTCGGCCTGATCCTCTAGTCGAACAAGGCGCATGACCTCGTCCGCCCGTGAGCGAATGTCCGCCCGAGGCGTCTTGCGCATCTTCAGCCCGAAGGCGATGTTTTCACGCACCGTCATGTGCGGGAAGAGCGCGTAGTTCTGGAAGACCATGCCGAAGCCCCGTTGCTCCGGGGGCAGCCCGTCGATCCTCTTGTCGTCGAGCCAGATGGTGCCGGTGGTGAGCGGCAATAGCCCCGCGAGGCAGTTGAGGGCCGTCGACTTGCCACAGCCCGACGGCCCGAGGAGGGCGATGAACTCGCCCCCTCGGATCGTCAAGCTGAGCTCGTGGAGTGCGGCCAGCTCGCCGAAGTTGCGACCGATGCGGTCTAGCCGCAATTCGGAAAAGCGATGATCGCGCACGGCTCAGATCCCTTTACTCACATGGTCCAGCGATCGTCACTCGACGACCGACTATTTCTTGCCGATGTTCCGATCCCAAAGATCGAACGCGATTACCTGCGTTGCCGCCGGCAGTGACGTCTTCTTGGGGTACTGGTCGATCCACGTCGCGAACGACGCGGGAAGGACGGCCTTGATGGCGGCCTGGTTGGCCGCGGGGGCCATGTCGAGCGTGACGCCCTTCACGGCCGGGCCCGGATAGAAGTAGCCACTGTCGAATGAGAATGCCTGCTGATCCGGATGGAGCATCCAGGCGATGAGGTCCAGGTCGGCGATCAGGGTGTCGGAGTCGACGCCCTTCGGGACGACGGCGAACTGGGCGTCGGTCACCCAGGTCATGTTGGTGTAGTGACCAACGGCGGTCGTCTTCGGCACGGTGCCGAGGATGATCGGGTTGATGTACCAACCGGTTGTTGAAGCCAGCATATCAACGGTACCGTTGGCAAGATCCTTCATAGTGGCGGTCGTGCCAGTCTGGTACACCTTGATGTATTGGCCGAGGTCTTTCAAGTAGGCCCACGTCTTATCCCAACCGTTTGTGGGGTCCGTGGGGTCCTTGTCGCCGAGCATGTACGGCAGCGCCATGAGGAAGGTCCGACCGGGGCCGGAGTTGGCCGGGCGTGCGTACTCGAACTTGCCGGGGTTCGCCTTCGCCCACGCGAGGAGCTCCTCGGGGGTGGTCGGCGGGGTAGTGACCTTGGAGGGGTTGTACTCATAGAGCGGGCCGGACGGGTAGTAAACGACTTCGACGCCGTAGCCCTGTGCCAGACCCTGCATGTCCGCGGCCGGAGCGAGGTAGTTGTCCATGAGGCCGGGGAACATGTCCTGGCGGTCGGGCAGGAGCTTGACGAGAAGGTTGTTGGTGATGCCGGCGGACAGGCCGTCGGTTCCGGTCATCACGAGGCTGATCTGGGCGTTGCCGCCGGCCTGCTGGGCCTCCAGCTTGCCGGCCAGCTCGGGCGCCGTCGAGGTGGAGTACGTGATGTTGGCCACGATCTTGGGATTCGCGGCCTTGAAGTTCTCCATCATCTGCTTGGTGAGCTGAAGGTTGCCCGCCACGTCGAGGACGTTGATCGTCACCGGCTTGGTCGGCATCACCATCGCGGCCGGGGTCGCCGCTGCGGCCGAGCCGGCTGCTGCGCTGCCGGACACCGCGGCGGTGGCGGGAACCGGCGTGGCCGGCACGGCCGTCGGGCTGGGCGTGGCACTGGCCGAGCTACAAGCCGACGCCACTATTCCTGCGACCAGGGCCATCCCCAGCCATTGAGTCCACGAACGAAGTCTCATGTGTGACTTTTCCTCCTGCTAACTCTCCGAGATTGCCGTTGTCTCCTCCGGCGCCTGTGTTGCCCGGCCCACGCGCGAACCCGACAAGACGCCGTTTCTAGGCGGCGCCGTAGAGGCTCGCACGATCAGCTGGGCTGCTAGGCCTTGCTCATGGGTGCCTGATCCAGGCTGGGCAAGCTGCTCAAGCAGCAGCTCAATAGCGACACGTCCGGACTGCTCGAGCGGCAGCGCAACGGTCGTCAGGTGTGGAGTGGCCATGCCGGCCATTGGGATGTTGTCGAAGCCGACAACGCTGATGTCGTCCGGGACGCCGATACCTCGGTCGGCGAGTCGGCTCAGAACGCCGAGCGCCATCAGATCGTTGAAAGCGACCACGGCGGTAACCTCGGCCGCGACGGCCAGGTCCGCGGCATGCTGTCCGCCTTCGAAATGGGGTGCGAACGGCCCGAACTCGACGATGTCGAGCGATCTGGCGCGCGCCTCAGCCCTGAGGCCCCGCCGGCGCTCGCGATTCGACCACGAGTCGGCCGGGCCGCCGATGAAGCCGATCCGCAGGTGGCCGAGCGCGACCAGGTGCTCGATCGCCTGGCGCATGCCGCCGGCGCTGTCGAGCAGAACGGCCGATACGCCGTGCACGCGGCGGTTCAGCAGGACCAGGGTCGTCTCCCTGTGAAGCTGCTGAAGCTGGGCCTCGGAAAGCCGCGACGAGCAGATGATCACGCCGTCGACCTGTGGAGCCATGGCTCGCACGAGTTCGAGCTCGAGCCGTGAGTTCTCCTCCGAGTCCGCGAGGAAGACGGAGTAATCGGCCTCGCGCGCCCGCGCCTGACCGCCCTTGAGGATCGCGGAGAAGAAAGGGTTGCCGAGGTCCGGCACGACGAGTCCGATGTTGCCCGTCTTGCCCGTCGTCAGGCTGCGTGCGGCGCGGCTCGGACGGTAGTGCAGTTCCTCGGCCACGGCCAAGACGCGCTCCAGAGTCTCGGCACGAACGAGCCCGGGTTCCGCGAAGGCGCGCGAGACGGTGGCCAACGAGACATTCGCGCGGCGGGCAACGTCGCGAATCGAGGTTGTGGAACTGGCGTTCCGCGAATCCATGCGGCACAGAATGTAACCGGTTGCAGAAACTGTCAATAGTTTTCATGATAGTCGACGTTCGCCGGGCGCCCACGCTCGGAAGCCTGTGCGATGCTCGGTCAGTTGCCGGACAGTCGCCGCACACAGAAGGAGATGCGCAGTGGCGCAACGCGGCCGTTGCATGTGGATCGACGCCTCCGCCGGAGCGTCGGGCGACATGCTGCTGGGCGCGCTGCTCGACGCCGGCGCGCCGCTCGAGGCGGTAACGGCGGCCATTGCGGCGCTCGGGGTGGAACCGATCGAGATCCGGCCGCATGCCGTCCGGCGCCACGGGCTGCGAGCGACTAAGGCCGACGTGCACGTCCACGACACGATCGTCTCACGGACGCTCGGCGATGTGCTCGGTCTGGTATCCGCGGCCGCGCTCCCAACCGCCGCAGGCACGTTCGCCCGAGACGTCTTCGAGCTCCTCGGCACCGCGGAGGCGGCGGTCCACGGCGAGGGCCGGGCGCGGATCCATCTCCATGAAGTCGGTGCGCTCGACTCGCTGGCGGACGTCGTCGGCTGCGCCGCGGCCCTCGACGCGTTGGGGTTGCTGGAGCCACGTGCCCTGGTTGTGGTCGGCCCGATCGCCCTAGGGTCGGGCAGCGTCGAGGCCGCCCACGGCCGGCTGCCCGTTCCGGTGCCGGGCGTCCTGGCCATCCTGGCGGGGCGTGGCGCACCCGTCCTGGCCGGCGGCGACGGGGAGTTGTGCACGCCGACCGGGGCCGCGCTGCTTGCGGCGCTGGTCGGGGAATGGGGCAACGTGCCGGCCATGCGCATCGACGCCGTCGGCATCGGCGCCGGCACGGCTGACCCCGAGGAACGCGCCAACGTCCTTCGAGTCGTGCTCGGCACAGCGCCGGACCGGGTCTCGGTTCCGTGGCGCCGTGACGACCTGATCGAGCTCGAGGCGACCGTCGACGACCTCGATCCGCGGCTATGGCCGGCGGTTCTGGACGCGCTCGTTGGGGCGGGCGCGGCCGACGCCTGGCTGACGCCGGTGGTCATGCGCAAGGGCCGGCCCGGAAGCGTAGTCACCGCGCTGGTCGCCGAGGAGGCGGTCGACGCCGCCACTCGGGCGCTCTTCGCGCAGTCGACCACGCTGGGCGTGCGCCTGCGGCCGGTGGTCCGCCGGGCGCTGCCGCGCGACCAGGTCGTCGTCCGAGTCGATGGCTGCGAAGTCCGGGTCAAGCGCGGCCTCCTCGACGGTGAGGTCGTCACCGTTCAGGCCGAGTATTCGGATGCGGCGGCCGCGGCCGAACACCTCGGTATGCCGGTGCGGGCCGTTCTGGAGCGTGCGGCCTCCCTCGCCCGCGATGCACATCACCCTGAACACGAGACTCCAAAGTCGGAGCCCGAATCGGAGAGAGGAGCGCCGCGATGAGCGCATCTGTTCGCGCCACGGGGAAGCCGCCCCGCGGATCGAGGATCGCCGACGTTCGGGCGACCACGGTCAGCGTCCCGCTCGAGGCTCCGCTGCGACACGCGGCGGGAGCCCATTGGGGCCGCTTCGTGCGCACCATCGTCGAGCTTGAGACCGAGAGCGGCGTGGTCGGGCTCGGCGAGATGGGCGGCGGCGGCCAGAGCGCGCAGATGACCGTCCAGTCGCTGCGCGAGAAGCTGCTCGGCCACGACGTCTTCGACACCACGGCTCTCTGGTTCAAGATCCTCAACCCCACCGCGGCGCTGTACGACAACCGGACGCAGATCCACGCCGCGCTCGAATTCGCCTGCCTCGACGCGATGGGTCGGATGCTCGACCTGCCCGTGTACGACCTCCTGGGGGGCAAGGTCCGCGACGCGGTGCCTTTCGCGAGCTATCTATTCTTCCGCTACCAGGGCGAGGTCCCGGGCGCGGGCGAGGTCCCGGGCGCGGGCGAGGTCCCGGGCGCGGGCGAGGTCCCGGGCGCGGGCGAGGTCCCGGGCGCGGGCGAGGCGACCGGTTCGGGGGAGGTTCGCACGATCGATCAGCTCGTGGCGCACGCACTGGCGCTGAAAGCCCGCCACGGTTTCCGCTCTCACAAGCTCAAGGCGGGCGTCTTCCCGCCGGCCTACGAGCTGCGCTGCTTCCAGGCGCTGGCCGAGGCGCTGCCCGACGACAACCTGCGCATCGACCCCAACGCCTCGTGGAGCATCCCCGACGCGATCAGGGTGGGTAAAGCCATCGCCGGGCTGCGCAACGACTACTTCGAGGATCCAACCTGGGGCATGAACGGGCTGCGCCAGGTGCGGGCGGCGGTGGGACTGCCGATCGCGACGAACACGGTCGTCACCAACCTCGAGCAGCTCGCGGCCAACGTCCGCGACCCGGCGGTGGACGTAGTGCTCCTCGACACCACGTTTTGGGGTGGCATCCGCCCCGTGCTCAAGGCCGCCGCCGTGTGCGAGACATTCCAGCTCGGCATCGGCGTCCATTCGTCGGGCGAGCTCGGCATCCAGCTGGCAACGATGCTCCACTTCGGCGCGGTCCTGCCGGCGATGCCGTACGCGGCCGACGCGCACTACCACCAGCTCACCGACGACGTCATCGACGGCGGCAAGCTCGCCTATCGGGACGGCGCGATCGCCGTCCCCGACGGGCCTGGGCTCGGCGTTCGGCTGGACCCGGAGCGAGTAGCCCGCTACAAGCGGCTGTACGACGAGCTCGGTGACTATCCATACGACCGCGATCCCGGCCGGCCCGGCTGGTACGCGCGGGTCCCCAACGAGGATTGGGCGGACCCGGAAGACACGCGACAGGAGAAACAATGACCAAACTGACCATCCCCGCGACAGGCGCCCTGGACCTGGTCTCGCTGGGCGCGCTGGTGCACCGCCTCGATCCCGGGATCATTCCGTTCCGCAAGGCGACCGAGTGCAGCATCCACGTCAGCGGCGGCGAGTTCAACGTCGCGGCGAACCTGTCCGATTGCTTCAGGCTGAACACCGCCATCGTCTCGGCCATGGTCGACTACCCGATCGGCGATCTGATCGCCGAGCGTGTCCGGGCCGCCGGCGTCCGGCCGTTCTACAAGCGCTTCGCCCACAACGGTGTCACGGGCCCCAACATGGCAACGGTCTATAGCGATCGCGGCCTAGGCGTTCGGGCTCCCGTCGTCTTCTACAACCGCGCCAACGAGGCCGCCGGGCGCCTGGCCCCCGGAGATTTCGACTGGGAAGCCATCTTCTCCGGCGGCGTGCGCTGGTTCCACTCCGGCGGCATCTTCGCGTCTCTCTCAGAGACCACCGGGCCGCTCATCATCCAAGCCATGCAGGCCGCGAAGAAGGCCGGGGCCGTCACCAGCTTCGATCTCAACTACCGGGAAAAGCTCTGGGGCATCTGGGGCGGCTCGGACAAGGCCCGCGAGATCCTCGGCCAGATCGTCTCGTACGCCGACGTCCTGGTCGGCAACGAAGAGGATCTGCAGAAGGGCCTCGGCATCCAGGGTCCCGAAGTGAAGGCCGCCTCGGCCCTTGATCCGGCCGTCTTCCTGGGGATGATCGACGATGTGCGGGCCAAGTTCCCGTCGGTGAAGGTGGTCGCCACGACGCTGCGCGAAGTCAACTCCACCAACCGCCACAGATGGAGCGCCGTCGCCTGGGTCGACGGCCAGGCCGTTCAGGCGCCCACATGCGACCTGGAGGTATTCGATCGCGTCGGCGGTGGGGACGGCTTCGCGTCGGGCTTCTTCTACGGACTGCTCAGCGGCGCGACGCCTCAGGAAGCCGTCACTCTCGGGTGGGCTCATGGCGCCCTGCTCACCACAACGCCCGGCGACACGAGCATGGTCACGCTGGAGCAGGTCCGGGCATTTGCGAGTGGAGGGTCTGCCAGGATCCAGCGCTGACTGTTGCGAGGACCACTCGCTGGCGATAGCCGCAAGACAAACGCGGATCCGTCGGGTCCGCATTCGACTCTGGCCACACCAGGATCTCCAGGAGGAACTACTACCGTGCAAGTCGGACTCGTTGGACTCGGGCGCATGGGCGCCAACATGTCACGGCGCTGGCTGCGTAACGGCCACAGCGTCTTCGGGTATGCCCGAACCAAGGCGACCGTCGATGGTTTCGTCGCCGACGGCACCCTCTCGGGCGGCGCCTACTCGCTCCAGGATCTCGTCGCCAAGCTCGAACAGCCGCGCGTGCTGTGGCTGATGGTTCCGGCCGCCTCGGTTGACGCAACCCTCGAACAGCTCTGCCCGCTTCTGGCCAAGGGCGACATGGTCATCGACGGCNNGGCTACTGCCTGATGATCGGCGGGCCCGACGATGCCGTCGCCAGGATGGATCCACTCTTCAAGGCACTGGCACCCGGCCTCGGCTCAGCCGAACGCACTCCGGGTCGCACCGGCGCGCCGACGACTGCCGAGCAGGGCTACCTGCACTGCGGCCCGGCCGGAGCCGGCCATTTCGTCAAGATGGTCCACAACGGCGTCGAGTACGGCCTCATGGCCGCCTACGCGGAAGGGTTCAACATCCTCCACCACGCCGGCGTGGGGCTGGCGGGCCGCGAGATCGACGCCGAGACGACGCCGCTCCGCGAGCCCGAGCTGTACCAGTACAACCTGGACCTGCCGTCCGTTGCCGAGCTGTGGCGCCGCGGCAGCGTCGTCGCATCGTGGTTGCTCGACCTGACCGCACAGGCGCTGGTCGAGAGCCCGGATCTGGCGAACTTCTCGGGCCGGGTCTCAGACTCGGGCGAGGGCCGCTGGACGAGCATCGCCGCGATCGACGTCACGGCGCCGGCTCCGGTCCTCACCACCGCCCTGTACGAGCGGTTCCGCTCTCGCGGAGAGGCCGACTTCGGCGACAAGGTCCAGTCGGCAATGCGCTGGGGCTTCGGAGGCCACCTCGAGAAGAAGGCGTAGCGCAACGCGGGCGACGCTCGGGCGCTGGACCACGACCCCGACCCCGAGCGGCGCAACACCATGGTAGGGGCGATTTGACATCCATCAAATCGCCCCTATTCTTTGCGCCATGGATCCTCAGCTTCTCGAGGCGCTTCGGGCTCTGGCGGATTCGTCGCGCCTCAGGCTCGTGGGGCTGCTGTCCGGGCGAGCGATGGCGGTCGAGGAGCTGGCAGCGGCGAGCGGGCTTTCGGCCGGGACGGTAGTCCACCACCTCAAGCGGCTGGAGGCGGCAGGCCTCGTCGCTTCGACGCCACGCCGGCCGTATGTGGAATACGCGCTGCGGGTCGATCGGCTGCAAGGGGTATCGAAGCAGCTGGCCGGCCTCGAGAGAGCGGACGAAGCCGGCAACGAGCTGGCGGGCCCCGACGGCGAGGCGCTGCCGGCATATGACGCGAAGGTTCTGCGAGTCTTCCTGCGCGACGGACGGCTGGTCTCGATACCGGCACAGGAGCGAAAGCGCGAGGCGATCCTGCGCTACCTGATGGCGCACTGCTTCGGCGAGGATCGGCCGTATCAGGAGCGCGAGGTCAACGAGCGTCTCGGCAAATACCACGAGGACGTCGCCGCGTTGCGGCGTTACCTCGTAGGTGCGGGCTTGATGACTCGGGCCGGCGGCGAGTACCGAAGGGTTGGGTAGATCCCGCTACCTGTCGTGGAGCTCATCGCGCTGCCATTGGCGACCGCCGCGCGGGGCCGACTCGTCAAGCAGATCCTCGGCCCGTCCTCGGGCCTCGTCATACGCCTCCCCGGTGCCGTCGATGACCGCCAGGATCTCCTCGCCGTAGCGTTCCAGCTTCAAGGGGCCCATGCCGCGAACGCGGCGGAGCGCCGGGAGGGAGCGCGGGCGAAGGTCGGCAATCTCCGCGAGGGTGGTGTCGTGGAAAACGACGTAGGCCGGCACGGCGTCCGCAGTGGCGCGTTCGCGGCGCCAGCGCCGGAGGGCGTCGAGCAGCCGCTCGTCGGGGGCGGCGGCGGTCGCCACGGGCGCGCCCGGGAGAACGCGGACCCGGTCGGCCGAGGTTGCGCCGCTCGCCGAGCGACGTCGGGCCGGACGAGGCACCTCGAACGCCTCCAGGAACCGCGACGGCTTGCGTGACGACGACGACAGCGTCAGGTGCCGCCGGGCGCGTGTGATCCCGACGTAGAGCAGCCGCCGCTCCTCCGCGATCTCGTCGGCCTCCTTGGCCTGGCGGATCGGCAGCGTGCCCTCGTCCAGGGCCGGGAGGTAGACGGCCTCCCATTCGAGCCCCTTGGCGCGGTGGTAGGTGAGCAGGTTCACGCCCTCGGCGGAGGCCGCCGCCTCCGCCTCGTGGCGGCGATCGAGCTCCGCCAGGACGGCGCCGATCGTGAGGCCCGGGTCGGCCTCCGCCAGGTCCTCGACTATGCGGAGCAGCAGCTCCAGGGACGCGGCGCGCTCGCGGCCTTCGGAGCCGGCGTCCGCGGCGACGTCGTCCAGCCCCATCCGCTCGACGAAGAGCCGCTCGACCGCGGCCGACAGCCCCTCGCCCGTCTCCTCCAGCGCGGCGCGCTTCATCAGCTGCCGCGCCTCTCGAACCTCGCGCCGCTCGAAGAAGCGGGCTCCTCGCACGGTGAATCCGATCTCGGCTCGGGTCAGGGCATCCTCGATCGCCGGAAGTTGGGCGTTGGTTCGCACCAGGACGGCCGTCTCGGTGAGGGCCACACCTTCGGCGGCCATCGCCCTGACCCAGGCCACGATGTCGCGGATCTCGGCCTCCGCTTCCGTGAAGCGTCGGATCGAAGGCGCGGGTCCGTCCGGCCGGACCGCCCGCAACGCGCCGCGGACGCCGCCGTCGACCAGGTGATTTGCGAGGGCCAGGATCTGCGGGCTCGAGCGGTAGTTGTCGGCAAGGGTCACCACCCGGGCGCCGGGATGGCGGTCGGCAAAGCCGAGCAGGAATTGGGGCGTGGCGCCGGTAAAGGTGTAGATGGTCTGGTCCGGATCGCCGACGACGGCCAGGTCGCGCGACTCGCCGAGCCACAGCTCCAGGAGCCGCTCGGAGAGCGGGTTGGTGTCCTGGTATTCGTCGACGCTGAACCAGCGCTTGCGCGACCGAACCAGCGCGGCGGCCTCCGGGTCGTCCTCGAGCAATTCGACCGTTCGAACGAGCATGTCCTCGAAGTCGAGCAGGTCGGCCTCGGCTTTGGCGCGCTCGTAGTTGCGGTACAGGCGGGCGAACAGGTCGGCCGGGATCGGCGCCCGATCGCCGCCGTCGGTGACCCAGCGGTCCGGCTTGATGCGGCGGACCTTGGCCCATTCGATCGTGTCGGCGACGTCCTTGGACGGCGTGAATCGGTATCCGCCGGGCAACCGGCCGACGAGCGGCACGAGCAGGCGCAGCTTCGAGTCGAGGATCGACGGCAGCGGCTCGCCGCCGTGGCGGCTCGGCCAGAAGTGGCGCAACTGCGCCAGCGCCGCGGCGTGGAACGTGCGGGCCATGACGCCGCGATGACCCAGCACCGCCATCCGCTCGACCATCTCGCCGGCCGCCTTGTCGGTGAAGGTCACGAGCAGGATCTGGTCCGTGGCGACCGTGGCCGTTTCGATCGCGTACGCCGCCCGCCGGCTGATGACCCGCGTCTTGCCAGAGCCCGCCCCGGCGACGATCGCCAGCGGACCCGAGGTTGCGGTGACGGCCTCTCGCTGCGAGGGGTTGAGGTCTTCGAGCAGCCGGTCTGGGTCCAGGTTGTCGGGCAACGGACGCCTCGCGAGGGGATCGCCTCCCACTCAGCGAGGCTTCGACTAGAGGGTATCAGCCGGTTCTTGCCCGCGGCTCATCGCCGGGCGACGATCGGCCCCGAGCCGGCCGTCGGGCGGAAGCTCGGCCGTGAACGCCCGGCCCGGATCAGGCGCCGGGACCGGCTGCGCGTCGGCCATTCGGCCGGCTCGAACCGCTGCGCTCTCGCGAAGAACGTGGATGTGGGTAAGGCCGGAGATGGGGCCGCGGTGAGCGTGGAGCAGTGCCATCGGATTGCCTCATTACCTGGCTCGGGCCGCTTGCGACGGACCTCGCCGCTTGGTGTTTGAGGCAATCTGCTCCAGGCTACCTTTCGATTGCCTGAATTACGGCCGCGAGTTTCTGATCAGCGGGGGTGGCCGCCGGATCGGGCGATTCGGCCGTCCCCTCTATCCCGCCGAGGGCCGCCCCCACCTCATTCTTGCCGAATTCTCACCAGAGAGCCATTGAGCAAGGCGTTCCTCGCCGGGGAGGCGGCGACACCCGCGAGGGCCCTTCCAGCCGGGGTGGCCACGCTCCCGAGGAGCCATTCGAGTAACGCTGGCGCGCCCGGCGAGCCGAGACGACGCCGTTCTCCTTGCCCAATGTGATCCTGGTGAGCATTGGGCAAGATCGTCCGTACCCGCCCGGCTGCCGGCTGAGGCGATACCGCTTATCGCAGTTATGCCGTTCACTCAGAGCACCTCCGCCATAGAGACGGCGACCACGGTCAGCGGCGTGGGACTTGGATGCTCAAGTCCTCTCGCCCCGACCGCGGGCGTCAGCCCTGGCGGCCGCCGGATCGGGAGATTCGCTCGCCGGGCAGGGAGGCGTGGTCGCGGCGATCGTCGGGACGGTAGGCGCCGCCGGACGGGCGGGCGGCCGCGGGTCGGTTGCCGGACCCCTGCGCCGGGCGGAACTGCGAGCCGTGGCGGGACGGCGACGCGGGGTTGCCTCCGGCGCGGTGGGCCGGAGCGTAGCCGATGGAGGTTCCGCTCGGCGCCGACGCGCGGGGCGGCGCCGACGCCCGAGGCGCCGAGCCGGACTGGCTGAAGTCGCTCGGCACGGGTCGGCGGAAGGCGCCCATCGGGGCGCGGCGCGGTTCGACGGGCATTGATTGGTTGAAGCCCTGGATCGCGGCCTGGCGGTAACCGCCGGCTGCGGCCGGGGGCGTCGCGGCCGGGCCGAAGCCGGTTGGGCGCCGGCCCGACGCGGGCGGTCGGCTTTCGAGCGGGCGTCGATCGCCCGCGGGCGGCCGATTCTCGATCGGGCGACGGCTCTCGGACGCGGGCCGTCCGGCGGGCGCAGGCCGGCTCTCGATCGGTCGTCGGGGCTCGGCCTGGCGTCGAGCCGGCGGACGCCGGCCATCGCTGGGTCGAGAGACGCCGTTGCTCCGCTGACGGATCGGCTCGCGCGGGATCGAGCGATTGACCTCGAAGCCGGACACGATCTCGCGTCGGATCGGCTGGCGGAGGAGCGACTGGATGTCGTCGAGGAGCGTCGTCTCGTCGATGCAGACGAGCGAAACGGCGTCGCCTTCCATTCCCGCTCGGCCCGTTCGACCGATGCGATGGACGTAGTCCTGGGCCACCATCGGCAGCTCGAAGTTCACTACATGAGGCAGACCGTCGATGTCGAGGCCGCGGGCGGCGATCTCGGTGGCAACCAGGATGGCGACGCGTCCGGCCTTGAAGTCGTCGAGGGCGCGGACTCGCTGGCCCTGGCTCTTGTTGCCGTGGATCGCGGCGGCGAGGATGCCGTCCTGACCGAGCTGCTCGGCCAGGCGGTTGGCGCCGTGCTTGGTTCTGGTGAAGACGAGGGCGCGGTCGATCCGGCCCTCGCGGATCAGATGGCTCAGCAGCTCGCGTTTGCGCTCGCGGTCGACGGGATAGACGACCTGGCGGACCAGCTCGATCGGGGCGTTCCGGCGCGCGATCTGAACGTGGGCCGGGTCGTGGAGGAAGCCGTCGGCGAGATCGCGGATCTCGTCGGAGAAGGTCGCCGAGAAGAGCAGGTTCTGGCGGCGCTCGGGGATCAGCTCCAGGATGCGACGGATGTCGCGGATGAAGCCCATGTCGAGCATTCGGTCGGCTTCGTCGAGGACCAGGATCTCGACCGACGACAGGTCGATCGTGCCCTGGCCGGCGTGGTCGAGCAGCCGGCCGGGAGTGGCGACGACGATCTCCGGACCGTTGCGCAGAGCCCGGACCTGGGGCTGGAAGCCGACGCCGCCGTAGATAGTCGTCGAGGCGACGGGGCGTCCGGCGCCGTAGGTTCGGACGCTCTCCTCGACCTGGAGGGCCAGCTCGCGAGTCGGCGTCAGAACGAGGCAGCGGATCGGCAGACCGGTGACACCACGCCTTACCTTGCCGCCGGGCAGATAGCGAACCGGCGGTCGGTTGGCATTGAGGAGCTGGAGGATCGGCAGCACGAAAGCGGCCGTCTTGCCGGTTCCAGTCTGGGCGCCGGCCAGGAGGTCGCGGCCGGCAAGCACGATCGGGATCGACTGGGCCTGAACCGGCGTGGGCTCGGTGTAGCCCTGTTCGGCCACGGTGCGGAGAAGCTCGGGGGTGAGGCCGAGCTGGTCGAAGGCGAGCGGCGCACTCGAAGGGACGGTCGCCGGCGCGCTTTGGACGGACGTCGGCACGGGTTGGGCAGGCGAAGAAGGGCGCTCGGCGACAAAGCCGCGCTGTACGAAAGACATGAGAGCAATAGCTCCTGGCGGGCCCACCCGCGTATTCATTCAGCGGGGCCGGTCAGGGCGAGGGAGTGGATCGAGATCGGGCGGTGAGTTACCGGGACGCCGACCGTAGCGTCCATTCGTTCACGAAGGCGCTAAGCATACACGCCATTCCAGATTCGAGGCTGCCGCGGGTCGGGAGGTTAGCTGCCGGCCAGGGCGCCGTCGATCTCGGCCAGCTCGGTCGGGTCGAAATCGGGCTTGTCCAGGGCCCGGACGTTGTCCTCCAGCTGGGCCACGGAACTGGCCCCGATGATGGCCGAGGTGACCCGCTGATCGCGCAGGACCCAGGCCAGGGCCATCTGGGCGAGCGTCTGGCCGCGGCGTTTGGCGATGGCGTCGAGGGCGCGGATGCGCGGCAGGTTCTGCTGCACGGCATCCACGGTCAAGAACCGCGAGTGGGTCGCGCGCGAGCCGGCCGGCACGCCGTCGAGATAACGATTGGTGAGCTGGCCCTGCGCCAGCGGCGAGAAGGCGATCAGGCCGATTCCCTCCTGGCCAACCGTGTCGAGCAACCCGTCCTCGATCCCTCGAACGAGCATCGAGTACTTGACCTGGTGGATGAGCAACGGCGTGCCCAGGCTTCGTAGGATCGCCACGGCTTTGCGAGTCTCCGCGGGCGGGTAGTTCGAGACGCCGGCGTAGAGCGCCTTGCCCTGCCGGACGGCCGTGTCGAGCGCCCCCATCGTCTCCTCGAGCGGCGTCTCGGCGTCGAGGCGGTGGGAGTAGAAGATATCGACGTAGTCGAGGCCGAGCCGCTTCAGGCTCTGGTCGAGACTTGCGAGCAGGTATTTGCGCGAGCCGAAGTCGCCGTAGGGTCCGGACCACATGTCGTAGCCGGCCTTGGTCGAGATGACCAGCTCATCGCGGTAAGGCCTGAAGTCCTCGCGAAGGATCCGGCCGGCATTCGTCTCGGCCGAGCCGTAGGGCGGGCCGTAGTTGTTGGCCAGGTCGAGATGAGTGATCCCCAGGTCGAAGGCGCGGCGGACGATGGCCCTCTGGGTTTCTGCCGGCGCGGCGTCGCCGAAGTTATGCCAGAAGCCGAGCGACAGGGCCGGCAGCTTGAGCCCGCTGCGTCCGGACCGGCGATACGACATGCCGTCGTAGCGATCGGGCGAGGCTACGAACGGCGGAATGTCCAGGGGCGGCTTCTCGGGCATCTATCGGTGAACCTCAATGCGGCGGCACCGAAAGCGTACAACGGGCCGCGGCGGGCTGGGCACGCGGCCGTGGAGAGCGGTCAGGGCAGGGGCTCTTCCCCCGCCACTCCTCGCAACCACATCTCGAGATTGAGGACTCGCCACAGCATGCTGCTGGGGATGCGACCGGCGTTGAACGCGTCGACGGCCTGGAGAATCGTCCCGGGGCCCAGCAGGTCCGCCGCCTCGGCCCGCGACGCCTTCGCCAGCCTGCGCCAGGCCGGTTCGCACTCTCGCAGCCAACGCCCCTCGGGCGGCTGGAAAGCTACCTTGTCCTGCCGGCCCAGCACCTTGTCCGGCACGATCCCTCGCATGGCCTCCCGCAGCGCCATCTTGTGCTGACGCCGGCCCGTGATCTTCAGCCGGTCCGGCAGCAGCAGACTGGCCTCCGCCAGACGATGATCGAGGAACGGTACGCGGGCCTCGATGCTGAAGGCCATGCTGTTGCGGTCCTCGTACCGCAGCAGGTCCTGAAGGCTCGCGGCCGTGTCGAACCACAGGTTCTTCGCCAGCAGCGTGCCCGGCTGGGATGGCGGCTGCTCCACCGCCCGAAGGTTCGCCGCGGCCCGGCCGATCCACTGCGACGGCATGCGGCGCCGGTTCAATCGGGCCGGGATGGGGTGCGTTCCGAGGACCGCGAAACCGAGCGGGGCCCTGTAGGGTCCGCGCTCCGCCGCTATCACCCGACCCGCCCGGAAGGCCGTCCGGGGATTGCGCAGGGCTCCCGCGAGACGCAGGGCGTGGTACTTCCCGTATCCGCCCAGAAGCTCGTCGGCACCCTGCCCATCGAGGAGCACCTTCACTCCGGCCTCGTGCGCAATCCGCATGACGTGGTATTGGGCAACGATGCTGGTCGAGCCGAAAGGTTCGTCCTGCGCGTGCAGGATTCCCGGCAGCGATTCGAGGAACAGGGCGGAGTCGGGGGTAGTCGTGTGAAGGTCCACGCCGGTTGCGGCGACGACGGCGTCGACGTAGGGGCGCTCGTCGATGCCGGCCTCCCTGAATTCGGCGAAGAATGCCATCTGCGGCGTGGCCTCGCGCTCGCGGTGGCTCCGTCCCGCATCGAACAGGCTGTTCGAACGAAGCAGGGCGGCAACGCTCACGATCGATGAGCTGTCGAGACCGCCGGACAGGCAGGAGCCGATGGCCACGTCCGACCGGAGCTGCAGGGCGACGGCATCGATCAGGAGTGACTTGAACTCCGCGATCCGATCGTCGTCGCCCGGCCGGCGCCCAAACGACAGGTCCGTGTTGAGCCGAGGAGCCGGCCAGTAGCAGTGCCAGCGGCGCCCGCCTGGCGAGATCGTGAGCGAATGGGCCGCGGGGAAGCATTCGATGTCCCGAAAGAAGGTGTCCTTCCCGCGGGCGATCGTGGCGTCGAACAGGTACCTCCCGACGACCTCGGAATTCGGGTCCCCCGAGGTCCAGGGCAAGGTGAGCAGGGCCTTGATCTCGGATGCGAAGGCCAGGCTGCCAGATCCTTCCGCCAGGAACAGCGGCTTCACGCCGAAGCGGTCGCGAGACAGGAAGAGCGTTCGCTCATGGGCGTCCCAGATGGCGAAGGCCCAGATGCCGTTCAGACGTTGCACGCAATCCTCGCCCCAGGCGGCGTATGCCGCGAGCAGGACCTCCGTGTCCGAGGCGGTCGTGAAGGTATGCCCGACTGAAGTCAGCTCGTCGGCCAGCTCGAGGAAGTTGTATATCTCGCCGTTGTAGACGATGGTGTATCGGCCGTCGGGCGAGACCATCGGCTGATGACCGGCGGGCGTGGGATCGATGATGCTGAGCCGCCGCATTCCGAGCACGGCCCCCTCCAGAGCCGCGATTCCCTCGTCGTCGGGGCCGCGGTGGATCAGCCGCTCCAGCATCCGGCGGACGAGGGCGGGATCGGGGCGCTCACCGGTCAGGCCCAGGACACCGGCAATCCCGCACACGGCGACTCCTTCGAGTGAAGCTCAGTGGATGACGCCGGCCGCTCCACCAACGTCGCCGCAACTATAGCCACTCGCCGGAACGCGCCGCCGCGCGCCCAACTACGCGCTGACGAGCGGCGACTGGGCGAGGACTGCGCCGGAGCCGTCGATCGCCCGGACGGCCACCAGCCGCGGCCGCCCCAGGACGACGATGGCGGTCTCGAAGCCCATGCGAGGTCGCGACCCGAGCGCCATCAGGGCGTCGGGAGAATCTCCCCCCAGGACGACCCACGTCGCCACCTCCGTCGCCCCGTTCCAGCTGGCGTAGACCGTCGTGTCGGCGTCGCCTTGCTGGACGGCAACGGCGGGCAGTTCGGCCGGCCGGCCGTGCCAGGGGAATCGAAGGGCACGATAGGAGAACGAGGCATCGGGCAGGCGCGCGTCCAGAACCGTTGTCCCGTCGGCGGTGAACTCCGTGAAGTACGGCTGATCGCCCCACCCGACAACTACGTTTCCGTTTGGGAGCGGCTGCATGCTGCCCTGGCTGCCCGCCGAGAGGGGGCCGGTATGGATGTACTCACGACGCAGCGTCGCGGTACGGGCCGTTTCATCGACCTCGAGGACCACGCCGCGCGATTCGTTTTCGGTCGGGGGTTTCGAGCCGTTGCTGCCGTCGTCGAAGAGCGAGATCGTGCCGTCGGGCTGTCGCCGGGCGTCGTGCTGCCATGAGAACTGCGCGCCCAGGCCCATCGTGAAGTCGCTCTGCTTCCCGCCCAGCCGCCAGATCACGGCGCCGGTGTGCCTGTCGATCTTGTAGACGGCCCAGGTGTGGCGCGCCGAGATGAGCAGGTTGCCGTCCGAATCGACGTCGATCGAGTTGATGTGGAAGTAGTCGAATGGCTGACCTGACGGCGGCGCGGCATACGACTCGGTCGGGCTGACGTGGTCCGCGCTGCGCCATTCGAAGAGAAGCTTGCCCGACGCGATGTCGACCTCCTGAACGATCGACTCGAGCAGCTGCGGGGTCGCCGGCGACGCCCCCGGAGAAGCCACCGGAGTCGCCCCCGGAACGGCTCGCGGCGCATACACGGTGAAGAGCGCGGTGCCCTCGGGCGTCGTGATGAACTCGTGGAGATCGCCCTGCAGACCGTTGGCGGCCCGGACGCGACCGACCTCCGTGTAGGTCTCGTCGATCATCGGGTACTCGCCCTGGCCGGTGCCGAGGGCGACCGTGCCCTCCCACCACGTCAGAACCGGAGCCTCCCGGTACGTCCCGACGCGCAGGTTCAGCGCTCGCTTGCCCGCCGTGGGGTGGATCCAGACGGGCGAGCCGGTGTTGTCGACGACGATTGGTCCGGGTCCGGTGGCGGGTGTGAGCATGACCCCGCCGGCCGTGGCGTTGAGTCCGGGCTGGGTCACCGAGATGAGCGGGCTCCAGAGATCCGGGCGCGAGCGGTAGCCCTGCGAGCCAGGCGGAGTCGAAGGCTTCGGCGCGGCCTGTGCCGCCGAAGCGGGCACGGACCTGGACTCGACGCCCCAGTATCCCAGCGAGGCAACGCCGATGGCGACGCCGCCGGCAACCGCACCGCGGAGGAAGGCTCGGCGGCTCAGCCGAACCCCACCCCTCGCAGTCGTGTCCGGGACATGACCAACCCGCAGCTCGCCGTGGCCCGGCTGGATGGGATCGTGGATGCCGGCGTCGTCGCTCATGTGTCGGCTCCTTCTGGAGCCTCAATGCCACTCCGGCCGCCTGAACAAGTCCTGAAGCCGCGCGGCCGGATCGCTGGGCGGGTCGACTCGAACGTCGTTGACGACTTCGATGTGGTCATGGTGTCCGTCCGGGCGGCCTGGAGTACAGTCAGTCCGCAGGCGGTCCAAGCCGCCGCGGGAGGTTTCATGGATGTCGTCGAGTTCCAGCGTCTCACCGCTCGGGTTGTCGCGACTCGAAACTCCGAATCGCGCGCCTTTCTCCTGGCGTTTGACCGGGCCCCCGGGGCGCTCTTCGGCTGGTCCGAGCGAACTTGTGCGAACTGGCGGGCGTGGAGTCGCGCCAACGATGCGCTGCAAGGGGCAGTCGTCCAGCTGGAAGCCTTTCTCGGCGCAGACGTCCCCCAGGCTCGCTAGCCCCGGTACCACCTCATCCGACCATAAGGCGGTAGACGCGGAACGTCTTGCCCGAGCCCGCCTTCGTCCTGAAGGTGATCGTATGCGGGCCATCGGCGAGCGAGGTGGTGATGACGAAGCCGGCCATGCGCCACCAGTCGCTCGGGGACCAGCTGTCGTGCGAGGTGTCCAGCTCGGCCCAGGCCGCGCCGTCGATCTGGTAGTCCACGATCGCCGAGTCCCCGGCCACGGCCGTATACAGCCCGACGATCGTGCCCTGGAACGAGAATGAGATGGTGGAGCCCGGAGTGGACGAAGCGACGAAGCTGATCGGCTTCTTCAGGTTTCCGTTGTTCTGCGCTGGCATGAAGTCATCGACGGCCGCGAAGCCGTTCGTGGCCGTGGCCTTGTCGTAGGAGACGAGCGAGGCGTGCTCCCACGGAGCCACCGTCATGGGCGCCGGCATCGAATAGGGCACCGCCTTCTGATCCTTCTGGCTCCACATCATCCCCAGGAAGCCGGTGATGAACTGGGCGTAAATGGTGCTGCCGAACTCATTCGGATGAACGCCGTCGTCGGAGAACTGATTCCAGGTGAACTCCCCCGCTTTCACCCGATCGTAGATCTCCTTGTAGAGGTGGAGCGAGCAGTTGCCGTAGTGCGCGGCGACCTGCTCATGAACGACGACGGTGTCCGGCAGCACTCCCTTGTCCAGCCCGTCGCCGAACCAGCTGGCGGCGATGTGCATCTGGACGATGTCGATGTCGGGGCTCAGAGCCCTGGCGTGCCGAACGATCCCCTCCATGGCCTCGGCGCTCCCGCCGTTGACCGCGAACTCCAGGAACAGCAGGTCAACCGGGCCTTTGGAGAAGACGTCCTCCTCGAGCCTGAAGGCACCCAACTCGGCGGGAGTGCCGTTCATGCCGGCATTGATGAAGTCGAAGGTGGTGTCGGGGAACTGCTGCGTCAGGTATTCCTGGACCTTGTCGCGCCAGGTCGTGTTCGTCACGGATCCGCCCAGGAAGGCGACTCGGCCGGTCTTCTGGGTGACGAACTTGTCGCGACTCCGCATCAGGTTGCCCCGCACGACGTAGTTGGGTGCTTTCTGCGGGCTGGCGCCGGCGTCCGGCGAAGGAGACGCACCGAGGCCCGGCGAGGGTTTCGTTGGTGCGCTCGACGGCGTCGACCCCGACGCGCCGCAGGAGGCCGTGGCCGAAACCATCAGCGCGACGATGAGCATGAGCGCCAGGCGGCGAACACGATTCACGGAGATCCTCCTCATTGCTGTGGCGGCACGTAGGCCCAGACCCGAACGTAGTCGTAGTAGGTGTAGTCAGGCAGGGTCGCCTGATCGATCGGCGCCGTCCCCCAGTTGCAGATCTCGTCTGACAGGATGACGAAGTTGGGCGTTTGGTCGACGCCGCCTGCGCTCGTATGCCACGTCTCCTTGCCGTCGATGAAGAAGACGTACCGGTCGGGATACCAGTCGAGCCGGATGGTGTGCCAGCCGCCGTCGGTTAGCCCCATGCCTTTGACCATCTGCACTGCGCTCTGCTGGTCGGCGTCGTAGCCGTCCCAGTGCAGAGCGTGATCCGCCGTGTCGTCCAGCCAGATCCTCTCGAATATGTCGATCTCGGTGCCGTCACGGCCGGAACCGTCGACGTTGGTCTCGCTCTCGTTCCAGAGCCAGAAGGCGCCCCCATGGCCCGGCTGCGTCGGGAGGCGCATGCGGGTCTCGTACCGCCCGAAGGCCTGCTCGAAGGGATTGGGCTGGCCCTTCTTGCCCGTGACAATCGCCGCCGTCGAGTAGCCAGGGTTCTCCTTGGCGGCGCGGATCACAAGAGCGCCGTCTTTGAGGTAGACGTTTTCGTTCTTGTAGTTCCGGCGCCAGGGCTGGTCGGGCCCCATGTCCTGTGCGGCATCAACGTGCCACCGGCTCGTGTCGAGCTCCGCGCCGTTGAACTCGTCGTCGAAGGTGAGCGGTCCGAAGGTGCCGCCCGGAAGCACCGCGCACGCGCCGGCGGTCGGCGGCGACTCGGACGGGATCGCCTGTTGCGTCGGGCAGGGCGTGGTCGCCGGACCGACCGTGGCTGTTCGACTGGACGTCGCACCGGGCGTCCCGGTGGGCAACGCGGCGGTGCAGCCGGCCACAAAGACGACGGCTATCAGGCCCCCGAGTGCGCGCCGGATCTGGCTCAGGCCCATTTCACTCCTCTCCCTCACCAGCCCGTGGGACGGCGGATCTCGCCGGCAAGTCGGTGGCCAGGTCTCGTGTCCCGCTCGTCGGCCTTCCGCGGCACAATCCCTACCGCCGCGGCACGTACGCGTAGACCCACACCCAGTCTACGTCGGAGTAGCCCGGGCCGGTCGAGTGTTGGGGAGACAACGGCGCACGCGACGAGTCCAGAGCCGGGTGCGGAGGCACAGCAGAGCACTCGCGACCTTGCTGCCCCAACAGGCGTCCTGCTCGTTAGCACGATCGGGTTGTTGACAAGCTCCTGGGCTCGCCGACACTCGTCTGAGTTCTTCCGTAACGTGGGTTTTCAAGGGAGCCGGTCTGCCGTGCCGATCCGCAAGCGCATGCCGCTGCTGGCCCCTCTGCTCGTCCTGGTCGGCTTGCTGACCGTCGGGGGCGCAGGGCCGGTTCTGGCGGACTCGCGCCCCACCATCGTCAGCCTCACGCTCGATGCCAACAACAGGGCTGTCGTGACCTGGCAAAAGGAAGAGTGGCAGGCCTCGCTCGATGTCTGGTGGAGCGGCGGCGACGGCAGCGTCGCGGCCCCGGACACCAACTGGAATGGCCACTACGGCTGGCCGCTGGTGGACTGCTGGGGCGGCGAACAACACGGCCAGCCCACAGGCCGGGGGCCGGACACGACGTGGCTCTATGGACAGCACTGCCAGGGCCAGGACGTTCCGGACGAAGCCGACAGCACGACCACGAACGTTGCGCTCGCACCCGGGACGTACTACTTCCAGGTCATCATCGCCGGCGAGAATGCCGCCACGGGCGCGAAATGCAGCTACCAGGACAAGGGCCTGCCGACCGAATGCCTGAGCATCCATTACTCGGACACCTACCGGGTCACCGTCGCGCCGCTCAGCGGCCCGACCAACGCGGGCCCGGAGACGAGTCAGCCGCTGCCCGAGCAGACGCTGTGCGTCGGGCAGGCCGGTCCTACCTGCCCTCCCGACGCGAACCCGAGCCCACAGGAGATCGACGGGCCGGGTGACATCGACCTCCCGCAGGGTGGCCACGTCGACGTTGCCAGTGGCGGCAAAGCGACTCTGCATCCCCCCTACAACTTCGACGTCGAGCTCGGTGAGATCCACTTCTCCGAGGACCTCGCCGTCTTCCATTGCCCGGCCTGGACCGAACCCTATCCGCCGGAAGCGACGCTGGGCAGCTGGATTGGCATCCGTTGCCGCACCGTTACGACTCCTCACGCCGGAGCCCTGGTCGAGGGGACCGATTTCGACGTCAGGGTCAGCGCGACGACCACGACGTTCTACGTGTTCTCCGGCAAGATCGAGGTATCAGACCTGGGTCACCAAGGGGTCGTGTCCGTGGGCCCGGGTCAGATGACGAGCGTGCTCGACGGGCAGACTCCGAGCGCACCTGTCGCTTTTGACACGAGCGACCCCTCTCTGCGGTGGTGGCAGACGGAAGCCAGCGACCCCGGGGTTGCGGCGATCGTCCTGGTATCTCTGGGCCTGCTCCTGCTCTATGTCTTGCCCCTCATCGTGATCCTGGTCCGACGTCCCGAGCGCTGGCGGCGCGCAGCATTGATCGACCTCCTGGCCGGCTGGACGGTCATCGGCTGGATCGCGGCCCTGGCGCTCGCCCTGACCTTGCCCCGCCCCGGCTCGACCTACATCCCGACCCCGGCGCTTTCGCCGGACGGAAGGTGGTGGTGGGACGGACAAGCCTGGCGTCCCATGCCCCCGCAGCCACCCGCTGCGGGGCCACCAACCGGCTGGCCCTAGGATCGGCTGGACGCCTTCGGGAGTGTGCCCCCGTCAACTGATGGGATGCCGTTCCGAGTCTCCGCTACCCCTGGACGACCGCCGGCGCGTACCAGGCGCCGTCGGTCGCAACGATGAGCACGCCGTCCCCTACGGGGAACGCCCGAGGGTTCGCTCCCGGCGCCGTCCAGTCCGCAAGCGTCGCCGCATCCTCGCCAAACGTAGGAGGGGTCCAGGTCTGGCCGTCGATCGACGACCAGCACGCCAGTCGGCCCGAGTCGACTTGACAGCCGATCATGTGGTTGCCGTCGCCAGTCAAGGTGGCATCTGCCCCAAGTGGCGTGGTCAACTTCGTCCACGACGGCGCCCTCCCCAGCCGGCAGCGTCAAGGCCACCCCAACCGCTCCTTCCCCAACCAACGGGCCACTCCCTCGACTACGTTCTCGCCCAATGCACCATATCGACGGAATGGAGGGTGTGAAGGTTCAAACGATCTCAAGAACGGCACGACGAGAGCAACCTCGGACTACCCGCTCTACGAGCCATCCAGGCGAATGGCGATCCCGACCTGGCGACCCACCCAGCCGTCCCCGGCGTGTCGAGCGTTCCACCAAAACAGGAGTCGAGCCTGTGGACCATATCGCCGCCGGAGCAGGGAGATCGTGACCGCAGTCTCTGCGTCATCCTGCAAGCGGGCCGTGCCCGCGACGACATCGCCAGTCACGCGACCCCGCATATCGCACGGGGCGAGCAGGACGCGGTTGTTGTTCCGTAGTCGCTTCACCTTGCCCGACGATGGCGCTGCGTAGACGACGAGTTCGTCCCCCTGCCGCGCCACCCATACCGGCGTGGCTACGGGCGTGCCGTCCCGCCGGAAAGTCGTGAGCGAGAGGTACCTACACCTCGCGAGTATCTCCACATCCATGGTGCACTCCAAGCTCTTCGGCTGCCGCATCGGCGCTAGGCTCGCCTGGAAATGTGAACTCACGGTGTAGCCGCGACGGATGCACTGAGAAGCCGCCGCTGTGCTCTACCTACCCGCCGTTGCCCTGGCAGAGATAGTCCGCATCGAAACCGCCGGAGGGATACTGGACCAGTGCGACACGGCCGCCGGTGAATCCTTTGGCGCCGCAGCTGGATACCGCCTGCCCGGCGGAGTTGGCACCGGCCAACCAGCTCGGATAAGCCGAGAACTCAGACGTGCCGCCGGTGATCTGGTTCCACTGGTATTGAGTCGAGTAGAAACCGATGCCGGCCGTACTTACTGATTGAAGATACGCGACCGCGCCCTCGAGAGCCGCCACGTTGAGGGTGGTGTCGGTCTGCCAGCTGTTGATGATCTCGACGTCGAGCCACCACACGTTCGGGGATGGCGTGCTGGTTGCGCCCTGAGGGGCCAGGCCCAGGGAGACGTAGGCCCCGACCGCCGTCTTGTAGGAGTCGGCCGCCGCGTTCCAGCCGTAGTCATAGGCGCAATCGGCGGTATCTGATTCCGGCACCTCTAATGTGTTGCATTGGCGCGGGGAGGTTTGGTTGTTGGGCCAGCGGGAGGAGAGAATGGGTCCGGGGTTGCCGGTGTTGGCGTAGAACTGCGCCTTCACTCCGCCCGCCCACGTGAGCTCGGGCGGACCATCGCCCGCACTCAGGCATGGGTTGGCGCTGAAGACGATCCCTTTGTTCACGCCCACGATCCCGTACTCGGCGTCGGTGGGGAATGGGCTGCCGCACTGCGGGTAGGAGATGTCGAACCAGCAGGGTGTCGCTGCCGTCCGGCAGTCGAGAGCATGCTGCCAGCCCAGGTCGACTTCGGCCACGGCCGCGTGGACCCCGATTGTGGCCGCCACAAGGACGCCGACGCTGAAGACGGTGGCCCATATGCTCGGGAAGGCGCCCAGCCCGAGCATGTCGCGTCGCGCTTTGCCGGCCAGAACGTATGCGTCGAGGACGGCCCACAGGTGGTAGACGAACAGCATCAGATCGAGGATCAGCAGGCTCGTCAGCCACTCCTGGTCCAGCGCCAGACCGAACAGCGAGTTACGGTCGAAGATCAGGAGCAGTGCGAATACGCTCAGGATCGCCAGCGTCGGGATCGCCACGATCGCGGCACGAACCCGATTCCCGGCCGATGCCTGCCCAAGGCCCGGGAACAGGAAGGACAGCAGCGCGGCAGCAAATGGAGTCTTGAGCAACTCATACCCTCCGGGCCACGATGGTACGGCAATTCCAGGCGTGTAGGCCGCCGTGGAGCGCATGGCCGAGTGATGGTGTTGGTCGATGCTCGGCTCCGAGCCGACCGGGGAGGCTGGAGCCGGGATCGCCTAACCTTTGCCAATGACTCGATCACGGCTGCCGACACGGGTTGCGTTGCGATCTCTTGCGCTGTGTCTCGCGGCGATCGTGGCCGCGTCGTGCGCGACGACGCCTTCGTTCTCGTCCGGCCCGAGCGCCAACCCGGGCCAATCCGACTCGGTGCCCACGGCCACCTGGTCAGGCGCGACGGTGGGCTCCAGTCCGACTCCCGAGAGATCGGCTACTTGCGCTGCGCGAACTTTGGCCGACATGACCGAAGAACAGCGCGTTGGGCAGCTGTTCGTGCTCGGAATCGAAGGCAACAACCTGTCGGCTGCGGAGATATCCGCCATCGAGACCGACCACATTGGGTCCACCTATCTGGTCAACTCGCGGACGGGGGGAGTCGACAGCGTTCGAACCCTGACGAGTGCCATCGACGCGCTCGCGACCGACTCGAATACGGACCGCGTCGGGTTCTTCGTCGCCACCGATCAGGAGGGTGGGTGGGTCCAGCGCCTGAGCGGCCCTGGATTCGCCACGATCCCATCCGCCCTGGTTCAGGGCCAGATGCCGACCGCGACCCTCCAGACAGACGCCACCACCTGGGCCCGAGAGCTCCTGGCCGCTGGCGTCAATCTCGACCTCGGGCCGGTCATGGATGTGGTGCCGCCCGGGTCGGAGGCGATCAACCAGCCGATCGGGGCGTTGCAGCGCGAGTTCGGCCATGATCCAACGACCGTTGGCAGCCACGGCGCAGCGGTGGTGGAGGGCATGGCCCAGGCCGGCGTAGCCACCACGCTCAAGCACTTCCCAGGCTTGGGGCGAGTGGTCGGAAACACCGACACGACCGCCGGCGTGGTCGACTCCACCACCACGTCCGGCGACCCATATCTGGACGCCTTCCAGACCGGCATCAAGGCCGGGGCGCCGCTGGTGATGGTTTCACTCGCGACCTACACAGCCATCGATCCCGATCACCAGGCGGTCTTCTCGCCGACCATCATCGGGATCCTGCTGCGTAGCCAGCTCGGCTTCAAGGGCGTGGTGGCATCAGACGATCTCGGAGCCACGGCTGCAGTCTCCTCTCTCGCGCCGGGCGCTCGAGCTACCGGGTTTATCGCGGCGGGCGGGGACTTGATCCTCGTCGGGAGCGTCAGTCCGGCTTCCGAAATGGACGCTGCGGTCCTGGCTCGGGCCCGGTCCGACACCCTTTTCGCGGCTCAGGTCGACACCGCCGCTCTGCAGGTTCTCGAAGCCAAGGTGACCTACGGGCTGCTTTCCTGCGGTTGACGTGGATCGATGGCCGGCCGGTGTGCGAGGGACACGACACCATGACGGGCCGGTCTCAGTAGGGTCGCCGCCGGTCCACCCAGACAAAGGCGATTGCGCCACAGAACAACGATCCCAACAGCAGGACGCCCGACTCCATGGCGACGGTCTGCCAGTACCACGACCCCGGCAGGACGTACTGGATCTGCTGGGGGAAGTGGCTCGGATCGATGGTCGGTGTCTGACACGCCACGCCCATATTCGGATTGCCAGGCGTGGCCTGCGGACCTGGTGAACTCGAGGCGCTCGGTGAGCTGGAGTCGGCAGGAGAAGCCGAAGCACTCTGCGTCGGCGTCGGCACGCACACCATGTTCTGCTGGTACCAGTCATTGACCTGAGCGTCGGTGGCCTCCTTGCCGTCGATGTACGACTTGCTGTAGACGAACATGTCGGCGAAGCCGCTTCCCGGCCCGTAGGCCACATAGCCTTGCTGCGGCTGGTCCGGCAGGACCTGCTCAATGGCGAACGGCCTCAGGACGTAGTGGGTCATGCCGGCGTCCCAGACACCCCTCACGAAGAAACAGACAACGAGCGCGATTACCACTGCGGGCATGGTCCGACCGAAAAGGGTGCCCAGGGCAAAGGTTCCGGCGAACGCGGCCAGTGCCCAGAAGACATCGATGACGCCGCGGCCCAGGTAGTTCGAGAATGAGTTGTAGGGGTTCAGACCGGGGTTCAGGGCGCCCTCCAGCACGTTGGCGGCCAGACCCACCGCGAGCATCAGCGACGCGAGCAGCAGGACCCCTGCCAGAACCTTGCCCAGAAGCCAGCGCCGCCGAGAGCCCGAGAGGGCCCAGGAGAGTGGCGCCGTTCCCTGTTCTATCTCCCTGGCCACCAGTGGCGCCCCCACAACGATCCCGGTGAGCAGCGGCACGAGCAGAAGCAGGAGCTGGACAAGGTTCATGTCCAGGCTGCCCTTCATATCGGAGAACGACTTGGCGAGTTCGTTGCAGTGCGCCTGGGCCGCGGTAATCGGCCCCTGCGACGGATCTACGAACGAGCCTTGATAGCTTTGCAGGCACGACAGCGGCACGTTGAGGGAGTTGAGCCGAAAGGCCTCGATGAGGGCTGCCGCCGTCAACCCGACGCAGACGATCGTGACCGCCAGGGTCTCGAAGCGGTGCTGTTTGAAGGTCAGCCTGATTCGGGAAAGCATGGTCATCCCCCTCAGTTGAGCTGCAGGCCGATGCTCCGCCCGGCGGCGAGGTATCCGAGCACGACATCCTCCAGGCTGGCCGCCTCCGACGTCTCGCCCTGGCCGGTGCCCTGGTCGCCGCCCGGACCGGCGCCCGGCGCGAGCCGCCACAATGTCATGATGGTCTTCCCGTTCCTGCCCAGGAACGAGCCCACGGCAGTCCCGCCCGGAGGCGGCGAGTCGGCCTCGGTGAGTCGATGAGTCTGTCGGGCTTCCTCGAGCGGGCAGTCGAGCCTGACCTTGCCGCCGCCCAGGATGACCAGCCGATCGCAAGCGTCTTCGACGTCGGTGACGATGTGCGACGACAGCAGCGCCGTCGAACCCTCCGCCTTGACCGCGTCCAGAAGGACCTGGATGAACTCGCGACGAGCGAGTGGATCGAGGTTGGCGAGCGGCTCGTCGAGCAGCAGCACCTTGGCCCGCGTTCCGAGCGCCACTGCCAGCCCGAGCTGGGCCGCCTGCCCGCCGGAGAGTGTGTCGGCCCTCTGATCGAGCGGGATGCCGAGCTGGTCGAGCCGGCGCCTCGCGTAGTCCGAGTCGAAGCCCGAATGCAGGCTCCGCGCCATCGCCAGGTGGTCCTCGACGCTCAGGCCTCGGTACACGGCAGGCGTCTGCGGCACGTATCCCACCCGCCGCAAGGCCTCGCTGCGATGCTTCCAGGGGTCAACCCCGTCGACCTCGACAGTGCCGGCGTTCGGCCGCTCGAAGGCCATGCAGACGCGGATGAGGGTCGTCTTCCCGGCACCGTTCGGCCCGACCAGCGCGGTGACGCTGCCGGCGGGGATCGCCAGATCCACCTTGTCGAGCGCGACCTTCTTCTTGAAGCGCTTGCTCAGACCGTGGGCCGCCAGCGCAGCCGTGCCGATCGAAGCCCCTCGGTCGATTACCATTCCAGCCTCCCCACTCCTGGCGCCCTCGCATCCAGCGGCTTGCGTTCGCCGGAACGGTAGCACCCCACGACGGTCGGCGAATGGCGGGTAAACCCGCAACTGCTGCTTCGACTACCTCAGCTCCCGACCACGACAGTCAAGGCGTACAAACGAGGCGACCGGCAGCTGGTCTGCCGGTCGCCTCAACTTCCGCAAACGTTGCCCGAGTCGCGGCTACTTCTTGGCTCTGGTCAAGGTCGCGTCGACGCCCAGCCTGTTGGTTGCCCCGACCTTGAGAGCTGCGGCCCGGGCGAGGTTGTCTACGGTTCCCTTCTTGCCGACGTATCCGATGTTGAACACGCCGGCCGGGTCCACGACGCGAACCTTGTACGAGCCCGAGTTGAGGCCCGCAATCGAATATGTACCATTTCGAGCTGTAAACGCGGAGCCCACCACGGCGCCCGTGGTCGGGTCGAGGGCGTCGGCCCGAATGCCCAAGATGCCCTTCCCGTTTGGACCGGTGACGGTGCCCTGAATGGCCACAGCGTCGGGGATCCTGACGATGAGACCGTTGATCCCGGACGCGCCGATGGTCACGATGCCGGCCTTGGTCGGGTCGAGGGTGAAGTGGCTGCTCCCGTGACGTGCGTACCAGCCTTGCTGGGAGCGCGCGACTTCGAGCGGACCAACTGGTCCTCCTCGGCCGGCATCGATGATGTTGCCGTTACCACCAACCAGGATCTGGTAGCTGCCGGGCGCCGCGCTCGCGGCGAACCATCCCGATGGGTCCGTCAACGTCAACGACGGCAACTCTGAGCTCCCGGCCTTGTACAGGTAGACAAAAGCGCTGCCGAGAGGTGCTCCCGCGCTGTCGAGCAGGCGGCCCGCAATCTGCGGCAGGTCCGGCTGGACGATCGTGATTCCCTGTCCACCGCTTGCAGTGGCGGCGACGGACGATGCGAGCGTTTGGTCGAAGGTGAACGCGCCCGGAGATGTGGCTGAGTAGTAGCCAACTCCCTGCCCTCCGCCGAAGTCGATATCGAGCTGGTATGAGCCGGCAGGGACGGCCACATCGAATGCGCCGCGCGGCTGCCAGATCGTGTTGCCGAAAAGGCCCTGGCTCGAATCGACGTAGACCTCCGCCATCTCAACCGGGATGCCGTTGGGCATCACAACTCGACCGGTGATGTGCTCGGCAACCGGAATTGTCACGCTCACCGAGGAGTCTCCCGAGACCGTGATGATCGCCGCCTTCGATGCATCGTCGGTTACGCCACTGCCTGTCCAGAAGCCGCCAACGTACTGATTGTTCGTCGGCTGGATCAGGAGGTCGTACTGGCCGGCCGGCACGCTGCCGATGCTGAACGAGCCAGAGCCGTCGCTCGAACCCCCGCCGTAGAAGTAGCCGCATACCACGCACGACAAGGAGAGCCGCGCGCTGGCGACCGGGTTGCCGTCAGAACCGAAGACAGAACCCGACAGCGTGTAGAACGTGCCGAGCTGGGTCATATGGATCGTCAGGCCGGACGCCGAACCAGCCGACACGTCGACCGGTGTGGCGTCGGCGGGCTGGGGAACGACGCCGTCCTTGGAGTAGTAGCCCGACGGTCCCGTACCCATGACCTGCAGGACGTACGTGCCGGGCGCAAGGTTCGTCAGGCTGAAAGTTCCGTCCATTCCGCTGGCGGATCCGTTCGGGGTGATCGGGTACGGTTCGGACACGATCGCGCCGTTGACCCAGAGTCGCGGATAGACGAAGACACCCTGCAGCGGCGTCCCGTCAGCAGCCAGAGCGGTTCCGCTGATCGACCGCCCGGGCTGGGCGACGATGTCCAGGTTCTTGACGGAGCCCGCGGCGAGTGAGATCGGGAGGGCCTGACTCGAAGCCGGCGTCACGCCAGTGCGACTCAAGAACTCGGGTGCGTATGTCCCGCTGGGATCACTCACCACAAGGAATCCACTTTGCTGGGGAGTACCGCCGGGGATCAAGAAGGAACCATCGGTGGTCGTAGTAACGTTTTGATAGATCTCCATGCCGCCTGGATCAGTGAACATGACTGTCATGCCGGCTAGAGGGTTGCCCTGCCCGTCCCTGACGTGACCGCTGATCGAGAGTGCCTTCGGGAGGGTGATGCTGATGCCCGTCAGATCGGACGAGCCGATCGTGTATGCCATGGCCTCGAAGTCGGTGTGGACGAGACCGGCGCGACCGGCATATCCGTCCTGGTAGGCAGCTGTGCCGTCTTCGAAGAACAACGAATACGACCCTGGCTCGAGGCCCGCGAGATTGAAGGACCCGTCCGCAAGGGTTTGGGCGGAGCCTGGGCGCGCTTCGACCGTGATACTCGCGAGTGGCTTGCCACCCGGCCCGAAGACGTGGCCTGAGATCGAGTAGGTCTTGGGACAGGTCACGCTGAGGCCTGTCACGGCTGCCCCGGCCACCGTGAAAGCCTGCGCCTCCGACTCTTTCGTCGTGATGCCGGTCGGTGCGAGGTAGTGCTTGACCCACTGACCGCCGCACGAGGCTCCGTTGAACGCGATGCCGTAAGTGCCATCGGTTACGCCCGCGAACGTGAAGTTGCCGTTGGCGTCTGTCGCGACGGACAACAGGTCGGCGCCGTAGTTGCCCACGGCGCCGACCAACGTCACATTGACGTTCGCCACGGGACTGCCCTGGGCGGAGAGAACGGTTCCCGAGACAGAGACGCCGTCCGCCAGTGCCGAGGCCGGCAGACAGGCGAGGGTCAACGCGGAAGTGATGATGGCCAGCGCCGCCCCGCGGACCAGCCGGAGGCGACGATTGCGATTGTGCAATCGAAACTGGGTTGGCGTCATTGGACCTTCCTCCTCAATGCCGTCTCGGTGCGGCGAGCCCCCTCGCCGGCTCGAGCGGTCATGCCGTTGGATGATAGCGAGCGAGAAGGACCCATTTCTGGTCCGGACGGAGCGCCAGACGCGCTACCCCCGACCCCGTGGCCGTGGACTTCCGCGTTGCCGGGTCGATGAACTCGGCACTATCCAGGTCCCGGCCGCACCGGCCCAAGTCCTTTCCGCGCCTAGTAGAATCGCCAACCTCGGAGGCTATCCGATGGCGAATCGCGTGATCGGCAGGCGGCATCTCCGTTGATGGGAGTGAGCGACCAGATGGGCCCCGACAACCTCGCGATCGAGTATCGGGGCGAGCCGCCAACGGCCGAAGAGTTTGAGCGTCTCTTTCGATCGAGCGGCTGGGCCGAGGCGTCAGCGGTACCTGCCGATCGGCTGGCAGCATCACTGTCGTGTGCCTGGTACGCGGTCTGCGCACGTATCGATGGCGAAGCGGTAGGCACCGGCATCGTTCTGTCCGATGGGGCCCTGCATGCCCTGATCGTGGACGTGATCGTGATGCCGGAGATGCGCGGACGCGGCATCGGAACAGAGATCATGAGGCGACTGATCGCCCGATGCCAGGAGGCTGGCGTGCTCGGGGTCCAGCTCTTCAGCGCCCGCGGCAAGCGCGACTTCTACGAACGCCTGGGCTTCGTGGCCCGCCCCGATGACGGGCCCGGCATGGAACTTGGTGGGCTGCCCTAGCCCGACGAGTACGCGCAAGGGCTCGCCACGAAGATGCAGGGGACAGCGCCGAACTCGATGGCGTCGAGCCGGCAGAGCCCGTGAACTGGTAATCCTGGTGGCTGCTCGGTCTTGTTAGGCGCCCACTTCAAAGGTGCTGACCGGGGTCTGCAGCATGCCCACGGCCCAGGTGCTTGCCGCGGCCTGCTGGACGCCGCCCGCCGGCTGAGCCTGCGCCGCAGAGGTTCGGTTAGCCATCTGCGTCGCGATCTGGGTGGCCTGGTCCGCTGTGAGGTTGGAGTTCGACCCCTTGATGGCGGCCGCAAGAGCGCTGACGAGAGCGTTCTGACTGACGCCCCGCGACGATGCGATCGAGGCGAGACTCTGACCACTTTGGAGCGCCGCGACGAGGTCGCTCGTGCTCATGCCGAGTAGCTGGCTCGCGGCGCTCATCGCGCCTCCGCCGCCGTGATGATGGTGGTGATGCGGGTGGGTCCCGGTCGTACCCTGGGCGGCCCCCGCGGCCGACGGCGTAACGGGCAGCTGCACCGGCGACAACCCGACGGCGTTGACCTGAGCGGTGCTCAACTGGATCGGTGATATCGCGTCCACGCTTAGCTCCTGGCTAGCGGTCTTATGCCCTCCATAGGGAAGTGTCGGCGGTCGGGAGGCCCGTCGAAGCCACAGCCGAGGGTGGACGCCTAGGTGGAACGCCGGCACTTTCGGCGCTTGGCTTCTGCTTGGTTGGGTCGGGCGGCCCGACACCATGGAACGATCGTGCGAACCCGCGACATTCAGCTTGGAAGGCCTGGACCTCTATGGTGTGGCGCCCCTCGTGGAGGGGCGTGCATTTCGTGTCCAGTTATCGTGTCGTGCTGAGCCTGCCACGACAACGCGACGCGGACCTCCGAGGGTCGTGCCAGACGCCGCCTCCCTGGAGGTGCTGAGCGAAACTCGCCCGTGGACAAATCATCGCCGCCGCCTATTGGAGATTACGACGGGGAGTCCGGTGGCCAATCCTCGTGGACGAACACTCTGACAGACAGCTGATAGCCTGAATAGGATTGCTGGAGATCAGAAGGAAGGCCGCTCGAATCCGCTGGATCGATCCAGACGCTCAGCCACAGGCCCGGTTTGGTCCACTGCGCATTACCTAGAGCGCCGACGTAGGTTTCCCCAGGAGACCGCGTCCATCCTCGAGAGGTAAGGGCGCGATCGTAGAAGGCGATGACCTGGTCGGGCGTGGCGTTGACCGCCAGGAAGCGGCCATACTCGGCCCCAGATACGGGGGGAACGGGACCGTCCGTGCGGGGGCCAGAGGTCTCCTGAACGACCTTCGCGCCGGGGTAGATGAGCGACGCTTCAGGCAGCTCGCGGAGGGCCGCGACGGGCCCGTAATCGCCGATGCAGCCGGCACACGTGATAGCCACAAGAAAGACGGCAACGATCCTTGCGATCCCCGGAAGCCTGGACGCTCCGCGTGATGGGTCTGGCCTCTGGGTCTCCGAATTGCCCATCAACGCCTCACCTCACCAACCGCGGTCATCTAGCGCCGGAACCAAAGCGCCGACCGGAAAGCAGAACGGTTGTCTCCGTCAACGAGTCTACGGAGCGGTGCGAGCGAAGCGGTGTCGGCTTTGCGACAGAACCCGGGCGAGTGCGGCGTTGCTGGCTCCGAACAGCGCGACGAGGATGGCAGGGCATTTGATCAGGTTCGTTGACCTGCGCTTTCGTCTCTCGGATCTGGCTTCGCCGAGGTCGTTGTCTCCAGAGCAGCCAGTGCCGCTTCAATGACGGCCGGCTCGTGCTGAGAACCAACCATCTGCAGGAGGATCGCTCGGATCCGCCCGCGATTCCCGTCGTCGAGGCGTGATTCGAGGTTCCGCACCACCTGCAGGCCTCTGAGTTCTGGGAGCGGGAGACGGGTCTCGAACCCGCGACATTCAGCTTGGAAGGCCTGGGCCTCTATGCAGTGTGGCGCGCCTCGCGGCCGGGCATGCATTTCGTGTCCAGTTATGGTGTCGTCGATCTGCGGTCCCTGACACGCTGGTGAACGCGTTTCGTGCCCACGAGCGGACACAGATTATGGCTCGAACAGCTCGGCCGATGACAGGATCGCGTCGTCCGGCCCGGTGCCGCCGGCGATCAGGACATTGCCATTCGCCAGGGTAGTGACCGACGCGAAGTGGAGAGGAATGAGTGGCGGGCCGGTCTTGCTGAACGTGCCAGTCCTAGGGTCGTACAACTCGGCGTAGGTGTTGCCGACCGCCTCATGCGCTCCACCTACCACAAGCACTCGTCCGTCAGGGAGGAGAGCCGGTTGAACCTCGTCACGGACAACTGTCATGGGACCGGTCGGATTGAACGTGCCCGTCGCAGGATCGTAAATCTCGGCATCGAAATCGATGAGCAGTACTCGTCCGTCTTGGAGCAAGACCATGCTCAACATGACGTGAGATGACGCCATCGACCCGGTTGGCGTGAACGTCCCGCTGACCGGGTCGTATATCTCGGCGGAGGACAGTCCAGCGCCACCAATGACCAGGACACGCCCGTCCCTGAGAAGAAGGGCATGCGATCCGCTTCTGCGTGATTGCATCGAGCCGGTCGCAACGCTCATCCCCGTAGCAGGGTCGTAGATGCTCGCTGTGGCGAGGAATGAAGGCGGATAGCCTGGATGTTCCGGGTCAGACGTGACGCCGCCTATCAGCAGGAGCCGTCCGTCCTGGAGAACAACGGGAGTAGTCCCGCCCGAGTAGGTCAGAGGCGACACGCCTACAACGAGACCTGTTGTCGGGTCGTATTCCTCGTCGATGGTTGTTTCCAAAGCCGTGAGACCCGATTGGTGCCCAATGAGGACTCGGCCGTTGGGCAGTGGAAGCACGTCCATGAGCTGAGTCGGGTGGCTTAGAGAGCCCGCAGTCGTGAACGTGCCCGTTCGCGGGTCGTAGATCTCACAGGCGGAGAGATACGTCTCGGGGCCAGAACCGTTTCGATCCCCGATGCCACCGAGAAGGAGGACCCGACCATCGACCAGTCGAACTGCGTAGTGTTGATAGCGGGCTGTCGACATCGATCCGGTAGCGACGAAGCGACCGGTCGGAGAAGGTGAGGCGCCTGTATTCGGCGACAATGCTGCTGTTGTGGACGACGAGGCGCAAGCCGCCGCCAAGAGGCCGATCAGGCCAACCGACGCGGCTCTCCTCATAGCCAAACTCGCGAGCGTTATCACGACCCCTCCATCCCCGACGATCTGCGGAACCAGCCCGGTGCGACCGTGGGGCGTGCGGCCCCAACGATCATCGGCGCATTCGAGCAAGCTCAGTATCAGGGAGCCAAGGGATTGCGCGTGTCGTCCAAGAGACAGCCAGCGCTGGGGACTTCGACCGGCTGAGCGCTGTAGCAGCCTGGCGCAGCCTTCGTCGGCCGCTTGCCTACAAGGCTGAGTGTCGTGCCAAGCACGAAATTGGGATTGGAGCGGGAAACGGGTCTCGAACCCGCGACATTCAGCGTGGAAGGCCGATCCTCTACCGGATGGGCAAGGATGGCCGCACCGGCTCGTCACCATGACTCCATCGCGTGACTCGTCTGAGCCCGCGACCCTCTGATCTGCGCGGCCGGCATGTTCCGGCCCTCCCGGATCGATAGACCTTGGCCCGTCGCACGCGCCTCTATATGATGGCCGACGTGAACATACGTGCCGGTCTCACTCCGCTGGCGATGATCGCCGCGCTCTTGTTCGCGGCCTGCGGCTCCGGGATATCGTCTGCCGCCCCTTCGGTTTCGACCGGAGTTCCCGCCTCGGCTGCGACCGCCACTACTGGACCCGCCAGCCCGCTTCCAATTGCCACCCTGACGCCAGCGCCGGCCGTGATCGACGCCGACCTTGCGGCGGCTCTGGCGTATGCCACGGCCGACGTGAGCTCGGTCGAGTTCACCGACTGGGCGCGCCTTTTCGGCACGCGCCCGGATCCGAGCGCCGAGTCCGCCGCGCTCGTCGACCTCTCCAAGACCCACGCCATCCCGGCGAGCGGGCTGCTGTCCTACGCCGCGACAATTCGGCCGCAATGGAGCTTTGGGGTTGGCGACCTTGCCTGGGAGGCCGACTTCGCGAACTCGGGGGCGCCGTTCACCGTGCTCCAGTTCCGCGATACGTTCGACATCGCCTCGCTCGGCCCGTTGATGGAGGGCCGCGCATACACCAAGGACGCCGTCGTCGACGGCGTCCAGCCGTACGCGCACGCGCTCGACCTGACGAAGCCGTTCATCAGCCAGGGACCGCAGTTCATGACGAACCTCGGGCTCGACGTCGCCCGCCACCGGTTGATCGTCGCCGCCAGCACCGACTCCCTGACGGCCGCGGTCCAGGCGCGCGCCGCCGGCCCGGCCGAGGCCTCCCCCGGAGCGCGAGCCCTCGCCCTCGCAGCCGCGCTCGGTTCGCCGTACGCCGCGATCCTATCGGTCGATCCCGGCGCGTGCAGCACGTTCGGCGGCCCCAACCTGACGTCCCCGAGCCCGAGTGCCACGTCGGGACTGTCCGCTCTGGGCGTCACGACGGGGACGGCGCTCGGGTTCTCGGAGGTCGCCGCCGGCGGCGGCGCGGTCACGGTCGCGCTGCTCTATGCAGACTCGGCGAAAGCAGCCGCTGACCTTGCGCCCCGAAGCGCCTACGCCGCCGGCGCCGTCGCCCAGGACGGGCAGCCCTACGCTTCGACCGTGCTCGCGCTCGCCAACGGCCGCACGGCCGGTGCCGTGCTTGTCTTCGACGGGACGCCCGCGGGTCCCGTCTCGCGCGTCCTGACGGCGTTCATGCGCCGGGACCTGCCATTCGCCGCCTGCCCTTGAGCGCGCGGCGCATCACCAGAGTCTCTGCCTGATGATTCGCGCGCTGAGGACACCTCCCGAAACTGCGGCCGGGGCGACGGCTTGCTGACCTGGCGGCACTTCCCACCGAGAGAGGGTCTCCGAAAGGCAAGGCTCGGTGCAATCAATGGACTGACCGTCGGCGCGCTCCGGTTCGTGGCCCGCAGTTAGCGTCTGAACGAGGCGACAAGGGTGCGGATCGTCGGGTCTCGAACCCGCGACATTCAGCTTGTAGGGCCTCAAGCCCTATGCGCTGTGGCACCGTGCTTGAAGGGCAAGCGTAACGTGTCCAGTTGTCGTGTCGTCGGCCTGCCCGCTGCGACCACTGTCGGAGCCCGAGGTGGTCCCAGCCGTCATCGCCTGAACGCAGACGAGCGGGTCGCGGACGGTCCTGGTGCTGGGCTCGTCTGAGCCCCCGGCGTCGACCGACGTTGAAAGACCGAACGTAGCCGAGTCTCGCGTTCCGGACCAATCAGACGCAGTTCTTCTTGGCGAGGCATCGTTCCAGCGGTAGCATGGACCCGGTCCTCCAGGCGGCGAAAACGAAGGAGGAGATGGGCGGCCCTGACGTCCAGCCGCCGCTCCACGTCCCAGCCACCAGCGACCACGCGCATTCCGATGTTCGTTCAGACGGTCGTGATCGACCCGGAGGGAATCGGCTATGAAATGCCGTGCGATTGCGTTGTGTGCAGGCCTGCTGCTGCTGGGCTTGATGCCGGGATCGGCCCTGGCCAAAGCCACCGTGGATCAGCAGAACGTCGTCTATAACGCCGGCTTTGGTGGTGCCCAAACTCTCGCCCAGACTTTCACGGTCGGCAGGACCGGCACGATGACTCAAGTCGACCTGTACATATCGGAGTCCCCGGCGAAGGCCGTCACGGTGCACATCCAGGCTGTCCCGGTCACCTACCCGTTCGGCAACGACCTTGCGAGTGGGTCGTCGGCTTCTGTGAACGCTGAGGGCTGGTACAGCTTTTCGTTGTTCCCGGCCATGAGCGTCACAACCGGACAGAAGTACGCGATCGTCTTCAATTTGGGCGCTACCGGCGACGTATACGGTTCAACTTCAGCCGATGAATATGCTGGCGGCCAGGCGTTGCTTGAGGACCCGTCCTGGTCGGCCTTCGCGGGGACCATTGATTTCGACTTCAAGACGTACGTGGAAGCTCCCGCGCCGACGCCCGCGCCGACGCCCACGCCGCCGACTCCCACGTTTGCGCCGGGCGCCACCGCCACGCCCAGTGCGAAGGCATCGATCGGCTCGACCGACTCGACGGCGTCCGTCGTCCCGAGCGCGACTGACACGTCCGGCCCGACTCCATCGCCGGCGGCGACCGAGCCGGCAGCTTCCTTGGTCCAGGCCACCAGCGCCACGCCGAGCCCGCAGCCCGACTCGGGATCGGGCAGCTCGGCCGGCTCCTCTGGCTCGACATTGCCGATTGTTCTGGCCGGGATCGTGGCGCTGGGCCTGGTACTCGGCGGCGTCTCGTTCGTACTCGTGCGGCGGCGACGGCAGGCCATCGGCTGACCTGTGTCGTGACGCAACACGGCGACGATATCGGCAGTTGGTTCCGACTCTATGGTTGAACAGCGAAGGTCGGAGTCAGTCCCGACGGAGCTTGCCGATTGCGGACCGCGACCGTCGCCTTATGTCCCACTGTCGAGCGAGAGCGCCCAGCCTCAGCTGCAGGTCCAGGTCTCGCTGCCGCTGACGGCCTTCTCGTTTGAATCCTGGAGGTTCTGGAACGTGGCGGAACCCGAGCCGTCGGCGTTGACCGTGACCGACCCAACGCTCGAGTCGACCTGGTCGTATTCGTCTCCCTTCGGGCCGGTCAACTCAACGGAGTTCCCGAACGTCTTTGGGTCTGAGTACGTTCCGGGTCCGGTATACGGCTGGACGTTCCAGTTGAGCTTGGAATCCTGAGTGTTGGGCTGCGGGATGCTCCAGGTATTGCTGGAGAAGCCGGTCTTGGCCAGCGCGGAGCAGGCCGGGAGCACAGACAGCGAATCGGTGAACGTGAGCGTGAACTTGACGGCTCCGGTGACCGTGAGAGTCGCGACGAATTGGTGGCTGCCACCCGAAACCGGGGCTGTCGTCGGGTTTGCTGCCTGGCTGGTGGAACCGGGCGCACTCGAGGAACCGGCCGGTGCCGACCCGTTCGTGGGAGGTGCGGAGGCGGTTGACGAGCTGCATGCCGCAAGCACGAGCGCGGCCCCCGCAAGGATCAACCCGAATCGTCGCATCTGAACTCTCCCTCCAGAGGTGCCAGTGTCCCTCCGACGCGCATGCTACAGGCGCGAACATTTCCTCGCACAAACAACTCGGGGGCGGCCGGATCCGATCCTATGGCTGCGTCGTCGTCAGGAACACGGCGAAACACGCTCGGCCACGAGGCATGAGAACGCGCCCCGGGGCCTTGTGAGCCCAGGGGCGCGCCATTGGGGGAGATCGTCCGCCGGTTATGCGTGCGGCGTGACCGGTGCGGTGGGCGCGGACGCCGGGCTCGTGCCGAGGGGGTTGGTCGCAGTCACCGTGAACGTGTAGGCCTTGCCGTTGACCAGGCCCGTGACCGTGCAGGTTCCATTTCCGCCACCTGTCGTGCAAGTCTTGCCGCCCGGCGAGGAGGTCACGGTGTAGCTCGTGATGGCCGCGCCGTTGTCCCACCAATCCGTCCAGCTGACCACGGCCGACCTGTTGCCGGCCACGGCGCTCACCCAATAGGGCGCCCCGGGCGCCGAGGGCGTCTGCCATAGAGCCAGACTGAAGTTCTCACCTGCAGCCACCGCGACGAAGTTGCCCTGAAGCCAATTGACCACGTCCGTCAGCGTCGTCTGGCCGGAGCTATTGTCCCCCCACGCCCAGACGCGTCCGTCCTTCAAGGCCAACGCGTGGGTCCCGCCCGCCGCGATGGCGCTGAAGCCGTAGACCGGGTTCACGCACGTGTGAGTCAGGTAGTTGTAGAGGCTGCAGGGAGTGGTCAGCTCGCCAAGCTGGTTGCTGCCCCAGCCGCTGATGATGCCGTTGGAGTTGAGGACCAGGCTGAACTCGTCCCCGGCGGCGACGGCGGTGGCGCCGCTCAAGCCCGACGGGACTTCCGTCTGGCCGAAAGCGTCGTAACCCCAGGCGATGACCGAGCCGTCCTGGCGAAGCCCCAGCACCTGAGAGCGGGCGCTGACCGACTTCAGGTTGGACAGCGGCAGGAGGATGTATCGAGGCCCGACGGGGACGACGACATTCGGGATGTTGGTTGCGCCGTAGTAGTCGTTGCCCCATGCCACGATCGAGCCGTCCGACTTGAGGGCCACCGCGAACGAGTTGCCTGCGGAGATGGCCACGACTCCGGACTCGGCGGCGGGGGGAATGTCGATCTGGTGATGGCTGTCGTCGCCCCAGGCGACGACCGAGCCGTCCGACTCGAGCGCCAGCGCGAAGGTGTCGCCGGCTGAGATCGCCTTGACGTTCGAAAGCCAGCCCGGCACGTTTGTCTGGCCCCATGTGTCGTCGCCCCAGGCAACGACCTTGCCATCCCATGTCAGGGCCATGGCCATGTCGGTTCCCGCCGAGATGGCGACGACGCCCTGCTGGGCGGCGAAGGGCACGTCCGTCTGGTGATGACTGTCGTCACCCCAGGCCGTGACGTAGCCGTAGTCAGGACCGCCTCCCGTGGTAGACGCCTTGACCGGGGTCGGCAGCATCCCGGTGAGGGCCACTGCCAGCGCCCCTGCAGCGAGCGCCGCGGTGGTGCTTGCGCGGAGAGCCCGGCCCCCGGCCTTGCGACCGGCGCCGAGCTCGTTGCCTACTGTGACCGAGTGGTCCACACGGACCGCCTGGTTCGTCGTCGATGCCACTTGAACCCGCTCCTTTCCCCCGCCCTCGGTCATTTGCCTCGGGCTACCCATGCAGGCTCGTGGCCGCCTGTAAGGGCCGCCGTCGGGCAGGGAAAAGGTTTCGCGACGTTATGTAAGGGCTGGCTTACATGGACGGCGAGGTTGCGCCCCGAAGCCTTGCGACCCCGAGGCGCGCCTTCGTCTCGGCGGCTGGATGCAGCAAAGGAAGTTGCGACCAGTGAGCGGACGGACCCGTATCGAGTGTGGACATCTCCTGAGCCCCCATGGTCGGTGGCGCACGCTGCGCCTCCCGTCGCGGGTCGGTCTCGCCACTGGCTCGGCGCAGGCCCCGGCGACCAGCGTTGGCCAGCGTGTCCCAGCCCCCCGTGCGCAGCACATTCTCCCACCGAGCGATAGGCGCTTGACCAGTTCATGGGGCATGGTTGGGGTTAGGTCGTGCGACCCGAGACACCACACGAAGACGCTATCGCTGGATCGCGACCGCTGGGTGACTAGGTGGCAGGGTGTCACCGGGCCGAGCTGCGACTCGCTAGTCGGCCCTCATTACCTGGCCAAGCAACGCAGCGATCGTCCTGATTCGCTTCTGGTATTCGTCGCTCATATCCACAGCTGCGGGGATTCGGCCCGGCGAGGAACACGGGCACCAGCCCAACGAACAGCCGCCTATGCACAGCGACCCCCTTCCCAAATGCCGTCACCCAACGGCGCTCCGCGGCGGTCACGGACGCTGCGGCCCCTGGAGCGCAACGGACATGAGTGTAAGCCCGCCGGAGCACGGCCGAAACCCCGCCACTATGGCTGCATCGTACGGCGCGAGGGGAGTCAGGCCGACACCATGCTGGGAAGGTGGGGAGCGGGCGTGTCGCACCCGAGGGCTGCCGGGTTCAGACTGAAGCGGTTGCGCTGCAGGTGCGTCGCCCGCGATGGTCACCGTCGACGATCACTGGCGGTGAGTCAACGCCCTCCCAGACGAGCGGCGACCACCGGCGGGGCCCTAGCCTGCGGCAGCGTCGATATCCGCCACAGTCCGGCCGACGGAAGCTGTGGCGTAGTCGTACGCACCTCGGCGCCGCCGTGGGCTCTGGGTCCTGAAGTGCCTGCCCACGCGGCGATCAACGGATGATCGCGACTCCGATCTCGACGAACAGCGCAACGACAGCAACCAGCCCGAGCACAGCGAAGGCACGCAGGTGCAGCATGTACCACGCCCGGACCCTTGGAATCAGGGTGGAGGCGACGACGAAGGCAGCAAGCGCCACCGTGTAGAGCACCAGGAGGACCGCCGCCAGCTTCAAGCCATCCATAGCCCTAACTTACCGCAGCTGGAGCGTGGTTCCAGTGGTGGCGGGTGGGAGCCGCTGGCCTTGCCGGGGGGCGTTCAAACACCGGGGGCAGCACGATCCACACCAGCCCGGCCACGACGACCTGTGGGCCAATCACGAGGGCCCAAGCAACGGACGGGTTCGTAACACACATGCTACAGCCGGCCGCTACAGCGATGCCTGCGGCGACCAGTCCGATGCCGAGAACTGACAGCGACAGCAAACCTCGAACGACTGAGCTCCTGTTCATCATGTCCCTCCTGGAGAGCGAGATAAGACGCTACGCTCCGGACCTGCCTGAGCGAGTCCGGGGCCGTTCGGCGGCGGCTCGGGGCGGCACCGCCGCGCCCGAGCCGCCCATTCGACAGTGCTAACAGAGGAACGCCCCGACAAGGGCGTCAATGGAAGCGCCGGCCGCCAGGAGCGTACCGATCGCGCCCGCCAGCCATGGAGAGATGACGATACCGAAGGGGAGCTCGAGCCACCACCCGAAGTAGGCGGCGGCCAAGAAGATGCCCGCCCCCATGCCATAGATGGCGGACGTCACGAAGAACATGCAGATCGGGTTGGAGTCGGGCGTAACGACCAGCTTGGCGTCGGGTGGCTGGAGCGATGTGACCTTTATCACTTGCTGCCCGCCAACGCGGGACGCGGTCAGGGTGTAGCCGCTCGGCAACGCCATTGACGCTGTCTGACCGTTCTGGATGCTGCCAAGCCATGTAGCCAGCTGTTGCTCTTGAGCCAGTTGCGCGCCAGTCAACTGCGGGCCGTTCGCTGTCACCGACGGGCTAGCGACCGGCACCACAACCTTGGTTGTTGGTGACGCTGCGGCGACGCCGCCAGCGGTAGCGAAGGCACCGGTGACCGCGAGGGCCGTGGCCAGAAACAGGGTAAACACCCTCCGCTGACCGCTCCGTAAGCGTCGGATCATTGCCATTCCTCCTCATGTCGGGGACCAATCAAAGGAGGGGGGTGTGACCAGCATCTTCCCCCCGTTGGCGACCCGGTCACGATCTGCCAACGGCCGATGGTAGTTACACTGGGCTAGGTCAGCCAATACAACGGCTTGCCTAGCGAGTCAACTGCGGTTGGACTAGCTAGCCCTGGACTCAGCAGCGCTGCGCTCTCCCTCTTCTGACAGGCCTCGACCGGATCGACGTGCTGGGGCTCGGCCAGACGATGATCTACCTAAGCGCGCACGTGGTCCCATCACGCGCTGGCGGCGGTGCTACCGACCGAGTTCAGTTCAGCAGTAGGCCTTTGGGCTGGAGGAACAGAACCTACGACCGAACGTGCCGGATCGTCGTTCGACCCCAACGGCTGACCCCACACGATGACCTGATAGTGATCGACGAATCGCTCAGGGTCTCCCGGCGACCACCGGGGGCTTTCACACAGCCTTGGACATGCTTCCCTCGCGACGGCTCTCGACTACTGCCAATGTCATTGCCATTGGCGGTTCCCTAGTAGCCGCCAGCCCGGTGGTCGCTGCGGCGGAGGGGCCGCACGTCATGACTGTGCATACGGTGCACTTGGACATGCCCCCCACGGGAAGCTCGGCCGGGGGTTCGCAATCGAAGCAATTCAGCTTCACCGGCGGCAGTTACGTCATGACGATCGGCTTCTTCACTTTGAATCCTAACCAGATAGTAGGCAAGCCCCGAAAGAACGCGGGGGGCCAGTACGGTACCCCTGACCCGACCGATAACGAGGGGTGGGAGTCGATCGGAAACCAGATGGTGAAACTGGGCGCGGGCACCCAGACAGTGGCATGCACCTTTGGGCCACAGGAGCCTGACCCCGTCTTGGACCCCGGCCTCTGGGACTACCGCGTGGATTGTTCCATCGGTGGGACGCCGGAGCCTGAGTGGTCCTTCTCCCCGGAGAGGAGTGGCACCTTCAACTGGCAGGTCTCACTCGCTCCGAGCCCCGCGCGGGTCATCGGCAACACGGCCACAAAGAACCCGTTCGCCGAGGGTCAGTGCACATGGGGAGCGGAGCAGGAGATGTACTTGGCAACGGGGAAGTTCATGCAGATGACAGGCGACAAGAACAAGAAGAATGCCTATCAGTGGGACTCCACCCTCAACGCCATGAAATGGGTTCGTAGCCTCACTCCCCAGTCGAGATCCGTGGTTGTCCTCAGTCAGGCGGCAATGCAAAACGCCGATGGCCACGTCGCCTGGGTCGAAGGCGTCGAGTATGACGACGGCGTCACCTACCTTCACACGATCGAGATGAACGCGCCGGGCTACCCTAACCAGTGGGTATCGGAGCGGCGGGAATACGACGGAGGGACAGACAACCAAGTCCCGCGCATGGACTTCATCCTCGCTCCATAGAAGAACCATCGGGGGATGGTTGACATGACCCACGGCTTCGCGATCGAAGGGCCGCCGGCACCCCAGGCGGCCCCTCGATGCGCCAACCGGGCAGTAGGTGCGCGTCAGTACGTCCGGGGCATCGGTGCGTTTGCGGTGCGGACGGCCACTCGCTCGGCTCCATGCAAAGCCTCCGGATCAACTCGCCGAAGCATTGCCAAGCTTCGCCCAGGCTGATCTGCGGACCCAGATCCAAGCCACCAGTTGTCAGCGTTCTCATTCCGACCCGCAACCGTCGCCGTGTCGGGTCAACGAGCCCCGGCTCAAGTTCCCACTATGGCTGCCTAGTGATCAGATCTGGAAGAACCGCCTCACGGCGCGCAAGAGACCCCAGGTGAGTCTTCGGTCGGCGCGCTGAACCGACCGGCGCCTGCGCTTTCCAACTGGCATACGAGATCGTGTCGGCTCCGGGGCGAACTGAGCATCGGAGCCCATGACGTCCCTCCTTGAATAGCCCGTCACTCGCCGAACCGGGAAGGGCCCGGCGAGGGACGCACTTGGTTGCGTGTAGAGCGGTCGGGCGCCGTTGGGCCGGCGCTCAGGAAGCGTCCGGAAGGCCGGTCGTCGCCGGCGGATCCGGTGTGAGCGCCTTGTCGGGCGCCGCCGACTCGGGCGCCGCAGTCTCGGCGGTCGTGGCCGTCGCAGGAGAACCGCCCGAGGTTGGCTCACTCGACGGCCCGGCCGCCGGAGCAATCCCACGGCGAGAGCGTCGGTACATCCAGGCCAGCGCCACGGCGAGCACGACCGCGATGCCGACGACCACGATCAGCCCGATGAGCAGCGCCGTGTTGTCCCCGCCCGAGCCAGTCGTGGACGAAGCGGCGCCCGGCGCGGTCGATGGCAAGGTCGATGGCGCGTCCGTGGGCAGACCGGGCGGCAGCGTTGCGCGTGCGTCCGGTGTCGCGGGCTTCGACGGCGCCGAAGCCGGGCCGGTCCCGGCCGCGTTGGTGGCTGTGACCGTGAACGTGTAGGCCGTACCGTTGGTCAGGCCCGTAACCGTGCACCAGAGCTTTCCGTTGGTGGAGCACGTTGCTCCACCCGGGGTGGCGGTCGCGGTGTATCCGGTGATCGGGCTGCCGCCGTCGCTCGAGGGTGCGGTCCAGGCGACTCGAGCCGAACGGTGCAGCGCATTGCCGGAGACACCGGTCGGAACTCCGGGGACGGCCGACGCGGCGGCCGACGAGGCCACGGGCGTCGGCGCGGCTGTCGGTGCGGCCGTCGGCGCAGGCGTCGGTGCGGCTGGCGGTGCGGGTGTCGGCGTGGGTGTCGGCGTGTCGGTCGGGATCAGTTGGAAGATGTACGGGGGAGGGGGCGGCGCCACGTACGTCTTGAAGGCGAAGTCTTCGGGGCCCATGCTCATCATCCCGGGGTCAACCCAGCCCCCCACGTTGATCCATGCCTGGTTGCCGCCACCGAGACCCGAGCTGGCGCCCCAGGCCTCCACGGAGGCGCCGGACTTCTGCGTGTTGAAGACGAGCGCGTAGTGGTCTCCGGCCGTGACGCTGGCCGGCGTCGAAAACGGGAAGTCGACCCAGCCCATGGTAGTGGGCACGAGCACATAGCTGGACGTCGCCAGCGGAGTGCCGTCAGGGACATACCCACAACCATGCGCACAATACGCGCCCTCCAGGGTCACGGTGAGGCCCCCGCTCGTCTTGTTGTTGCTCAGCAGTAACTCGGCATCGGTGAGCTGGCCGGTCTTGCCGGCCGTGAAGATTTGGGTGACGTCATCCGGGTAGTTCGAATAGCAGCCAGAATTGGGGGTAGTGCACTCAGGACCAGGCAAGGATTGATCCAGCACTGCACCGCCGCCTCTCGCCAGGCTGCACCCCGGCATCAAGCCCAGCATCAGCAGACCCGCGCATGCCGCAAGCGCACGACGTTTCATGGCCGAATGCCGACCTCGTGCCCCGACCCAGGACCCTTCGGAATCCATTACAACCCGCTCCTTTCCCCCAGCTCGGTCTTCCAAATCCGTCTCTCCGAGCCACAGGCAGCCTCGCCGGCCACTGTAAGAGCGAGTCTGGTGCCATGCAAGAAGTTGTTTGCGCCGCGTAAGGGCGCGCTTACGAATGCCGGTTCAGTCGGCGCGCAAGGTCGGATCGTCTGGCGGCACCAACCCGACATGGTGCCCCTCCTCGCTATGCCATCCAGACCGACCGCCGCCAACGCCGAACTCGATGCACGATGTGGTCATCGTGCCGACGCCAGCCCACTGTTCCGGTAGGCGAGTGGCGCCTCATCTGACGCTCCCCAAGGGGGGAGGGCGCACGAGCCAAACGAATTGTGGCGGGCTGGAGTTCTACGCCGGGAATTGAACCGGCCTCTACCGAAGTCGTCCAGGGGTGCTACTTGTGGACCGATGCTAGCCTGCGCCTGAAGCGCAACGTCAACGGGAGGGAGACGTGATCGATTCGAGAGGCGCGGACCCAGCGGTCAGATTGAATCAGCGCACACGGCGCGGTGTCCTGGCATGGATAGGGCTCGGCGTTCTTGCCGTATGCGTCCTGGAGTTCCTGGGCGCTCGATTGTTGATCGTCCAAGGGTTCGATTGGGTCGACCCGGTGATGCTGATCCCAGTCCCGTTGGTCATGGCGATTGGGCTCGGCATAGTGGGGACGGTCACGGAGTGGACCATCACAGACAATCAGTTGCGCCGTAGAGGTTGGCTTTCTCGGCCCGGCCGCGAGCCATCCGCCGTCGGGGAGCTCGGTCCACAACTCGAGATCGTCCACGAAACCAGGTCTACCTGGCGCATCCGGCCGTACGGACCCGCGATGTACGTGGCGCGCGGTCAAGCCGCATCCCTTGTCGGTGCAATGGGGCGGGCCGGAGTGCGCGTCGTCGACTGGCGTGGTGACTGGGAGCGCCGGCATCGGTTGCTCGACAGACTAGGTCTGCTGATCGGGCTGGCCGGCGGTGTGGGCCTGCTCGTGACGGTCGCACAGGGACCGCTGCGCGCTGTCGGTTTCGCAGCCTATTGCATGTTTTGGGGCGCCCTGATGCTGGGCTTCGCAATCGACTATCTGCCCTGGAGAATGCGGAGGAACCCAGCTCAAGTCGGCTGATCGGCCTGGCTCTGCCCCGGACGAGGGCGGGAGAGTAGTGAGACGATGCTGGTATCGACCAATGGCGCGGTCTGGACAGACCTCAACGAGACGAAGGTCTTCGGCCCTGGCGGTCTCGGCGGTGTTTCCGGTGGCGGCTCCGGCTTCGCCGGCCTGGGCTTCGTCGACAACAAGCAGGTCCTTTGGACTTCGCAGGACGGGCTGACCTGGCAGCGGCGAGCGCTGCCAGACGAACTGACGCAGTCCGGGGCCAGCGCCGCCAACCCGGCTTCGATCGATGGCGCGGTGGTCCTGCCAGGTGTGCGCCTGGAGTCCGGTCCCACCATCTCAAGCGCCTCCGGCTTTGCTCCCGGTGCGGGGGTCCACAGCTGTGCGACCGGCACCGGCCCAGACGCCACTCCGATATATGCGCCGGCCCTTTACGACTCCTCGGATGATGGCGCCAGTTGGGCGGCGGTCACCCTCCCGGGGGCCGCGGACGCTATCTACGTGTCGCTGTCCCTGGTCCGGCTCAACGACCACACCCTGATCGCCATAGAGTGGTACCAACAAGGCAACGTCGGTCCGAACTGGCTGTATTGGATCTCCTCGGACGGGTCGAACTGGAAGCCAGTCTCCTTTGTTCCGTTGGCCAACTTCTCGTTCCCAATGGCCTTGCCGGCCCATGAGGGCGGGCTCTTCTATTCCACTATGGATTGTCCCCCAGCCGGTTACTGCCACTTAGTCCTCAGCATGTACGCGCTGTCTGCGGACGACCACATCGTCACGCTGGACCAAGCCGGCGACATTCCGCCGGTGAATCCGGGCCCGGGAGTCGAATTGGCAATCGGCCCGGCGGGCGTCCTGGCCAGCGATGGTGGCTCCAATATGTGGCTCGGCGCCAGGACCTGATCCCCTCGCGTCTCCACGGAACCAAGTCCGCCCTGCTGGCCTGCGGTTTCGCTCTATTTGGTCATGGTTGGGCGGCATCGAGCTCGACAACGGGATAACCGCCAGAGTGGTCGCAGCGTTGGGCTCAACAGTCCGTCCCGCTGCCATCGACCGTTCTCGGATCTGCCCGCCACACTCCGGCCGCCTACGCCCACGGTCTGGCATTGGCCTTGCCAGAACAGGTTGCAATGGCGCGCCCGACAGGATTTGGACCACCGTTAACCACCAGGATTCCGCTCGAGTTCCGAGGTGAGTGGCTGGCAGCTGCGGAGGCCAAGTCGGCATGACCGCCCTCGCCCTCCTCACTGTCGAGCAGGTCCCGATCGATCTGCTCCGTCCCGACCCGGCAAACCCACGGCGCATCAGCGACGAGGAACTCGACTCCCTGGAGCGGAGCCTCCGCCAGTTCGGATTCGTCCAACCCGTTCTCGCGCGCAAGGATGACGGCACCGTCATCGGTGGCCACCAGCGCCTCCTGGCTGCTCGGCGACTCGGGCTGACCACCGTTCCCGTGACTTGGCTCGATCTGTCCGTGGACCAGGCGCAACTGCTCAACCTGGCGCTCAACAAGATCTCCGGCTCCTGGGACGAACAGCTCCTGGCCCGAATGCTGGCCGACCTGGAGGCCAGCCCGAGCATCGACTTGACCCTTTCAGGCTTCGGCGAGGACGAGATCAAGGATCTGCTCCATTCCTTGGAGACGCGAGAGAAGAAGGAGCGGGCGGAAGACTTCGATCTGGACTCCGCTCTGGAAGATGCAGCCCGCACTCCACGGACCAAACCTGGCGACCTATGGGCCCTGCGTGACCATCGCCTTCTGTGTGGTGACGCCACTGTGGCCGAGAACGTGGAGAGGCTCCTAGTCGGGGCTAAGGCCGCGATGGCGTTCACGGACCCGCCGTACAACGTCAGCCTCGGCGACCACGGTGGCCAGCAACGGGGAGCCCGCAAGCGCCGCATCGCCAACGACTCGATGGATCCGATCGCATGGGAGATATTCGTCCGGGCCTGGGGCCGGAACCTCCTCACCAGCGTGGACGGCGCCATCTACGTCTGCATGTCCAGCAAGGAGATGCCACTAGTCTCCCGAGTCCTAGCCGAAGAAGGCGGCCACTGGAGTGACACGCTGATCTGGAGAAAGGACCGGTTCGTTCTCGGTAGAGCCGACTATCAGCGGGCATACGAACCGATCTGGTTCGGCTGGCGGGAAGGTGCCTGCCACCACTGGTGCGGCGATCGAGACCAGGACGACGTCTGGGAGATCAACCGACCATCGGACGCTCCGCTCCACCCAACGATGAAGCCTCTTCCGTTGATGGAGCGTGCGATCGCTAACAGCTCCACTCCGGCAGATCTGGTCCTCGACATGTTCGCCGGCTCAGGGAGCACCCTCATCGCCTGCGAGCGGACTGGCCGACGCTGTGCGGCGCTCGAACTCGATCCCCGCTATGCGGACGTGATCCTGGCCCGCTTCGAGAGGTTCAGCGGCGAGACTGCGAAGAGGATCGATGGCTAGGGCGACCGGGCTTGCCCAGGCTGGTAGCTCGGTATCGCTCCAGCTCCTGCGTGGTGATGACGTAGGTCTTGCCGAAGAGCCGGGCGGCAAGTCTCCCGCCCTGGACCTGGTGGCGCAGGGTCGCTGCGCTAATGCCGAGTTCGGCTGCTGCCTCGGTGAGGGTCAACATCCCCTACTCCCCCTCGGGCTCGGCCATGAGATCGGACTCGATCTCGGAGAGCCAGCCCTCCAGGCACTGCCCCCCGCCTTCGTCGGTACCCATCCCGACCTGGTAGGCATCCAGGCGGTAGGTGTTGTAGCCGGCGTGGCGGAGGGTGCGCTGGTACTCGGTCCAGCGGTCGGTCCATTCCTGCCAGGCCGCACGCACTTCTTCGAGTTCGTCGCGAAGCTCGTTGGCCTTGTCGGTCGTGATCATGGCTTCTCCTTACTTGGCTTCGGGGGCGTACTCGCCCTCGTTGAAGAGGCGGTCGCTGAGGGCCTGGAGCATCCGGCGGGTCTCGACCATGTCGCCGACGTGGCCCCAATGGATCTGCTCGGGAGCCGGCGCGTCGTCGTGGTTCTCGATCGCCTCGTGAATGCGCTCGATCAAGACGAGGGCATCGGCGTGGGCCGCCATATAGGCATCGAGGGCGGTGGGCTTGGTCGGCATCTGGGTCTCCTTGGTGGCTTTTGCTGGTCACATACACGCTCGGTACCGGCCAGATTTGGATGTGCCTATCGGCACGTTCAGATCGGGGGTAGGCGCGGCGAAACGAGGGCGCGCGTGGGACGCGGAAGCGACGCGTTGGGCAACCAGCCAAGCCCTGCGCAATCGGCCCACGTGAGGGCCGTGTCGGGCCCACGCGCGGCAGGGGCGGAAGGAGCCAGCGTGCGGTGTGGGCCCAGCAGAAACCGACACGATGGCGAGATAGCGACCCGCCGCTCTCTGACGGCCGCTCCGTCAGCGGCCGCTGACAACCGTTGGTAATGCGATGGTAATCAGACGCCGCTGCTCCTTCGCCAAGACCGACGGCGAAGCCTGCGCCATGGCGCCCCTGCACGACCGGCCCTACTGCTTCAGCCACGATCCCGAGCGGGCGGCAGACGCAGCCGAGGCACGACGACTCGGTGGTCTGCGCCGGCGCAAGGAGGGCACGATCGCGGTCGCCTACGACTTGCCCGGGCTCGACAGCGTTACCGGCATACGTCGGCTCCTCGACGTCGTGGTCACCGATGGGATCGGTCTCGACAACGGCATCCCCAGGCTTCGAGTCCTGATCTCGACTGCTGTCGCCGCAACCAACCTGCTCAAGGTCGGCGAGTTCGAGGACCGTGTGGCGGCCCTGGAGGCCGCGATCGCTCACGGTCAGTCCGACGAGGACGCCGCCTTCGGGGCCGAGGAGAACCGATGACACTGGAACGCCGACTCGACGGCATCGAGAAGAACCTATCTCCTACTCAGCTCGTCCTGCGCTGGCTGGCCGAGGCTCATGCCTTCGGGAGCCTGGAAGCCTACGTTGGCTCGCTCCTGGATCTACCCGGCAACCAGCAGCCGATCGACCGTCTCTGCCGTGACGCCCACGACGGTGTCCGGGCGAGCCTGCGAGGCAAACGGCCCGAAGTCGTCGATGCCGCGGTCCGGAGCGCTCTGCGCGAGACCGTGTTTCGGTATGAGCTGGTGCTGGGCATCTACGTGGCCGCAAAGGAGCTGCTGGATCGCGAGACGTTGCTCGAAGCTCTCTTCGCTTCCCAGCTGGCTCTGCTCGTGAGGGACGAGCGCAACCAACGCCCCGCGGATGAGTCGCATCTTGCGTACCTGGGTCAATGCCGTGATCTCACCGCCGGGGCGGTGAGCGAGTTACTGGCGGCCCAGGCTGCCCGAGCCACTGTCGAGGCCCGCTACCTACAAGGCCAGGCAGCCCTCTTCCCGGACGTGGCCGAGGCGTTCGACGACCAAGTCCGTCGCAGTCAACAACTCGCGGAGATGGCAGCCGACATGGCCGAACTGGATGGCGTCGAACCGGAAGAGAGAGGCGAACCCGCTGCACCCGCGTGGCGAGTGGACCAGCTTGTTGCCGATCTCGTGGAACCGGCCAGGTCTACCGCCCTGGAGAAGCTCGGCGAGGGTTCGAGAGCGCTCAGCATCGCCAGCGACTGGCTGAAGACGAAGTTCTCGGCCGGGTCAGTCGCGATGGATCGGCCAGATGCCGCCGCCCAGGCATGATGTCCAGCCCTCAGCTGCGGGACAAGCGGGACAACTAGAACCGCTGTCCCGGGACATGTCCCGGCAACTCCGGCCGGTGCTCTTGTCAGCCCCGTAACCCTGCTGAGGTGACTGATCCCGCCTCGGTAACCTCGGTGTCAGTGCGCGGGCCCGCGGCGTAACCTGGCGAGGTTACAGGGCGGTAACCGAGCCGAGGTTACGAGGCTCCAGCTCGCGCTCTCGGTCGGAGACCGAAGCGCGCACCCTCCGTCACCAACCGAGACGGCGGCAGAGGTCCGTCGCGTATGACCGTCCGCCGGAGTCCCAGATCTCGATGTGAGCGTTCGTCCAATACCCCTCGCAGACAAGCGAATCCCCCGACGGCGCCAGCGGGTGCGCGTACTTGATCCAGGTTCCGTCAGCGGGAGGGTAGGCCGCGCCGAAGGCATTACAGACCGGCAGGTCGGCAAGGACGGTGGCGTTGTGACCTTCCACCTGGAGCCCACAAGCAGCGGTCGAGATGGGGGTGAAGACCGGCTTGCGCGTGGGCGCCGACGTGGGCGTTGGCGGGGGAATGCCATTGGCGAGGTCGACCAGTCGCGAACAGATAGACGTGCCGTATAGGTTCAGGGAGCCCTGATCGCGAACCGTGAAGAGATCGCCCGCGTAATGGACCTGGCAGATCGACGCGCCGGCCGGCTGCTGTCCGCCGGAGTACACGTACCAGGTTCCTCCGTCAGTGGTTTGGGTCAGCATCGAGTCGCACTGGGCTTGAGCGTCGGCCCCTTGTACCGTCACACTCACGGCCGCGCCGTTGAGCCCGACCGAGCACGAGGGCGTTACTGCGCCCACGAAGTAGCCGCGAAAATCAGGGCTCAGCGCGAAGAGCGCGCCCAGGCCAACGCACAGGGCGAGTACGAAGACCGCGGCCAGCCGCCACCAGGGGACGCCGCTCTTGGGCGCCACGGCATAGACGATCTGCGGCTGGTACTGAGGGGCAGCAGGAGGCGGAGGAGCATAGGAGCTCTGGGGCGTGGCGGCCGCCTGGGGCGATCCACAACGCGGGCAATACCTAGGGTTAGGACCTACTGGCGCACCACATCTCGGGCACCATTTGTCGGCCCCTGCTCCGCCAGCCGTACTCGCCACCGGACTCCCCTAGCTCGCCTCTCGTTTCCAGCGAGCTATGCCCAAGATGCTACGCCTCGGCGGGTCGTCCGAGCGAGCCAATGGCGCTCACTATGGAACGACCGTGTCGTGCGAGTCGAGTCAGGCCGACGCTCTTGGGTCGGGGCACATGCCAGAGGCGTCCGTGGCCGAGCGCCTGAAAGGCAGTATTTCAGTTTGGCGTTGACGTGCGAAGAAGCCCAGCCAGGCGGTCTGGGCTTCTTCGTGTTTCCGAAGCCGAGGTCACCTGTAGGGGGCAACAGCCGGCTCCTGGGGGTGGCAAGCGCTGAGGGCGGCGCTCGCCACGCTGACCATCCCAAGACGCGCGCTAGCAGTTGGTCAACCCTTGGCCGGTGCCCGCTTTCACCCAGAACGTGTAGAAGTTGTAGCTGTTGCTCAACACGGTCCACGGATCTCTTGAACAGCGCTGATCCCAGATGCCCGTGGTGGTGACCCACTTGCTCCATGATGAGCCGGCCTTGAGTTCGAGGCCGCTGGCGTCCGCTCCGAAGTAGACGTAGAAGGGCGTCTGCGTGGTACCCGCCGTCTCGAAGTGGAACCCGACCTCGGCTCCGCCGGAATTGCCGACGTACCCCGGTCGCCCGTCGTACCTGTAGATGAAGGCTGGAGACATCAAATAGGACGTCATGCCAGGCACCGCCACTCCCCAGATGCCGGTCGTGCCTCCGTAGTAGCTGATGGTGTATGACGCGCCGACCGCGTGGGCGCCGCTCGGCAATTGGTCTTGGTCAATGAACGTACACATCTGCGTTCCGCCCGCGCAGTTCCCCCCCATTCCGCCAGCGACAGGTACATCCCATTCGATGAATGCCTTGGGGCTATAGGCTACGTGAAGCTGCCCTGATCCGTCCTTCCGCGTGCCCTGGTACCAACCGGTCCTGATCATCCCTCCGTAGTACATGCCCATTTGCACGTAGGCTTCGGCTTCGTTGGTCGTGATGGTGGCGATCGGCGAGGTGATCTCCCTCGTGTGCGGCGCGGAGATCGACCCCGTGACGCCGCTCCAACCTTCGTATGGCCAGGCCATGGTCCCAGAGCAATGGTTCGTTGAGTTGGACGAGGCGGTGTACTCGTACGCCTCGCCCAAGCCGCTGCCATCGCAGACAGTGGGCGAAGCCGCTGGGGCTTTGGCAGCATTCCTCGGAGTAAGCGGAACCGCGGCCGCCGATCCGGGTAGAGCCATAGCCAGAAGGAGTCCTGCCAGGAGCCCTGCGCGCAGACTCCCCGAGCCAGCTACGGTCTTGTGGATCCCCATGGTGCTCCTCCTCGCCGTGCACATCCGACTTGGACGTCGTGTGGTCCGGGTCACGGCCCTCACAGACTACCATCCCAAATGGCGCCCTCGATGCGCCCGTGGGAGGAATTCGCTCAGTAGCCTCGGCGAGTGGCGAGCGAGCATTCACACACGGTTGCGTTCTCCGCCGTTGGGCCCGTTGACCCTGATCCTGGGGCCTCCCCCCAGATGCGGTCTTCGAGTTGGACACGGCACCGACAGCACGTGCGAGCTCGGCGGCGGAGAGTGGCAACTGGACTTGCCGCGAGCCAGAAAGGCCAGCCAAGGAATAAGCCTTACGCTTCGCCGGCCAGAGTACGGCCGCCCTCCTACGACTCCAAACCGCCAGGATCTGTTGGTGGGTGATTGATCGGGGCTCGTCGGGCTGAGGGTCAAATCGACACCATGAAACCATCGTGTCGCAACCCACCGCTCTGGCTGCCGCTGTCGAGCGTCTGCCTTCCAAGCTGAATGTCGCGGGTTCGAGACCCGTCTCCCGCTCCACTTCCCTTTTCCAAGCTCAGCCTTCCCTTGACTTACTTGGGTGGCTTCACCTGCACAACCCCGAGTTCCGCCTGGATGGCTTCCTCGAATGCGTCCAGTGCATCCCGGCCGGCCCTGTCTACTGCCTCCCACCCGGGTACGTCGCCAGGGATCAGCCGGTAGCCACCCCGCTCCCCTTGGACGGCAAAACCCAGCACGCTATCCATGGCAACGTCCAAGCGGTCGGTAGCCTTGCGAGTGTCTGGCTGGCGGCTAATGAGGCGCAATTCCCGCACCCATCGGCCCCAATCACGCGGCATCTGCACCGTCACGTCAGTCGGCATGTTGCCCTTCTGGCGGCCGAATACCTCGGAGTCCACCCCGATGAGCGTGGCGTCGGCGGCCTGCGCTATGGAGATGGCGAGTTCACGGACCCGGTCAGCGAACCGGGCAGCCCGCACCTCCTCCCGGTCGGCGTCAGCCATCTGCTTGGCGGCCAGGGCCGACTCGCGGGCCGCGTCCGCTGCAATCTTGGCTGCCTCCCGTGCCGACCCTGCGCTGATCCGTCCCCCGATCGCGACGCCAGCCAACCCCGTCAGCGCGGCCCCCGCGAGGCCGAGGACGGCTGCCAGAACGGTGGCCAGACTTTGATCCATGGCCTAGCCTTCGCCCGCTTCTAGTTCGACCGGCGGCCGGCCGAGTTCGGTTCGGAAGGCAACTTCGAATGTCGCTACCGCGTGTTCGTATGCCGTGACAACCGACTCCCACAGGTCGTCCTTGGGACTACCGACCGTCCTCGTCCCGTACACATAGCCGAGTTTCACCCAGGCCGTCGTCAGGCCCTCCACCGCGTCATAGGCAACCTGGGTTCTAACCAGCAGCCGCAGTTCCTGGCCCACCTGTCCAACAGTGACGGCGGGTTCCGGGTTTGGCACCTTCCTGCCCTCACCTCGTTCCACCGCCCACGTCCAGGTCAGCAAATGGCGGTCCGCCACGTCCAACATCTGCGCCGCCAGTTCGCGAACACGATCGGCGAATCGGGAATCTCGCGCGTCGCGAAGATTCTCAGTCGTCGTCTGCCGGGCAGCCCAAGCGGTAATTCCGGCGCCAAGAACGCCGCCAGCCACCCCCGCCCCGCCGCCCACCAGTGCGCCCTGGACGGCCGGGTCGTTGATCCGCACGCCCAGCAAGGCTGCCCCTGCAAAGCCGACCACAGCCGCGGCAGCCGCGACCAGGACCACAGCCCAACGTCCGCGGTTGCTCATGTTCGAGGGGAGTCGGGATCGTGATTTGCCGTAGACATGCTCGCCGGCAGGCTAGGCGGTATGGGCAGGACGGGAATCCGTTGAATGGGTGGGCGCCCGAGTTCCACGCGGATGGCGTCCTCAAACTTCAGCGACTCGTCAATCCATGCCCGGTATGCCTGCCGCCAGTCGTTCACGTTTTCCGCAGTAGGGTGACTCACGACGATGTTGACGAGGTACGCGAAGAACAGCGTGCCCATGAACTTCCCGATACCTTCGTAGGTTCCGAGCAAGCGGACCAGCAGCCGCAGTTGTTGGGCTGTCCTGGCGATCGAGGCCAGTTCCACGGCCGGCCACTCGGGGACATCGCGCTTCGAGACAGCGGCCACCACCGCGGCGTCACACGAGGTCATGTAGCGTCTGGCGTCGTCGAGTAGCTGCGAGGCCAGTTCTCGGACCCGATCCGCGAAAAGGGCGGCCCTGGCTTCCTCCCTGTCCGCGTCCGCGGTTTCCTTGGCTATGGCGGCAGACTCCCGCGCCGCGTCGGCGGAGGACTTGGCGGTGTCGCGCGCGGCGTTGCCGCTGATCCGACCACCGACCACCACACCGCCAAGGCCGACAACGGCGACCAAGACGACTCCGGCCAGCGTGATGAGTGCCGCGAGAACGATCGCCCACCCTTGGTCCATGCCGCGATTGTCGCAGGACCGGCTGACTGTGACCGACCGAACCTGCACCGTGTGCAGCGGCCCAATGCCCGCCGACGTCCGACGGGATTGACATAGCGCCTACTGCAACCCGCCTTTTGCAAGGCTGCGTTCAACGCCCGATACCGATCCGCTGCCACGATGTCCGACTGCCACTCCCGATCACGCCAAATCTGGCGGGATCGAGTTTCCCGCTCGTGCAAGCAGCGCCCTCGATATGGTCCAGCATGTGGTCATGGCCGAATGTGCACGATGGCTGCATTGTCGGCACCAGACCGGACGCGCAGGAATAGGGCTCACACGACACGGGTGACTGTGCGGAGCGGCGAGTGCCAGTTTTCAGCTGCACGGTCTTCGGACGGAGTCGATCGCCGTTGATGACTGTTGCCGCTTCGGCCGCCGGTGGCCTGGACTCCTAGAAATGCGGTTGATCCAACTCCCCGCTGATCGCTCCGGTTGCGTCGCGGGCGACGATCCTGAGGATCTTGCCTCGTTCCGGCCACCAGGCTAGGTAGAAGCCATGGCCTAGGCTGGCTGTGACATCCGCGCCGGACTCCAGCTCGACATCGACAGTCGTAGCCAGTGTCCCCGAATGCCCGATCACCATGTCGAAGCTGTCTGAACCCCCGGCCCCGATGAGGAAGTCGAGTCTTGAGCTATCCGTCGAAGTGAAGCGCCCGTACGAGGAAGTCGCGCTCCCCACGGTTCCGGAGCGGTCCCAGTAGAACCGGCACGTAGCGTTGTTGGTTCCATCCGTGAAGAGGGCCACCGCCCCGTTTCCACGACCATCGACCACGCTGAAGGGGAGACCGAAGTCTATCGGTCTGCTCGCAAGCGTCTTGTCTGAAACCACGCCATTGCCGCAGGTAGCCTCGGCTCGGGCAATCAGCACAGAGTCCTGGGGAAGCGGTACTGCCGTCCAAGCGTCTACTGGCTGAACGGCCGATCCGTCCGGGCGAAGCAAGAGGAAGCCGGCGAGCAGAACCGCCACAACGAGGCTGGCTGCGCGGAGTAGCAGCCACCGGCCGCCACGGTTCTTTCTGGCTCCTACGAGTTCGGGCCGAGTCGGGACTGAGATGTCCGCGAAGGCCGAGCGTATTCGTTCGGAGAGCGCATCATCGTCCATCGTGGTTCCTCGTATTCGGTGTCGGCTCGAGTCGCTGTCGAAGCCTTGCAAGCGCCCGATGCAGATGGGCCGTCACCGCGCCTTCCGTTATGCCCAGCGACAAGGCCGTGCCTCGTGTGTCTAGTCCAATGAGGATGCGGAGCGCAACGACCTGGCGCTGTCGCAGAGGCAGCGCCGCGACGGCGCGAATCACATCGGGGTCCGCAACGCGTGACTCATCCAGAATTGACATTCCGGCTGCCAGTGGCAGGAGTCGCTGAATTCGCCGCCACGACGAGACGGCATCGTTTAGGGCGACTCGGATGACCCACGCGATCGGCTTCTCTTGTCCAGATACGGCGTCCCAACGTTCCAGAGCGCGCAGGTAGGCATTAGCGACTGCGTCCTCGGCCGCCTGCCGGTTACGCGTGACGACCAGCACCGCCCTGTACACAGCGGGGTAGGTGGCCTCAAAGAACTCGTGGAATGCCGGCGATCGCTCCTCCGACACTTCGACTGGCCTCGTCGTCAGACTGATCGTTGCCTCCATGTCCTATCAACGTTTGAGGGGCCCCTCGCACTTACACGCCCGCAGAAATCGGCGAATGTCAGAAGACTCCCTCAGGGTCATCAACTCGACCGGCCAGATACGCCGCCAGGTAGAACCCCTGCAGATCCATGACATTGTCGGGCGAAGCTGCCGGATAGTGCCAGTAGCCTCGGTCGTCCGCGAATAGGGCTGAGACCTCGCTCCCGCCTGCGGAGAGTTGGCCCAGTCTCCGCGCGATTGCGTTTGAGAACAGGTCTGGTTCGTGGCTCGCATCTGAGCTGAACGCCCCGGACGCCAGCCGTCGTGTGCCAACGTAGTCCTTCGATCGAGCGCACGTGTCGTTCAGACCGAGTGCCTGCCCCCACAACCAGGCCGCGTATGCCTCAGGAACGGAACCGAACGTCGCGGCCGACACGTACGAGGGTGCGAGGGCAGGTCTGATTGGCAGTCCAATGAGTGGGGCCATGGCGGCGAAGCTGAGGGTGTCCGTGTCGCCTGAGCTCAGCTTGGAGGCGCGGTTTCGCAATGCGGTGACTACTCCCTCGGGAATCGGCCGGCCGAGCGACTTGGCGAGCGAAACGATGAAGTAGGCGCGCCGGCCCTCGCCCCCTTTCACACCGCCCTGTGCAATTCCATCCAGCCAAGCGGACTCTTCAGCCGAGACCGCTTTCTGGTCGAATGCTTGCCCGGTGGAACGGGCCAGCATCACCCCAAAGTAAGTCGTCTCCGGGTCGGGTACGGGTGCCTTCTGCATCCATCCAGAAGGGCCCGCTGAGGAAGAGATAGTCTCCAGTCCTCGATCCGGGACGGTCCATCCGAGTTCGATCGCCATCCAGGTGGCATGAGGATCCCCCAGAGAAGGTTGAGATGACGTAGCGATCAAACCATCGGAGAGGGCACCCGGACTTGCCGAAGGGGCGGGGATTTCGATCGCAATGCCGTTATCCCTGGCGATCTGCTTCACGGCTGCCCGCACAGTCAAATCGGCGGGCGACACATCCTGGTGGGTTGCGCCAACAAGCTCCTCCAGCCGTAGGGCAAGATTCTTGGCTTCACGAGCGCGTGTTCCTTGGTCGAGGGAACTATCGGCGACCTGCCAGACTGGGATTATGTGGTCGAGGCCCTCGGCGACGGGTTGAGGACTGTCTGTAACTCCCGGTAGCTCGTGGTCAACCTTGGTGGCAACCTCGCTCGGGATCTGGATGCCCATAAGTGTCAAGAGTCCCGTCGCCCGAGCGGTCGCCGTCCAATCGGTAGGCTGACTTGGAGCCCAACGGTACAGTCCACCGTCTCGGAACTGTTCGAGAGATCGGCTCACATCGTCCGCACCGGGCGGTCGGCCCAGATCAACCAGGGCGCTGACCGCGAGACTCAGATTCTCAAGCGGGGGCAGTCCGTCCGCGGGTTGTGGATCTCTGACGATTGCATCGAGCCACTCCTGGCAAGCTGATGGCACAAGCCCGACGGGCGTAATCCTCAGGGCGGACGCCGCATGAAGCATCCAACTGGTTCTGTACAGGGAAGGCTGCGCGGCCAGATTCGGGATGGAGCTGTATCCGCCCGCATCCTGCGCGGTCCAGGTCCAACTCTCCTGAAGGTAGGCCGACAGGGCGGAGTCAGGGTCGGCCACCACCAGAGGAGATGAAGTGGGGAGCGAACACGCATTCACGACGGCCAGGCAGACGAACGCTAATGCGGCCGCCTGCCTGGGCCAGCCGGGGCGGAACGTTGGGCCGAGACCCATGGCCTAGGTCAGCCCTATCGGGCTGGAATCAAGATCACGGGATCACGTAGCTCGCCGTGTTGGCCCACCATGAGCCACCCAAGTTTATGTGATAGGTCGACGTCTCAGTGAAGCCATTGAGACTGTAGCCTTGCACGTGGATCCCATAGGTGTAGTTGTAGACGTTCCATGACTGTTGCCCGGTGATCGCGTCCGGGCAGTAGCTGTACCCGTTCGTGATGGGCGAGAAACCAACGCCCCCGCCAGCCGGAAGCGAGAACGTGACGCCAGTCATTGCCCAGCCGGAAGCGGTCCATGTGTCGCAGTTCTGGATCGAGTCGGCGTTCCAGGGAATCTGGCCCCCCCAGTAGGTCCTAGAGACCGTGTCGAGATAGATGTCTTGGGGGTAGCCGGTCCAGGGATTGTTGTTCGTGAGCGTGATGTTGCTGCGAAAGCCGGTGTAGAGAGTGCCACCGTTGTTGGGGTAGCCGGGGGCATACCCCCAGTTGGACGCCCCAGCCGACATCGTGCAGGCGCTTGACACCTGGAAGATGTAGCCGCTCGGGACCACGTTGCGGCAGTCCGTGTTCCAATTAGTGACCGAACTGGAGCTGGCCGTCACTGACGACGCGACTCGCGGATCACTCGTCGTGGCCAGTCCCAGAGCAACTGCTTGTGACTGAGACAGATCAGCATTGACCTTGGTTCTAAGCCTCGGATCGTTGGTGATGACCACTACGGTGCCCGTCGAGTTCCGAGACACGACCCTTACACCCGCAGCCGTGGTCGGCCCAGCAGCTGAGACTGGAGCCGTTCCTGCGATCATCAGCGCCAGGGCGCAGATTGGCACAACCAATCGTTTCATTGGATCCTCCTCAAAGTTGCGACCCGGGGTCTCGCCCCATTTGATCCGCCAGTCGAGTATCAGATGACGGAGGGAAGCAGGCGAATAGGCATAATGCCGTAGAGGGCTCCACGCGTGAGTGTCAGCGCAGTCCTAACCCCATGACCTGATAGTGATCGACGAATCGCTCAGGGTCTCCCGGCGACCACCGGGGGCTTTCACACAGCCTTGGACATGCTTCCCTCGCGACGCCTCTCGACTACTGCACCGTGTAGGAAGCCTGCGCCAGCACGCTACCGCCCGAATCAAACACGTACATCGTGTATGACCCCGGGATAAAGAAGGCACATACATAGCCATAGGCGAGAAGATCGCCCAAGGACCCAGTGTCGCTCAGATACCACGATCCTCCGCTCTGCTGCGTAAATCCCCACTCCTGAACAGACTTGGTGTCGAAGACGCCTGCCCCCTGGACTGTGCCTTCCTTGATTGTGATCTCGTCGGTCGCCGGCACCGAAGCCGGCAGTTGGATGGTGATCGTATGCGTCTCGCCAGTGCACGTGTAGGTGGAGGGGACAATTGACAGGCTGCCGGCCGGAGACAGGTGGCTGCCACCGCCAGCCGTCATCATGAATGCGCCTGCGATGATGACCACGACCAATCCGATCGCACCCAGGGCCACGAAAATGGTGGTCCAGTTTCGGCTAGCAACGATCGGTGCGTAGCCGAATCCCTGATATCCAGAGGGTTGGCCATAGCCCTGGGGCGGCGTGGCCGGCGGCTGTGAGTAGGCCTGCGGTTGGCTATAGCCCTGGGGCGGCGTGGCCGGCGGCTGTGAGTAGGCCTGCGGTTGGCTATAGCCCTGGGGCGGCGTGGCCGGCGGCTGTGAGTAGGCCTGCGGCGTGGAACCCGTCACGGATAGGCCTCCCAGGACCACCACAGGACCCGGTTCGGGCTGCCGAGCAGCACGACTGTCGTAGCCGCAGTTGCCGCATTGAGTGTAGCCAGGGTAGAGCGGCGCGTGGCAGCGCTGGCAGGTGGAAGGGGCTGCCTGTTGCTGCGGCGGCATGGCCGGCGCGCCAACATATCGGAAGTCGAGCCCACACCTCTGGCAGATCGGATAGTCGCCCAGGCGCGGCGTCGCGCAGCGTGGGCACTGGCTCGTCATCGGGTCTCCTTTGCTGGACACCAAATAGCGCCAGGCGCTGGCCTGGTTCGGCTACTACCAGGAAATGCTCGGGGCGTCGCTCGCGCTGGCAGTGTACGAGTGCAGCATAGGTGGCGGTGATGCGCCCCAAGCGAGGATTTCCCCGAGAAGTTGGTACCTGCCAGGCCAGTCGGGGCGTCACGATCGCTGGATCGTGACAGGGCGCTACTCGGGCTCGAGTCCACGCGGGTCACCGACGGCCCGCCATAAGCGTCGGCCGAACGCCACAGCCGTTTGTTCGCGGCTGGGGTCCGCTGTCCCAGTCAGCCGTGTCCACTGCCAGAGATCTACAGCTAGGGGCAAAGAACTCATGTTCATCCCCGTGCCGTCCTCGTCGAGCCTGCGTGACTGTGAACCCAGCACGCGCACGTCCAAGAACACCTGATGGGCTGGCGGGATCTGGAGCCCGCTCGCAGACAGCACGCCCCGGATGAGGTCGGCGAACGGAGTGACGCCCAGGTATGAGCTCGCTGATGCGGCGCGTAAGAAGATGGTCCCGTCGGTGTAGCGTGCCGCCACTTGGAGTCCGCCGACGAGGATCACCCGATCCTCACGGTGGTAGATCGGCTTCAGTCCGAGAACGGCCGGAGTGGTGAAGATGGACCCCGATCCGGCGCGGCCCGATCGCGTCAACAGATTGGCTAACGATCCCTCGCCGAGAGGCGGAAAGGGAACCGCGACTATCTGCGTCACGTACGGGGCGGCACCGGTGTCGAGCAACTCAGCACCGGGGCTAGCCCCGTGGATCTCGTCGGCACGTCTGTATACGGAGGTCGGACCCGCCGTACCTCTCGCGACCAGCGCATCGATTGTCGCCTTGTCGGTCACGGGATCAGAGCCACCCGGGTTGCGAAGGTAGATCCGACCGTTGCGAGCAAGAAGGTGAGGTGTTTGTGCTGATGACTCGACGCGGGCGGCCACGACAACCCGGCCTGGTTCGTCAGGCGACGGGATCTGGACCGTGTCCCAAGTGGGCAATGGGCTGACGTGGCCGACGACACAGTCGCTGACACGGCGGATCCAATCCTCGCCGGGCTCAAGCCCCGGAAAGGCGTCGATTGTGTTGTCGCTTGCCTTCGCCGTCGTCCCCCAGAGAACGAAACCTCCAAGCCGGTTGGCGAAAGCGCAGACCGCCTTCTCAACATCCGGGCAATCGAACAGCTCCTTGAACTCAAAGAAGAGCGTTTCGCCCTTCCCTTCCGCTCGGAGGCGGTTGAGGAGCGCCGAGTCCCATCGTTGGAGTGGCTCTGGAACAAGATCGTCGAGTATGGTCACGGAACGATTATCGGCCTCGCTGGTCGAATGTTCATGACGACCTGACGCACTCATCGTGTCGGCCGGCTGAGCCACTTTCTCGCGTAGCGGTCACGCCGCCACTGCGGTGGCCCGGACCCGGAGCAATGTGGCAATGAGCTCGTCCACCTCGCCCGAGGCGAAAAGGCCATCCGGGCCGCGGGGGGTGATGTCCGTGAACGGCGACTCGTAGAGCAGCACCGCCGGCATGACGCCGTGCTCCGTGAGGTGATCGACGATCAGGTTGACGAACTCGATCTGGTTGGCGCCGAGAGTCTTGCCGGCGAGGAACCCAGCCAGGGCCTCTTTGGCGGCCCCCCGATCGAGGCCGACGAGCGACCGAACGAATAGGCCGAGGCCGCTCGACTCCTTCTTGGCTCGGTCGATCTGCTCGGGGCCGCCAACGCCGCTCTCCACGAGCATGCGCTCCAATTCGGTGATGTCTGTGGCCGTGAGCGGGCGGTTCATCCGTAGCTTCGCGATTGCGGCGTGATCCTGATGCTCACGCAGAAAGACCCGGGCCTTGGCGCGGAACTTCTCGAAGTCCCAGCCTGCGGCGAGGCCGGGGAGTTCGACCTTCTCCTCGGGCCCCATCTCGTCCTCGAAGTCGGCGAAGACCACACGACGCTTCTGCTTCTCGATGAGCTTGGCGAGGTCCCGGAGGCGGCGCCGCACCAGCTCCAGCATCGGGACGGTGACGTTGACCCACCACTCGTCCGTCTGGATCTCGGCGATCAGCGGCAACTGGGCCCGAACCATTGGGATTGCGGCCTTCTCTTCCAGCAGGCCGGCGATCGTCTTGACTTGATCGCGGAGCTTCTCGAAGCCGGTACCGGCATGGAGAACGCATAGCTGCAGATTCAGGATGAGGAGATCAAAGCGCTTGGCCTCCTCCGACTCTGGGTCAAGCTCGGCCGGAAGACCCGCCACATTGCGCCCAAGCGCAGAAGCCTGCTCGACCGACAACGTCGCCCATGCCTCTGGCTTCGCGTACGTCTCTACGAGTCGTCGCTGCGGGCGAACCAGGAAGTTGTCCAGGTTCATCGCGGCAACTTCGCGATGAAGCGATTCGGCTAGGGCGCCGCGTACACCTGCATCGGTTGTTGGGTCGCCGAACGGCGTCAGGACCGTCGCCGCGGCCGCAGGACCACCGGCCGGAACCAGACGTTTGTCCAGAGCCCCCACTACCTCCAGCCGCCTGACGAAGAGCCGTTTCCCCAGCGACTCCCCCGCCGACCCCTCAGTCATCTCCGGGTTCTGGCCGAAGAACTCCAGGTTGCCGCAGTAGTCGAAGAGCTGGAAGCAGTCCTTGTCCTGGCCGGGTTCGAACAGGTTGGGACAGAGGCGCGTGCCTCGGCCCAGCATCTGCCAGAACTTGGTCTTCGAGCGGACCATCTTGAAGAAGACCAGGTTCACAACCTCGGGGATGTCGATACCCGTGTCGAGCATGTCCACCGAGATGGCGATGTGCGGCGAGCGCTCCTTGTTCGAGAAGTCATCGATGAGGTTCTGAGCGTACTCGGTGCGATATGTCACTGCGCGGGCGAAATGGCCGTGGTAGTTCGGGTAGTTGGCGTTGAACCGCTCGGCGATGAAGTCCGCGTGGTCTTGGTTCTTGGCAAAGACGATGGTCTTGCCCAGGCGATCGCCGCCGGCGACGGTCAGGCCGCGGGTCATGAGGTGGGCAAGAACCTTGTCCACCGTGTCCTTGTTGAATAGCCACTGATTGAGCGCGCCCGCCTCGATGCGGTCCGGGACCACGCCCTCCTCGTCCCATTCGAGAGCGTCCCATTGGTCCTTTTCGGCCTCGGACAGCTCGTCGTAGCGGATGCCCTCGCGCTGGAACTTGAGCGGCACCGACACGGCCTTCGGCGGAACCAGGAAGCCATCGCGAACGGCCTCTTCGAGCGAGTAAGCGTCGGTCGGGACGCCCGTTTCGAGGTCGAAGAGGCTGTACGTATTGCGGTCGATCTCGTCCTTGGGCGTCGCCGTCAGGCCGACCAGCAGCGAGTCGAAGTAGTCGAAGATGGCGCGGTACTTCGCGAAGACCGAACGGTGCGCCTCGTCGATAATCACGAGGTCGAAATGGCCGGCCCCAAAGCGGCGCTGCCCGTCCGCTGCCTCGTCGATCAGCCCCATCATCGTCGGGTAGGTGGAGACGAAGACGCGGCCCTCGCCATCGCGGTCGGTGACCAGGTTCACCGGCGACGAGTCGGGCAGGTGGCGCTTGAACGCGTTCTCGGCCTGCTTGACGAGCGCGACGCGGTCCGCAAGGAACAGCACGCGCTTGGCCCAGTTGGCCCGCATCAGCAGGTCGCACAGGGCGATGACCGTGCGCGTCTTACCGGCGCCCGTGGCCATGACCAAGAGCGCCTTCCGGTCGCGGTCGCGCTCGAATGACTCGGCGATGCGGCGGATTGCCCGCGTTTGGTAGTAGCGCTCCACGATCGCCCCGTTGATCTCGGCAGAGGCGAGCGGCTTGCGGCTGGCTCGACGCTGGATGAGTAGCTCCAGCTCGGCCTTCTTGTAGAAGCCCTGTACCCGGCGGGGCGGGTAGTTGGTGTCGTCCCAGATCCAGTGGTCGTAGCCGTTCGAGTAGAAGATCACCGGGCGCCGGCCGAACTGGCGCTCCAGGCAATCGGCGTAGAGCTTGGCCTGCTGCTGACCGGCGCGCGGGTCGCGCCGCGTCCGCTTTGCTTCGACGAGCCCGAGCGGCTTGCCATCGTCGCCCCAGAGGACGTAGTCGACGAAGCCCTTCTCGTGGGTGTTGGGCATGCCCGCGATTTCGAACTCCCGATCGTGCGCCTGATCCAGCGGCCAGCCGGCTTCCTTGAGCAGGAGATCGATGAAGTAGTCGCGCGTCTCGGCTTCGAGGTAGTCGTGGGTGTCGGGCTGGGCGGCGGCTGCCTTCTTGGCCTCGGCCACCAGCGCGCGAAGGCTCGCCAACTCCTCGTCCAGTGCGGCCTTGTCGGCCAGGATGACGGCAAGTTTCTCGTCTTTGGCCTGCGATTCGGCCTGAATTGCCTTGAGCTGTTCGAGCGTCTGGCGCGTGACGAGCGCAGTCCGCGGCAGAGCCGAAGGGTCGAAGACGAGGTCGCCCGCCGGCCGGTCGGCTTGGGCGTATGTCCGTGCAAACCAGTAGCAGACGTGGAAGAGTTCGCCGACGGCTACCAGGGCGTCGTCGGTCGGGATGGGCGGGTGGCTGTGAACCGCCCGATTGCCAAGCGTCACGATCACGCGGGCCTTGTTTAAGACCGCCTCGCCCGCGACTGTCTTGAAGCTCGGCTCGTAGATCAGTGCGGAGAGGTTGTCCTGGTATGGCAGCCGCAGCGCAGCGTCGTGCTTGTATGCCCAGGCCACAGCCAGTTCGAGCGCCCGCCGCGCGTAGAAGCACGCCGCCCGCGGGTCCGAACGCACCGCCACCTCAGCCCGGATCGCGGCTTCGGCAACCTCCGGCCACTCTCCTTGGAGGAAGCGGAACTGGCTCATCACGCCGACTGTGCGCGCGAAGACGCGACGGTGAGCACCAGCGAGACGAGCCGGTGGGTGCTCTCGAGTACGGAGTTGGCCATTCCGAGAGTGACTGCATCCTGCGAAGCCGGGTGGGAGTACAGATTGCGCAATTTCGCTCCGGTCCGGGTCAGCTCCGCGATGGTCGAGGGCAGCACGTTCTCGCGTTCCGCTTGGTCCACCAGCTTCTTGAATGGCCACCGCTCGTGCCCTGGGTAGAGGATTCGTAGAGATGCCTCAACCGCCTGGAGCGCCACCAGGCATGCGACGGCCATGAACTCGTAGTCAAACCATGAGTGCACGAACAGGCTCCTCGCCATCTTGAGCAACCTGGTAGGACCATCGGACTCCGATGGCGGCACTTCCACCAACGAGTCCCAGCTTGACGCAATCTGGGCCAGCTTCTCGAAGGTCATCGGGTGTGGCTGTCCCTCAGCGTCAACGCCGCCGACGGTGATTTCCCACCGAGGATCCGGCTGGGGCTCCGCAGATGTCATCGCGCCACTCGCACACACGGCCAGTCACGTTCGAGGAAAGCAAACTGGCTCACGTCACAGTTCGCCACTGAAAGCGCGGAGCTGAATGGAAGCGAAGAGCGCGTCGAATCGAGCTTGAGACACCCGGTGTTGTTCGCGCAGCGTCTCTACCATCGCGACCCTGTCGGCGAACACCCGCTGAATCGCAATCGGCGGGACCGCCAGATGCCAGCTCCGGAGTGCAGTCAAGTTGAAGTACTTCTGCACGGACGTGGATGCGCTCCGATGGATCTGTTCCTGGAACGTAGGCATTCTTATAGCGGCGTGGAGGAAGACCGGCAACACTCGGGATGGATTGACCGTGATCTTGCAAACGCCGGTTGTCGAGAGCAGGGCGTCGCCGATGTCGTCCGGGAAGATGCACGAGTTACCGAGAGTCCCAACACGCGTGATCAAGACATCTTGGGGCCAAATGCGGCTCCGCCGCAGGGACTCGAAGACAGATCGGTCGATGAAGAGCAGATCAGACCGTACGAATTCCCCTCCCTTGGAGACATTGCCAATCCGGATTACGGGTATCCCGGACTGCTTGTAGTGGTGCCGTTTCAGGCTGGAGCCGAATGGCCCATCGACAATCGCATGTTTCTCGCCCGAGGCGATAGAAGCGATCGACTCGATAGGCCAGCCCATGTCCCCTGCAACCGGGTCGCCGAACATGTCGAGGAAGATGGATTGGGTGAGGGTATCGAGTTGGGCGAGGGCGGCACGGCGCTTGGCCCGCAGCGCTTCCGCCCGGTCCAACACGTCCGCGATTCGCCGCTGCTCCGGCAGTGGCGGGAGGGGCACTGAGATGCTGGCGAGGTCGGTCTTGCGCAGTGACGGAACGGTCGTGGCGGATGCCATGCGGTACAAGTCCACCGTCCGGAGGAAGTGGTAGAGATACCGACTCTCAATGCGCGCCGTCGGTATGGCCGCCATTGCATTGTTGTCGACCAGCAGTGGGCATCCTGCGATGACTCGATGGTTCTGACGGATCGCCTCGCCGATCTTGGCGAAGAGGACACTTCCCTGGGGGATTGGCGTGGCGCCCAGCCGCTTCAGATCGACCTTGTCGACGTAGTGGTTGGACGAAGACAGGACGGACTTGCCGTTCCGCCCAGCTTTGGAGATGTCGCCGACTTTAGCCAAGGGATAGTCGCCGGCGGGTCGGCCTTGAAGATCCAACGGAAAAGCAACGCCGGCCCGGAGCGAGACGATATCTCCGAGGTGCGTGAGGGTCATGTCCCTCACTTCAACATCCCTTCCAGCTCGGCCATCTCCTGCTGGATCTCCTCCTCCAGCTTCGCCAGGTCGGCAAGGATCTCCTTGGGCGCCCGATGTTCGATCTCCTGGTGGACCTCTTCCCTGTAGCGATTGAGGGAGAGGTCGTAGCCTTGGGCGACGATGTCTGCCTTGGGGACGCAGAAGCTCTGTTCGGTTCGCGGGCGCTCGCGCTCTGCGGCGTCGCGCTCGGCCCAGCGAGCAAGCGCATCGGGCAAGTTGTTCTTGGCGTGTTCTTCGGCGGTCAGCGCCGTCGTCGGAACCGGGCCGAGCTTGTCTTCCGACAGTAGCGGCGTGCGTTTGTCGTCGAGGCTCCAGCCGTCCGCTTCGACGTCGTAGAACCAGACGTGGTCGGTGCCTCCGGAGTTGGTCTTGGTGAAGAGCAGGATCGCGGTCGAGACGCCGGCGTAGGGCCGGAACGCGCCGCTCGGCAGCGACACCACGGCGTCCAGCTTCTGCTCCTCAACCAGCATCCGACGCAGCGTCTTGTGGGCGTTGCTCGATCCGAACAGAACGCCGTCGGGCACGATGACCGCCGCTCTGCCGCCGGGCTTCAAAAGTCGCAGGAAGAGCGCCAGGAAGAGCAGTTCGGTCTTCTTGGTCTTGACGATCGCCAGGAGGTCCTTGGCGGTGTTCTCGTAGTCGAGGCTGCCGGCGAAGGGCGGATTGGCGAGGACCAGGGTGTAGGCCTCTTCGTCGGCGGAGTGGTCCTGCGCGAGCGAGTCGCGGTAGCGGATATCCGGGTTCTCGACTCCGTGGAGGAGCATGTTCATGCTGCCGATGCGGAGCATGGTGTTGTCAAAGTCGAAGCCGTGGAACATCCCGTCGTGGAAATGAGCCCGGTGCTTGGCGTCGTGGAGCAGGCCGGGCTCGTTCGTGCGCAGGTACTCGCCGGCCGCCACCAGGAAGCCGGCCGTGCCGCAGGCGGGGTCGCAGATGATGTCCGTCGGCTGGGGCGCGGTCATCGCCACCATCAGCGCGATGATGTGGCGCGGCGTGCGGAACTGGCCGTTCTGNNGTGGGGATGGTGAAGCGGGCGTCCTTCATGTGGTGGGCGTAGGTGGACTCGTCGGCGCCTAGGTTCCGCAGGAATGGGAAGACTCGGTCGCCAACGACGGCATACATCTCCGCCGGCGACACGTTCTTGAAGTGCGACCAGCGGAGGTCGTCGTAGGGGCGGCCACCTGGGTCGTTGCCCTCGGGGAAGATGCGGCGCTCGATCGGCTGACCCAAGCGGGCGGCCTTGTTCTCTTCGAGAATCTGGAGGTCGTCGAGCCGGCGCAGGAAGAGCAGGTAGGTGATCTGCTCGATGACNNTCGATCTGGCTGCGCAGTTGGCCGGTCAACATGTGGGACCCCCTGGTTCGTAGCGCGCGGGCGAGGTCGGTTCACCCGCATCTACTGTAGCCAGATTAGGGCGGCGTCGGGAGCCGCATGGCTGCTAGCGGGAGGCGCGATGCGAAGACACGACGCGAACATCGTGGCCCGTCGCCGCACCCTGGGCGGCGACGCTTGGGTCCTCGCAAGGATCAGCCGCAGGAGGCCCAAGATGGTTGCGGGTCCTCGCCCGGAACCCACCGTACCGGGTCCCGCTGGGACGGTGCGGCACCTCCAGGAAAGCGATACCAGGTTCCAAGCAGGTCCTGGTATCGGATCGCGAAGGACAGAGTCGTTCGGTCGGCCGCAATCAGGTCTTCGAGAACGCATCCGAAGCGCCGGCCAGCTTGCGTGTCGGCCAGGGAAATACGGTGCGGGGGCGGTGGCCACGTCCCCATCGGTCGCAGTTCAAAAGGGTCCGATGACCACCATCGTTCTTGATCTCCGTAAATCTGGTGCGCACAAGCGACGACATTGATGGCTACACCAGGCCCAACATTCTCGACAACAAGCCCAAGCTCTGTGATCTGGGAGTTGGACATGGAACCGTCGAACACCCACGTAAGTCTCGGAGTAAAGGCGAGCTGTCGATCGCGCCGGGCCTCCTCAACCATCTCCCGCGATGCCTTTGCCTCGTCAGCTGAAGCGACAACCAGCCTCTCGTTCTGGCTCATGAGCGCCCGGTTCTGTTCGAGCGTCAGGATCGCCGCCGTAGCAAGAGCAAAGGTGGCGCCCACCCCCACGGCTGCAAGGCTCAGCGTGTCGTTCTTGTCCACCTGCCATTCGTAGAAGGCAGCGGCGGCCATGCCCACAACGACCGCAGCAACCGCCCACCGCAGCACAAGAACGCCCTTCATCATTGGCCGAGAGTATCACCCTCCCCGACGACTACTGACCACGATCCGCGCATCGTGGCGATCGCCGCGGGCTGACAATCCAGGGTCAGCCGTAGTCCGGCGCCGAAGATGGCGACTTGCGCTGGTCTTCATCATGAGCCTCATGAAGCTCGGCGACCTGATCGGGAAGAGCACGCTGCCAACGCGTGTCTGGATCGATCAGCGATTCCCCAAGGTCAACCAGTTCGCGGCGAAGGCGCGACGGCACGTCAGCGGGGTTGAACCGTGGTCCGCCATCGAGGGTCGCATCCCGCCAGTGATCGGTACGGCAATGGACTACCGCCTTCGATATGCGTTTGGCATCACGCCGGCCGACAAGTTCGTTGCATTTCACGGGGCGATCTCGGCTATGCATGACCAACACAGGCTCATGCCGGTCTACAACCTCGACCTCGGCCGATGGCTCACGGAGGACGAGCATCTCGGGAGCGGCGGCTCTCCATCTGGCTCGGCGCCGGCTGGTTCCCCGAGCCCGATCCTGTTGTGGCTGACCGAGTCCGGGCTCGAAGATCACGGCCCGAACCTCGTGAACGAGTTCTTTGACCGGCTGCGACGCCGGGTGCCCGAGTTGGCACCGGTCAATCGCCAGTTGGCTCCGGCAGAGGAAGACGAGCTCGACCGCTACTGCCTGCTGCTCGCCCTGTTCGAGCAGGTGGCACGGTCCGGCATAGTCTGGCCGGGCACGATTCTTGCGAATTGCACCCGAGAGACGACCTGCGAGTCTGTCCTTGCGTCTTTCCCGCAGTCATGGCTCGACGACATGGCCGGATTGACCGTGATGTTCTACAAGCCCTGGGCCTACTACCTGGGGAGACCAGCCACCCTCAATCCCCGCTTCAAGTTGGTCGGCACTGGCGGGGCGGATGGCGATCTCATAGTCGACGGGATCCTCATTGAGCTGAAGGCCTACCAAGATCCTCTCTTCCCGGCCACGATCCGCCAGTTGCTCGCGTACGTCCTTCTCGACACCGAGGACATGTACGGCATCAGCGGCATGGGCATGTATCTGGTCCGCCATGGCGAATTGATCGTGTGGCGGCTAGAGGAAGCATTCGACTTGCTCGCGGGCCCGGGCCGGGCCTCACTTCCGGAGCTGCGCGCGGGCTTTCGCAATCATCTAGACAGTTTGGACGGGGATGCCCGCAGTGTCAGGAGCGGGAGCCTCACAAGAACCTCGATCCGAATTGGGCCCACCAGCTAGGTCGCGACCATCGATCGCAACCACGATGTGGTCATGGTGTCGGGCTCGTCATTGGCTCCTGACAGGCCGGCCTGGCAACGCCACCCTCCAGCGGGCTCGATCGACCGCGCATACTGTAGGAAGGTATTCTGGTTCCCAGCAACGCGGGGTGGACAAATGGACGGCAAGCAGGCGTGTTCGCAGTGCGGCGCCGCGCTCGCACCCGGTGCGGCCTGGTGCGGCAAGTGCGGGCTCACGACCAAAGCGCCTAGGGGATCGGCAGCCTCTGGCCCGGCACCGGAAGTGGGCCAGGACTATGTCCAGCCCCGCCTCCGAACCACCGTCCCCGATTTCGTCGGACAGCAGCTTCATCCGGGCGAACAGGTTTTCGCAGCCTTCCCCGCATCCCTCTTCGACCATCGCCGCCCGGGGGAGTTCCGTCACGACAAGTTCGTCTTGACCTCCGATCGAATCATCTACTACCACACGAGCGTGCTCCACAAAGGCATGGGCGACATGCCCTATCGAATGGTCACGCAGTCGAAGTTCAACAAAGGCATGCGGCATGGCACGGTCATAATCGAGGCCGCCAACGCGGGACTGACTATCGGCGGCATCAGCAACGACGACGCGGCGTTCGCGGAGCGGATCATCTCGACATTCGTCTCGGGTCGGACTCTAGCCATGCCTCCATCGCTTGGGACGACTCCGATCGCGCCTCCGCGACCTGCTCAGGAGGTTTCGGCTGTCGTGGGTGACCAAAGCGCAGAGGCCGCGATGAAGACCTGCCCGATGTGCGCGGAGGACGTGCGGGCTGCCGCCCAGATCTGCCGGTATTGTCGCTACGAGTTCCCGCCCGCCTGATCACTCGGTCGCTCTATCCCGAGTCCCCGGCCCGACATCGACCCGCGAAGACTACCAAGCAATAGAGCCGGCACCCCGAGGCGGAGGGCGGAGGCGGTGGGTCAGCTGGAGATCAAGCCTTCTCCACCCACTTCAGGTAGATGTGGGTGTCATCGAAGCAATAGAACGTCCTGATTCGAGGCATGTCCCGTCGCGAGGGCTCGGAGACGATCACCCAGAGATCGTGTTCCGGAATCTGGTCGAAGCCCGCCGGATCTTGTGCCAGCGCCCAAGAGACAGCTCCCCAGAACTCATCCCACCGCTTCGCGTCGGGGAGAATCGCCGCTCGTCCGGCAGAAAACCCCGGCTCCTCAATCAGGCTTCGGGGCGGTCTACGCCCAGCCATGCTCGCGGGCGAGCTGACGCCCGCGGTCGATGTCAGACGGAGTCGCGCGATCGGCCAAGAAGGCTGTCGCGTATGGAATGTCCCCGCGCATGCTCGCGAGACGCCAGCCGACCATTAGGTGCGTGTCATCGGCGGCACGCGTTCCCGTTTGATCGCTCATCGCCTCAACTACGCCGTCCACAAATGCAAGCTGCTCGTGCGTGAACAATGAGAGATCGGCGGACTTAAGAGCTTGCCATCGGTCCATCGGCTTGTCGGCCCCCACCTGGACCTTCGCAATCCGGACCAGTCCATCCGCCACCATTCCCTGCCGAATCTCGACCAAGTGCCGTGGGGCAGGCCCGTTCTCCAGCTTGAAATACGGGTGCCCAGTAATGGCCTCACCGAGGTGGAGATAGGCGCCGAAGTCGCAGCGGAACAGAACCTTGTTCAGCTTGGTCGCGCCCATGTGCGGGTCGTCTTGTGACCGTTGCACGACGTACAGGATCAGCTCTCGCATCTTCCTGTCATCCGCTGGCCTTGCGGGCATGGCCCTGCTCCTTCTTCCGCCTGATTCCGAACGGGCGTACTCAGATCGTAGCAGTTATCCACAGCCACAGCTACCCCCGAAGTGACCTCGTCTCGCCTGCGGATCGGCAGAAGAACCCGGCGAATGGAGGCGAAGGGCCGGCCGAGGACCTTCGGGCAGGCGTGCGTTAGTGGCGCCACGGGCCACGTGGCTAGACCGCCCTGCAAGACCCAACTCTCGGGCCGACTTGCAACGAAGCGCGCGCAACTCGCCGGCCAAGCGAAACCCGGTCTCGTAAGGGTACCGAGACTATGGGCGAATGGTGTTGCTTTCGGTGGCCTGCCTGAGTGATGGATGTGGGCGACCATTTCGCACCCGAGGCACCCACGATGACTGCTCAACCGCTTCCTGCCCTGACCAGTGGAGACCCATCAGCCTGGGACCAGGCCCTCTACGGCTTCCTGGTCGAGAAGGGCAACCGCTCAGGATCGAAGCGGACCGTCGAGTCCTACTCGAGGATGCTCTGGCCGTTCTTCGCCGATCTGGGTAAGACGCCGGATCGAGTGAAGCCAGCAGACGTTCTTGCTTGGGTCCATGGCATCGGCAAATCGGGACGGACACCGTCGTCGACGACCATCGGAGCCAGGATCGCCTGCCTGTCCTCCTACTATCGGTTCCTGATTCGGATGAGCCTCGTAGTCGGCAACCCCTGTGATGCTGTCGAACGGCCCAGAGCCATCCAGTCGGTTGCTCGCGGATACGGGCCAGATGAGGTTCGCCGGCTCCTGACCGTCGTTCCGGACACCGTCGCCGGTAGGCGCGACCGGGCCATCCTGCTGACCCTGGTACTGACCGGACGACGACGGACGGAGGTGATCTCACTCAAGGCCGGTGACCTCAGTCTCGAAGGCGAGACCTGCTTCTACTCCTACCGAGGCAAAGGCGGCAAGCGTGGTCGGCGAGAACTCCCCCAGCCTGCCTACGAGGCGATCTGCGCCAGCCTGGTCGACGCGGGCAAGGAGCTAGGGTCCATGGCTCCTGACGAGTCGCTGTGGCAGGCTGCCGCCCGACCGGAAGGCGTCACGAGCGGGACGTTCTACAGCCGGTTCCGCGCCTACTTGCGGCTCGCTGGGTTGGCACCGACCGGCATCCACGTGCTGCGCCACACCGCTGCGAAGCTGCGACGGGACGCCGGACAGTCGATCGAAGACGTGAGCGCGTTCCTCGACCACTCGAGCTTGGCGGTGACCACGGTGTACCTGCGCCGACTCGAGAGTCAGGCGGACACGACCTGGGAACAGGTCGCGGAGGCCATCGGACTGTGAACACCTACCGCAAGACTTCTGCGCTGGACCGGGCGAGGGGTCTCACCGGCGAGGGCATTCGAACCCGGCACCCTGTGCCCGCGTCTCGCACACTTACAAAGTGGCCTGGGGCGAACAGGAGAGCCCCCGCCGCCCGAGGGGGAGGGTGGCGGGGGCTCTGGGAATAGGCCGGAGCAAGAGCAGCTAGGGCATACCGGTGACGGTCAGCGACCAGGAGCACTCCGAGATCACTTCGACGTGGTAGGGACCGGTCATGTCCGACAGATAGACCGTTGTGCTGTCCTTGCCGGAAGCCGCCAGTTCGTTCGCGATCCCGTTGGGCGCGCCATCTGACCCAACCAGATGGGCGATGAAGTTGCCCTTGCCGCCGAAGGCTGTGCAGTCGAAGGTGTACGCGACCTGCACGCTATCCCCGCTCGCGGTGAACGGTCCGCTGTTCTTGATGCCGTTTCCGCTCAAGGTGAGCAGCACCCCTGGCGTCGCAGCGGGGGTCGGGGGCGGCAAGGTGATCACGGGAGTAGGCGCGGTCGTCGGTGCCGCTGTTGGCGTCGCTGACGTGGCAAGCGGACCAGTTGCATTGGGTCCTGGCGTTCCCTTGGGCCGAAGGATGAGGTACCCGCCCAGGCCGACAGCGAGAACTACCATGGCGATGGCCAGGATTTGGAGCGTGGATAGCCCCTCGTTTGAAGCCTGCGAGTCGTTTGTAACCTGCGGCTCAGCGGACCCGAGCTTCGCGCCGCAGCGCCCGCAGAAGAGATTTCTGACCCCTGCCGCCTCACCGCAGCGGGTGCAGAACCGCTGTTCCATCCCCTATCGCCCCCAATCCCGTGAGCCGCGGCATCCCGCCCGACCAGTCTAGTACGCAGATAAGCGCCAGATAAGTGGGCCCTGCTACTTTCGCCCTGGGTCGGGCTCCGCTCTGTGACCGGGCCGATGCCGGACGACGGTGAGCGAGCCAGCGAGGGAGCTGCCGCAGGCGTCCCGACCTGAGCCTCTTCAGGCGCCTCCAGACGTTGCGCTGGCGGACGGAGCTCGCGAGGCTACCCCGCCCTGCTGTCCACGGGGTAGCTTTCGTCACGCTCAAACGCTAGACTCAAAGCACGCGCGTTCCAACGCTCGTGGAAAGGCGGGGGCATGACGAAGGTAGATGATGTCGCGGCGGCGGTCCTCGCGCGGACCGGGCCGATCGATACGTGGCGCTTTCAGAAGCTCATGTACTACTGCCAGGCATGGCACCTGGTCTGGGAAGACGGACCGCTCTTTCCCAATCGGATTGAAGCCTGGGCCAACGGTCCCGTCGTCCCCGAGCTTTACCCGAACCATCGAGGCAAGTACGAGCTTCGGGATTGGCAGTGGGGCCGCCCAGAGAATCTGACGGCCAATGAGATCAGCACAATCGATGCTGTTCTCGGGACCTATGCAGCCCAGTCCGGCCAGTGGCTGAGTGTCCTGACTCACAGTGAGCCTCCCTGGATTGAAGCGAGGGCCGGGCTGGCGGACGGTGAGCGCGGCAACAGAGAGATCCCCAAAGAAGCCATGCTGGAGTACTACGGGAGTCTCTAGACGGGGGCCGAAGGGGTGAACCAAAAGAGGAAGGTGCCCAAGTTCGCTGCCGCCCCTTCCATTTCGAAGAAACCCATCATCTCCCGCTGGCCGACCGACAACGAGAGTCGCGAACGGATTGCATGGCGCGTGGGAGACGCCGAACTAGTCGATCCGTGGCCCTGGACAGCCATCAGCCCTGAGGATGCCGTGAGGGTTCATCGCCTTCTGTCGGACCTTGAGAAGATGACTTGGGGCGAGGCGTGTCAGGGCGGAACGAAGGTCAAACTCGAACGGCTCGCTGACGCCCCACCCCGCGTACGCCACGTCTTGGAGGATTGCCAACGGGATGACGTGGATCATCTCGTGAACATCCGTCTTACTGGGGTGGAGCGCATCTGGGGTGTGAGGCGCGGAAATGCATGCCACCTACTGTGGTGGGACCCCCGCCACGAAGTCTGGCCAGCCCCTAAGAACTAGGGCCGACTGGACGCATCAACTGCGACCCCACCAACGTTTGCCAGGTTAGGTGTGGGGTCGGCCTACGCTCTGCGACCGGGCCGATCCCGGACGACCGTGAGCGAGCCGGTGATGGAGCTGGCCAGGAGTCCCGAGCGACACCCGGGAATCTGCTGCGCGCGACCAAGGCGGGATGTCACACTGGACTCATGGGTTCCGGATCGCACTCTTCTCGGAAAGGAGCGAAGGTCCTCAGCCCGCCCTCCGCGGCCGGCCCCGAAGCGCCAACTGGCTGGAGCGTGACCCTCAAGCCAGGAGTCTTTCCTGTTGACCCCGACGAAGCAAGGCATGCGAGCCGGCGCCTGCGCGAGGCCGCCAACCGCCTGTCACAACCACAGCGGCTCCTTGTTCTCGACTGCCAAGGGCGAGGGTGCCGCCGCAAGCTCGGCCAGGTGCTTACCCATCCGCCTGGCGGCGGGACTACTCCCGACGGTGTCATCGAGCCGACCGAGTTCACCGATGGACCGGTTCTTGAGGTCTGGGGTCCATTCGAGACGGCTCCCAAGTCCGGTGAGGGTGAGTTCGTGCTACGCGGCACGAAGGCGTCGATCACGGCGCCCAAGCACACCATCACGCTGCGTGGCCGCCGGGTGCTGCCCGACGGTTCCATAAATCCGACGGAGCTGCCTCTCGGCCCGGGACGGAGCATCGCTATCACGTGCGGTTGTGGCCACCGCAGCGTCGTTAGCATGAGCGCCCTCTCGGAGCGGGTGGAACTGGTCAGAAGCGCACTGGACGACCGCTAACCGCATTTGCTAGGATTGGTAGGCAAGCAGCATGGGCTGCAGCTGAACAAGACCGTCTGATCCGGTCAGTAGGCGCGGGTGTAGTTGCGCCTCAAGGTCGGGTCTGAATACGAGAAGCACGCCGCTTCGCCCGCGAACTGCCGGGACCAACGAAGAGGCGTTTCGTGTTTTCTAGGCTAGGAACCAACGGCGAGAACGGCTCCCGATCTGCGCACGACTCCGAAGATCTCCGGAGCATTGCCGCGGTCGAGCAGTTCCGTGCGATGTACGGTTCTGACTGGCCAGCGGCCATTCCTAGCCTCGCCCGCCGGCTGCACAACCACGTCGCTTGCGGCGACTGCCCATTGGGCCGGCGCCAGGCAGGTGCCGAAGCTCATTCGATCGAGCGGCGAGCATGAGTAGCGGTCCGCTCATGCACGATGGTCCTGCTTCTCATCTGTCGGACTGGGTGGGTACTCGCGGCGAGGTCCCAGAAGGTCAGAGGGCGATCGACCCACGACCCCGGTCGGCGGGTATCTACGCGATGGCGCCCCACGATCTAGATGCTGAGAAAGCTGTCCTAGGCGCCCTGCTGATAGACCCGGAAGCGATCGTGGAGGTCACCGATCTACCTCCCGACGCCTTCTACCGCCAAGCGCACGGCCTGATCTTCGAGGCGATGCGGGCTCTGCACCGAACCGGCCAGGCGGTCGATGTCGTGACCGTTGCCGCCGAACTCGAGCGAACCGACAATCTCGAGATCTGTGGCGGGGCAAGCTACCTCTCGGGGCTAGGAAACGACACGCCAACCGCCATTCATATCGCCCAGTACGCACGTATCGTCGCCGAAGCCGCGCAGGGTCGCCGACTGATTTCGGCGGCCGGCAAGATCGCCGAACTTGGCTATGCCCGTGATCCGGAGGCTAGCACCCGCGCCGTAGAGATCCTGGCGGAGGCTAACGCCGAGAGCACCATCTTCGGCACGAACATCGTGGCCAAGACCGGCGCGCGCTGTTTGGCCGAGGTCTCGAGCGCGCCCCCATCGGCGCCGCTGCTTGGATTCCTTGACCCACTCGGGCACACGATCCTCCATGGCATGGGCGGAGTGGGTAAGGGCACGCTCGCCTCGTGGTGGATCGTGGAGCTCGTGGCTCGTAGCCATCGAGTTCTCGTTGTTGATTACGAGGGACACATCGAGGAGTGGTCCCGACGAATCAACGGACTCGGCGGTGCCGAAGCCCGGGCTGGAGTCATGTACGTCTCGCCTTCGTCGCTAGCCTGGAAAGGTCGTCGGGGAGCGATCTGGGCCCAGGCTGCGGATCTGCATGCACTGGCTGTGGAGTGGGGAGCGACGTATCTGGTCGTCGACTCGGTGGTACCCGCCTGCGGTCCCACTGATCCGCTCAAGCCCGAGGCGGCAGGTCAGTATGCCGCGGCCATCGTGGCGATCGGCCTGCCGACCCTGAGCCTCGCCCACGTCACCAAGGCGGATAGCCCGACATATCCGTTTGGCTCGATCTTCTGGCACAACCTGGCTCGGATGAGCTGGAGCCTGACTCGCGATGGAGAGACCGTCCAGCTCGTGTGTCGCAAGGCCAACAACTACGAGCATCTGGGCCGCTTCGGGGTCTCGACGACCTGGTTCGAGGGATGTCTGGGCGAGGTTGCCCTAACCCCCTACTCGGTCGTCCTGGCCGACCGCATCGCCGAGGTGATCGCGACCGAGTCGCTCACCGTGACCGAGATCGTCGCCCGCTTGAAGGTGGAGGACGAGGGGGCGGTCAAGCCCGATAGCGTGCGGGCAGCGCTCCGGCGCGGGCAGAAGCTCGGACGCTTCGCCCCGATCGATGATCGGTGGCGGTTGTCGTGAACGTGTCGCGTCGGCCGCAATTGGTCGTTCGAGTGCAGTCGTGCGATCTGTCGCGTTGCCTGTCATGGGTTCCTCTGAGGGCGTCGCGTAACCTGTCGCGTACCTGTCGCGACGGCAACCTGGCGCAGACACGACAGACACTCCGGCCCTATAGGGCCGAGTTGTCGCGTCGCGTTGCCCACGCCTCCAAGGATAAGGTTGCCCACGCCTCCAAGGATAAGAAGGCGTCTTCGAGGGGTTCGAGACCCATCCGAGCCGTCTCCTCAAGGACGGTGGCCCTGTGACCGGCCACCCAGGTTCAACCACCGCCGCGGTCTCTTGCCAGCGCGACCCGCTCATCGCCGCCCTCGCCCGCTACGTCGAGGCCCT
>PMKV01000134.1:122217-127364 GCA_003157875.1 Chloroflexota bacterium
GCAGGACCGCTTCATCGAGCGCCACGGCCTGGTTGACACCGGACGGGTCTTCCAGGTTGCCCAGAGCGGCACGACCGTCTGGCGTTCTCCGACGATGACCCAGATGCTCGACGAGGCCAAGGCCGGAGGCTTCGACCTCCTGCTCGCGGGGTACTCGGACCGCTGGCAGCGCAACCTTCGCCGCACCCTCGAACTCCTCGAAGACCACCTCCATCCAGCCGGAGTCGCTCTGGTGATGTGCGACCGGCGGATCATCAGCTCTGATCCGAACGACTGGGACGAACTGGTGGCGGAGTCGGCAGGGGCCGAGAAGTACAGCCGCCGACTCTCTGAACGGATCACCGAGGGCTATGCAGCCAAGTTCGCCCAGGAGAACGATCCCGGTGGCCACGCCGCGCTGGGTTTCCGACGGTCGCCCGAGCCTCCAAACACACTCCAGATCGACCCAGACACGATCGGGACCGCAGTGGAGCTGTTCGAGCGCTATGCCCTGGGAACCCTGAGCTCCCAGCGGCTCGCTGCGGAGACCGGGCTGGAGGCATCGCGGATCCGGTGCATCCTCATGAACCCGCTGTACAACGGCTGGATCAGGAGACACCGCGGTCCCAACGAGACCCGCAAGCCCGCCCCCTGGCGATCAAAACCTCCGGTTTCGGACGAGCTGTGGGCCAGGGTCGAGGAAGTGCGGCGGACCAAGTGCAAGGGCAGCGGTCCACGCCGCCGAGATCGAGTCGATCTACTGGGTGGGCTGCTCCACTGCGTGTGTGGTCGTCGGATACGCAGCGACGGCGCCGCTGCCGATCGAAAGCCACGCAAGCTCCATCCCAAGCCGTGCCCGGGCTGGGGTATCAACGCCCGCATTCCAGCTGAGACCTGGGAGGTGCCCATCCTGGCCCAACTGGGAGGGATCGAACTCGACGACGGGGTCATCGCCAGAGTCGTTGCCGCGTTGGGCTCGACCGTCCGTCCCGTCGCCATCGACCGCTCACGGATCGAGCGCCAGATGCGTGAACTTGCCCTCGACCACGTCGGCGGAGAGATCAGCGACGAGACCTACCTCGCGCGCCTCAAGCGGCTTCGGGAGTCCCTGGCGGAAGTGGAGCAGACCGCCCAGGTCGGGGTGCCCGCTGACCGGGCGGTCGAGTGGCTCCGAGCTCTGGCGGAGACCTGGCAGGGGGCTGACGTTCCCGCGGAGAAGAGCGAGCTACTCCACGCCATCTACGAGCGGATCGTCGTCGCTGGGAGGGAATTCGTGTCTGCCCGCCTCACTCCGGCCGCCTACGCGCATGGCCTGGCGCTGGCTTTGCCCGAAGTGGTGGTTAAAGCGCGCCCGACAGGATTCGAACCTGCGACCTTCGGCTCCGGAGGCCGACGCTCTATCCGCTGAGCTACAGGCGCGCGACGCGACCGCGGCCGGAACCGCGATCGGGCGGCAATGATAACCCGACCGGAGTCCGGCAACGAGCCCCGACTACAGACCGGGGCCGGCCTCGAAAACGGCCCGAGGCGACTCCCGCCCGCTCCGCTAGAGGCGGCGCCTGAAGCTGCGGTTGCGCGAGGCCAGGACTACCGAGGCCATCAGGGCCAGCGCGGCGAAGGCCAGGCCGAGTAACCAGGGCGCCAGTGCGCCGGGCTCGACTCCAAGGGGCGAGTCGGTGACAGTCGGTGGCGGCGTCGGGCCCGCGGCCGAGACATCGGCCGTGGCGGCGTCGTTCGACGATTTGGGGTCGCGCTGGTCCGAGGCCACAACCGACGCCGTGTTGGCGATCGTGCCCGCCTGGCCGACGTGGACCGTGATCGTGAGCGCGGCCGAGCCGCCGTTCTGCAGGCTGCCCACGGTCCAGGCCCCCGTCGTCGAGTTGTAGTCGCCGCCCGAGCTGCTGACATACGTGACCGACGCGGGGAGCTGGTCTCGGACGATCACGCCCGTGGCGTCGTCGGGCCCGCCGTTGGAGACAACGATGGTGTAGGTGGTCGTGTCGCCTTTACGGACTGCCGACGGTGTCGCGACCTTGGTCAGCGACAGATCCGCAACGCCGGCGGCGTTGATCCTGACGCTGGCCTGGTCGTTCTCGGTCGGGTCGTGGTTGTTGACCGAGGAGTTGGGGTCGTCCCGGGTCGAGGCCGTGACCTCGGCCGTATTCACTATCGGGCCTTCCACACCGACGGTCGCCGTGATGGTCAGCGTCACGACGTCGCTGTTGGGCATGTCGCCGATGTTCCAGTCGCCCGTGGCCGGGTTGTAGGAGCCGACGCTCGGCGTATCGGCGACCCATGTGAGTCCGGCCGGCAGCAGATCCTTGACGTGAACGCCGGAGGTGCTGTCGGGGCCGTGGTTGGTGACCGTGATGGTGTAGGTGACGTTGGTCTTGGTGTCGGGCGTGGCCACGTCGACGGTCTTGGTCAGGGCGAGATCGGCCGCGAGCGGGACGGTGAGATGGGCGGTCGACGAGTCGTTGGAGGAAACGAGGTCGCGCTGGAGCAGATGGCTGACCGCGGCGGTGTTGTCGATCGTACCGGAGCCGACCACTCGGGCGGTAATCGTGAGCGTGACGGTGTGATTGATCGCCAGGCCGCCGATCGTCCACGCGCCGGTGCCCGAGTCGTAGGTCGTGCCCGAAGCCGGGACGCTGGAGACATAGGTCAGGCCTGCGGGCAGGAGATCGGTGACCACCAGCTGCGTCGCGTCCTGTGGCCCCAGGTTCTGGGCGGTCACGGTGAACGTGACCTGCGTGCCGACCTTCGGCCCGGTCGGGTCGGCAACCTTGGTCACGGCGATGTCCGCCTTGCGGGTCGAGAAGGAGATGGTGTCCGAGTTGTTCGAGAGCTTGGGGTCGTACTGATCGGCGGTCACACTCGCCGTGTTGGAATAGTCATCGGCGGCGTTGACCTTCACGTGGAGCGTGAGAGTCGCGGTGCCCTTGTTGGCCAGCCCTGGGATGGTCCACTTGCCGGCGGCGCCGTCGAAGGTGCCCTGGGTTACGTCGGCGCTGACGAACGCGACGCCGGTCGGGAGCAGGTCGGTGGCCACGATGTTCGTTGCGGCGTCGGGGCCGTTGTTGGTGACGACGATGGTGAAGTAGTCCGCGTCGCCCGGGTCCGGCTGCGAGTTGAAGATGGACTTGGTTATCGAGAGATCCGCCTGTTGTGGCGTGACCGTGGCCGTCCCCTGGTCGTTCGTCGTGTCGGACTGAGTCTCATTGACCTGAGCGACCGAGGCTGTGTTCGTCCGTGGGTCCGGGCTGACGACCGTGACGTTGACGGTCAGGGTCGCGCTTTCGCCGCTGGCCAGCGTCCCCACGTTCCAGGTGCCGGTCGAATTGTGGGACGTGCCGTCGACGACGAAGCCGACGGTGCCCTTGGCGGTGTCGGAGCTGACATATGTCAGGCCCGCCGGAAGCGCGTCCGAGATGACGACGCCGGTGGCGGTGTCGGGCCCGTTGTTCTTGACCGTGACCGTGAAGTAGTCGGAGTCGTTGACGTTCGGGTGGTCGTTGTTGGCGACCTTGGTCACGACCAGATCCACCTCCTGGGAGATGGTGGCCGTAGAGGTGTTGTTGGTGGGGTTCGAGTCGTACTGGTCGCCGGTGATCGTGGCTCTATTGACGATCGTGGCGGAGCTCTCGACGGTCGCGATCACATGGAGCGTCCGAGAGGCCCCGTGTGGGAGCGAACCGATCGTCCAGAGGCCTGTTGTGGAGTCGTAGTCGCTCGGCGCGTCCGACGAGACGAAGGTGAGCGCGGCCGGCAGGAGATCGGTGACTTTGACGCCGGTCGCATCGGTGCCGGTGAGGTTCGTGGCGACGATCGTGTACGTCACCTTGCTGTGCACGTCCGGGTTGTTGGAACTGGCAGTCTTGGCAACACCCAGGTCGTTGACATTCGGCGTGACGGACGCGGTGGCGTAGTCGTCCTCGCCGGGGCCGTTGCCGGGCGTGGAGTTGGGATCGCTCTGATCGGAGTGGGTGACCTCGGCCACGTTGGTCGCGGTGCCGGGCGCGGTGACCTTGGCCCAGATATCGAGGGTCGCGTTCGCGTCGATGTCCAGGGTGCCCACCGTCCAGATGCCGGTTCCGGCCACGAACACGCCCTGGCTCACCGCCGTGTGATCCAGCTGGAGCGAGCCCGGCAGGGTGTCGGTCACCTTGACGCCGGTGGCCTGATCGCCTCCGCCGTTGTGGATAGTCACGGTGAAGTGAACTACCTGATCGGCGTCGGGCGTCGAGTCGTCGACCACTTTGGTCAGCGACAGGTCGGCGGTGTGGATGGCATCGACATCGGTGGCGTGGTTGTTGTCCGTCGGGTCGGCGTTCTCGCCGTGGCTGCGGTCGTAGTCGATGGCCGCCGTGTTGGAGATCGCGGTCATCTTCTGAGGGATGGGATCCACGACCTTGACGGCGAAATCGACGGTGCCCGAGCTCAGGCCCGCGACTGAACCGATTGGCAGGGTGCAGGTGCTGCCCGCCGCGGTGCTGGGAACGCCACCGAGGAGACACGTCCAGCCCGAGCCGGTGTAGGTCGTCCCGATGGGGACGGTCTCGGTGATGACCACGAGCGGCGCCGTCTGATTGCCGTCGTTGTGGTAGGTGAGGTGGTATGTGATGCCCTCGCCGGCTGTTACCACGTCCAGGCCGTCGTCCTTGGCCAGGCGCAGGTCTATGCCCGTCACGACGACCGGGGCCGCCGCGGTGGTCGAGTACGTGTTGGCGTCGCCACCCGGATCGCCGGTGTTGCCGGTCCGCTCACCTGGCACGGAGCCGGGGAGTGAAGTCCACGCTTCCTTCACGGCGTTCGTCAGCGTCTGGCCGAGCGAAAGATGGTCCTTGTCGCCGACGATCGCCTGGTAGGTAAAAGTGGAGGTGTCGCCGAGCGGGAACGAGGCGAAATGGATGGTGATGGTGTTGGTAGCGCCGTCGGCGGTCATCAGGGACGGAGTGAGGCCTGCCGTGTGCAACGGGTTCTGCAAGGAGGCGGGCTGAAGGGCCAGGCCCGTCGGGAGAACGTCCGTTAGGACCACGTCGAACGCCACGGCGTTGCTGGCGGCCTTGTGCGACACCGTCAAGGTGTAGGTGACGGTCGCCCCGAAGTATGGGCTGCTTGCGTCAGCGCCCTTGGTCACCTGAAGGCCCGGCTCCACCACGTTGAGC
>PMKV01000032.1 GCA_003157875.1 Chloroflexota bacterium
GAGTTCTTCCAGATCCGCGTCTCCGGCCTCATGGAGCAGGCCGAGGCCCACGCGGCCCCCGCCACACCCAGCGAGAAGCCGGCGGCCGAGCAGCTGGCGGCGATCCGCAAGCGATTCCGCGAGCTGCTCGACGAGCAGTGCGCGGTCTTCGACCGAGTCTGCTCGGACCTGAGCGCCGCCGGCATACATCTCGTCGACTACGCCGACGTGCCCCAGCACCACGAGTCCCTCAGGCTGCGCTTCACCGACGAGATCTATCCCGTGCTGACGCCGCTGGCGGTCGACCCGGGACACCCCTTCCCGTACATCAGCACCCTCAGCCTGTCGGTCGCGATCCGGATGGAGGATCCGGAAGAGAAGGAGGAGCGATTCGCTCGGGTCAAGGTGCCGGCGGTTCTACCTCGCTTCATCCAGATCGAGCCGAGCAAGTTCGTCCTCCTCGAGCAGGTCATCGCCGCCAACCTGGACATGCTCTTCTCCGGCATGACGATCCTTGAAACCCACCTCTTCCGGGTAACTCGCGACGCCGATCTCGAACTACAGGAAGACGAAGCCGACGATCTGATGATCGCCCTCGAGGAGGAGCTGCGGCGGCGGCGCTTCGGCGACGCGGTGCGGCTCGAAGTCGACCAGGCCATGCCGGCACCGATGCGACGCATTCTCGAGAAGGGCGTCGGCGTCGATCGCGCGGATTGCTACGAGACGCCTGGCATGCTCGACCACACCGGGCTGTGGCAGATCGCCGGCCTGGACCGGCCCGACCTCAAGCTGCCGCCCTACTCCCCCGTCGTGCCGCCGCGCCTGGTCTCGTCCGACGAAGATGAGCCGGCGGATGTCTTCGCGGCGATCCGAAACGGCGACATCCTGGTCCACCACCCCTACGAGAGCTTCGCCGCCTCGACACAGCGGTTCATCGCCCAGGCCGCCTCGGACCCCGATGTCCTCTCGATCAAGATGACGCTCTATCGCACCAGCGGCGACTCGCCGATCGTGCGCGATCTCATCGCCGCCGCCGAGCGCGACAAGCAGGTCGTGGTCCTGGTCGAGATCAAGGCCCGCTTCGACGAGGAGGCCAACATCGTCTGGGCGCGCAAGCTCGAACAGGCCGGCGCCCACGTCGTCTACGGGCTGGTCGGCCTCAAGACGCACTCCAAGACGACGCTCATAGTTCGCCGGGAAGCGTCGGGTCTGCGCCGCTACGTCCACATCGGGACCGGCAACTACAACTCAGGCACGGCCCGGCTCTACACCGACTTCGGCCTGCTGTCTTGCCGGCCCGAACTGGGCGCCGACGTCAGCGACCTCTTCAACGTCCTGACGGGCCTGTCGCGACAGCGCGACTTCCGGCGCCTGATCGTGGCCCCGATGAACCTGCGCAACTGGATCATCGAGATGATCGATCGCGAAGCCGGCCACGCCCGCGCCGGGCGGCCGGCCCGGATCATCCTCAAGCTGAACTCGATCGTGGACCCCGCCTGCATCGCCGCCCTGTACGCCGCGAGTCAGGCCGGGGTGAAGGTGGATCTGATCATTCGCGGCATCTGCTCGCTGTGGCCCGGCCTGCCCGGGATCAGCGAGGGCATCCGCGTCAGATCGATCGTCGGCCAGTACCTGGAGCACTCGCGTGTCTTCTCGTTCGCCAACGGCGGCCGATCGGAGATCTACATCGGGTCGGCGGACCTCATGGAACGAAACCTGGACCGGCGGGTAGAGGCGATCGTGCCGATCGAGGACGGCGAGGCCCACGCCAGGATCGACGCCGTGCTCGAGGTCATGCTGTCCGACGACCGCCGATCGTGGCAACTGGACGCCGCGGGCGTCTACCACCGGACCGAGGAACTGAACGGCGCAGCGGGTACTATCGACACGTTCGAGACGCTGAAGGCGCAGGCCACTCATTCGGCAGCGGCCGCGGTCGTCGCCCCTCATCGACCGCATGCGGGCACGGGCTCGCTCGATCCGAGGGCATAGCGCTCTCCGGATCGGGGGGAAGGCGATGGCCATGAGCCACAAGATCGAAGTCGAGATGAAGTACGAGGTCGTGACCGCGGGCGGGGGCGATCGCTATCTCGTGGCGCCCGAACTCGGACCCTTCACACCGGAAGGCGCGGTCAAGTCGATCCGGGTCGAGGATCGCTATGTCGACTCGGCCGATTGGGCCCTCGATCGGGCCGGCTTCGCCGCTCGCCTGCGCAAGACGTCACGCGGAACCCAGATCAGCATCAAGGCCCGGAACCTCTCCGGCGGGCGATTGCAGCGCCGCGAAGAGATCGAGGGCCCCGCCGACGCGGGCCTCATCGCCGCCGACTGGCCCCATTCGCAGGCTCGGTCGGTCATCCTGGAGCTATGCGGCGACGCGGCGCTCACCGAGCTGCTGACGATCCGCCAGCTTCGACGGGTTCGCTCGCTCGGGGCCGGCGCCACTCGCGCCGAACTCAGCCTCGACGAGGTCGAGGTTCTCGGAGACGGCCGGGTCCTCGATCGCTTCGAAGAGCTGGAGGTGGAGCTGAAACGAGGCGACGAGACGCCACTGGCCGCCCTGGTGGAGATCTTCGATGCCGACGCGGGTCTACGGCCCGTCTCGAGGTCCAAGCTGAACCGCGCCGTGAAGGCAATTCGAACGGCCATGCCGTCGATGCCCAAGGATGTCCAGGCGCGCTGGCTTGCAGCCCCGCCCGACTTGCTCGCAGGTATCGGGTCCGAGTCGCCGGCCGACGTGCCCGCGGAGCCGCCGGCCGCCGCTGCCGCCGCATCGCCTGCCAAACCGGGCCCGCGCACACTCGGCATAAGCGCCGAGGACAGCCTGCCCGAGGCGGCCGGCAAGGTCCTGCAGTTCCATTTCGCCAGGATGCAGCGGCGCGAAGCCGGAACGCGCAGCGGCAACGACGCCGAGGATCTGCACGATATGCGGGTCGCGACGCGGCGGATGCGGGCCGCGTGGCGCGTCTTCGACGGTGCCTTCAAGACGAGCAAGACCAAGAAGATCCGCCGCCACCTCGAGACGATCGCCGACCGGCTCGGGGCCGTGCGGGACCTCGACGTCCTGATCGAAGGTTTGGAGGCCTACAGCGTCGCGTTGGACGAGGATCAGCGCCCCGGTCTGGAGCCCCTGCTGTCGCTGTGGCGGAGGCAGCGCGCCAACGCCCGGACGCAACTCCTGGGCGAGCTGGACTCGGACAGATACGCGAGCTTCATCGAGGAGATGGAGGCATTCCTGGACGCCGGCGCCAACGCCGCTGCCGCGGTCGGTCCGCCCACGGCCCCGCACCGCGTCCGCGATCGAGCCGCATCCGAGATCTGGACCGCCTACGAGACCGTCCGGGCCTACGAGCTGGTCCTGCCCTGGGCGGACATCGAGACCCTGCACGAGCTGCGCATCAGCACCAAGTGGCTGCGCTACACCCTCGAGTTCTTCGGCGAAACGCTGGGACCAGACAGCGAGCGGCTGCTGGCACGGGTTGGCGCCCTGCAGGACCACCTGGGCGGCCTTCACGACGCGGACGTGGCCACGAAGCTGGCCCGGGACCTGCTGGTGGCCCGCGCCGGCGAGCTGTCCAAACTGGAGACGGAGGCGATCGGCGCCTACCTCAACTCACGCGAGCGCGAAGTCGCGCGCCGGCAGCGGACCCTGGGGCCGATCTGGCGGGCGGTCAACGGCGCCCCGTTCAGGCGCGCGTTGGGCCGGGCCGCGGCTTCCCTCTAGCCTCGTTTGACGACTCCGCCGCGCGCGACCTAACCTTGACGTCGATCGGCGATGGCGTCCGCCGAGACACACCCACCGGGTGTGTCTGAACCGCCCGCAAGGGCTGATGGCTCCTGGGTCACCCCGAACCTGGGGGCCTTTTTCGTGCCTTGCGGACGGAGGTCGCTCACGTGGACAACATCTATCTGGTCGCCGCCGCCTGGATGGGGATCGCCCTTGCGGCGAGCCTCGTGTCGATCCGGCTGGGCATCTCGGTCGCGCTGATCGAAATCGCGTTCGGCGTCCTGGCAGGCAACTTCGCCGGGCTGCACACCACCGCCTGGATCGATTTCCTGGCGACCTTCGGCTCGGTCCTGCTGACGTTCCTCGCCGGCGCCGAGATCGATCCGGCTTCGCTCCGCCGGCACATCAAGGCCAGCCTGGCCATCGGGGCCGTCTCGTTTACGGCTCCGTTCGTGTGCGCCTTCAGCTTCGCCTACTACGTCGCGGGATGGGATCTCCGGGCCGCGGAGATCGCGGGGGTTTCTCTCTCGACGACTTCGGTCGCCGTCGTCTATGCGGTCATGGTCGAGTCCGGGCTGGCAGAGGTCGATCTCGGCAAGCTCATCCTCGCAGCCTGCTTCATCACCGATCTCGGGACCGTCCTTGCCCTGGGCGTGCTGTTCGCCAGCTTCAGCCCGCTGATGCTGTTGTTCATCGCGCTGACCGCCGTGGCGCTCTACCTCTTGCCACGATCGCTGCGCTGGCTCGTCAGGACGGTCCCAAACCGCGTCTCGGAGCCTGAGATCAAGTTCCTGTTCCTGGTGCTCCTCCTGCTCGGCGGCCTGGCGACCAGCGTCGGCAGCGAAGCGGTCCTGCCCGCGTACCTGGTGGGCCTGGCCGTCGCCGGGGTCTTCGTGCACGATCGAGTTCTGGTGAACCGGATGCGAGCGATCGCCTTCTCGCTGTTGACTCCCTTCTACTTCATCAAGGCCGGGCTATTCGTCTCGCTGCCGGCTGTGACCGCCGGAGCTGGCCTGATCGGTGCTTTTCTCGCCGTCAAGCTCGTGGCAAAAGGCGTGGGCGTCTGGCCCACGGCGAAAGCCTCCGGCATGCCTGTGCGCGAGACCAACTACACGACCCTCCTGATGGCCACCGGGCTCACGTTCGGAACGATCTCCGCCCTATTCGGCCTCACCAATCACATCATCGGCCAGGATGCCTACACGGTCCTGGTGACAACGGTCATCCTCAGCGCGGTCGTGCCGACTCTGATTGCGACGACGTTCTTCGAGCCGCGGCAACGGACGGAGAGCGAAGTCGAGGACGCCGACGCGGCCGAGGAGATCGACGCAGGACCAGTGATCCACCACGCTCCCCACCTGGATGCGCAGGTAGCCCTCGACGGCTCTCGACAGGAACGTTAACCGACGGTTCACGGCCCGATCACCTGCTCGCGCCAGGCTAGGTGTCGTGGGGACGTAGGTTTCTCGCCAGCGGCACCTCCCGAGGTCCCCAGCCGGTTGTCATTCGAACCGTCAGGGACAAGGAGACCCTATCGACGATGACCATCCTCGACACGGAGCTCACGGCCCCGCCGGCGCTGGCCGACCGGGTCGCCATGGTCCGAGCCCAGCTCGAACCCATCCGAAGTCGCCGCGCACTGGTCGATTCCTATCGACGCGAGTCGCTCTACCGGCTCGCAACGCCCACCCCGGCCTCCGGTTCGGCGGCCGAAGTCCTCGACCTCGCCTACGCCCTGCGCTGGCTGGAGCTCGAGGTAGAGGCCCCGAGCGCCGATCCACTGGTCGCCCCGATGAACGGACTGGCGGATGAATAGCCTGACCCCCGACTACTGCTCGCGCGCCCTGGCCCTCTGGCCGAGACTGGAGCGCGGGAGACTCGTCCGCGTCCGACACGACCCCCACCGCGTCGCAGCGCTGGTATCGCGCCGCACCAACCTGGACCACGATGCGATCCTGGAGTTGCTGGGCGCACCTTCGGAACGGGCCGAAGAGCTCGAGCGCGACCATTAGCCCCGAGTTCATCGCTATGCTTGCCCACCAGGAGCGTCCGCCCGGCTTGGGTCGGAGGCTCACCCAACCCGTTCCTGGACTGAGCGTGCAAGACAGCGACAGATTCGTTGCCCACGGCCACAGAGGCATCTTCGATCGTGAGATGCTCGGGGTCCGAGAAGGCGTCGTGCGGATGGGCGAGCTGGTGGCGGTTGCCATAGACGCAGCCGTCGACGCGATGGCCCGCCGCGATCTCGGGGCTGCCGCCCGTGTCGTCGCCAACGACGCGGCCATCAACGCCGCCCAAACCGACCTGACCACCCTGATCGTGACGACGATCGCAACGCAGTCGCCGGTCGCCGGCGATCTGCGGTTCGTGCTGTCGCTCGCCCACGTCACCTACGAGCTGGAACGGATCGGCGACCACGCGGCCGGGGTAGCCAAGCAAGTCGCCAAGGTCGGCGCCGCTCGGAATCCAGGTGGGACGAGCCTGGATCGAATGGGTGAGCTGGCCAGTTCCATCCTGCACGGCGTGCTGCGCGCCATGGTGGACCTCGACGTCGAAGCAGCTCGACGAGTGGCCGCTCAGGACGACGAGATGGACAGGCTCTACCACGCCTACTTCGAGCGAGCCCTCGAACGGATGCGCCTCGAGCCCGACTGGGTCGACGTGGGTGCCCACCTGCTCTTCGCCGCGAAGGACCTGGAGCGAATCGGAGACAGGGTCACCAATATCGCCGAGGAAATCGTCTTCCTGGCCATCGGCGAAATCGAGGATCTCAACGCCTGACCCGGCGCGGCGGCGCTGGCCCGACTCGATCCCGCGTGAGATCATCGAGCCGTGAACCCGACCAACGATCTCCAGCTGTGTCTGCTGCGCCACGCCCACGCCGGCGACCCGATGAAGTGGACAGGCTCCGATGGGGTCCGACCACTGACGGAGAAAGGCCAGCTGCAGTCGGAGCGGCTCGGGCTCTTCCTGGCGACGACGAGCTTCAGACCCGACACCATCCTGAGTTCGCCGAAGACCAGGGCCCTGGAGACGGCCCGCCTGGTGGGGGCCGCGCTCAGCGTCGGCGTGGCCGTCGTCGAGGCGCTCGGCGAGCCGCTCGACCTGGACGCGGTCGATGAACTGCTGCGCCAGGCCGGCAACCCGCTCCGGCCGATGCTGGTGGGCCACGACCCGGACTTCAGCCTGCTCGCCGCGGAGCTGATCGGAGTCTCGGGGCTGCCGCTCCGCAAGGCGGCGCTGGTCCGGATCGACGCGACGCGGCCGCTCCGTCCCGGGAGCGGGGTCTTGCGCTGGCTGGTGCCACCGGAACTGCTGGTCGCGGGCGGCGACAAGGATTGACGGTCGGCCGGGCCGAGCTATGCTTCGGCGGCTGCCTGCGCGCGCCGGGTTGAATGAGCGCGCCGACCCGCGTCACTACAGCGGAAGGGGTTCGAAATGGCGAAAGCGCGTTCCGACAAGTCCGGCAAGGTGCCTCCGGGGGTCCGAAAGCAACTACGGCGCCTTGAGCGCCAGTTGGCCGACGCGGCCCGCCTGGAGCTCAAGCGCATCCGGAAGCTCGAACGCGCCCACCGTCGGCGCCAGGAGGCCGAAGCCGCGCTGATCGAACTGCGGATCGTGGCCGAAGCCAAGCCCGCCGCAACGCCCAAGCCGGCCGCGGCCACGAAGCCGGTCGCAACGCCCAAGCCGGCAGCGGCCAGGAAGCCGGCAGCGGCCAGGAGCGCAGCCCCGAAGCCCCCCGCAACGGCGAAGCCAGCCGCAACGGCGAAGCCAGCCGCAACGGCGAAGCCAGCCGCGGCGACGAAGCCCGCCGCCACGCCGCGTCGGGCGACGCTGAAGCCGCCGGCCAAACCGGCCGCCCGACCGGAGCCGGGCAAGCCCTAACCGGGCGAAGGGTCCGGCGCGGAAGCCGCACCCGCCGAAGGCACGTCCCCGGGGCCACTCTGGGCCGCAGCCGCGGCGCCGACAACTCCAGCCGCACTCCCGCCCGCCGCCGCGATCGGGATGGTGAACTTGAAGGTAGAGCCCGATCCTTCCTCGGACTCGGCCCAGATGCGCCCGCCGTGCGATTCCACCACATGGCGCGCGATCGACAGACCCAAACCGGTGCCGCCTCGTCCCCTGACCCGGGCCCGGTCGACTTTGTAGAACCGCTCGAAGATGCGAGCCAGGTCCGCTCGCGGGACGCCGATGCCCGGATCGCGGACCCAGACCGTCACCTCGTCACCCTCCTCACGCAAGCCGAGGACGATCCGGCCGCCGTCCGGGCTGAACTTGACGGCGTTGTGGAGGAGGTTGACCAGCACCTGTCCGATGCGGTCCTCGTCGCCCCTGACCGGCGAAACTCGGTCCGGCACGTCCAGCTCGATCCGGAGACCCTGCCGCTCGGCGAAGAGACGCAGCCGCTCGGCCGTGGAGCGGGCGAGGCGGACCAGGTCCACGTCGTCGAGGAGCAGCTGAGCCGTCCCGCTCTCTATGCGCGACAGGTCGAGCAGCTCGTTGACCATCTGGGTCAGGTGCCCCGTCTCGATCTCGATCTTCGAGATCCGGTCCCTCAGGCGCGGCGAGGCCGACTCCGCGTCCCGAGCGGCCATTTCGGCCAGCAGGCTGATCGTGGTGAGCGGCGTCCGCAACTCGTGCGAGAGGTTGTCGATGAACTCCGCCCGCATGCGCTGCAGCCGCCGCAGCTCCGAGACATCCTCGAGAACGAGCCACACTCCGGATACGGGCGAGCGGCGAGCCCGAACCGTAACCGTGGCCCCGGAGCCGGAACGGACCGTCAATTCGCCGTTGGCCGACCCGAACTCCATGGCAGTCCGGGCGATGTCCTCGATCCGGGCGTCGACGAAGGCCTCCAGGGCGGACCGCCCAACCATGGATCCCGGCCGTCGCTCGAGCGTCATGTGAGCGGCCCCGTTGGCGAATTCGACCGTGAGATCGTCGCGGAGTCGGACCACGCCGGACGTTAACAGCTCGGTCAGGTAGCCCGTGTCGTGGCTCGTTTGCTCGGCATGCCAGCGAGCGTCCTCGGTCTCCTCGAGGGCCATCCGGACCCGTCTCTCGACGTCGTCGGCGTCGCTCGCGCCGGTCTCTTCCTGCAGTCGCTCGATCGCCCGACCGCGCGAGATTGCGACCGCCAGGGCCCACCCCAACAGCACGGCAAGCCCACCGATGAAGAGCAGCTCGACGGCATCCACAGGTCGAGCATGGCACAGCCGCCGCGGTTCGGCTGGATGCCTGGGCTCGGCCAGCAGGCATGTTCGCTGGACGGTACCCTAGAACGCGCTCAACATAGGAGTTCGTCACAGAGTTCGTTCGGACGGAGCCGAACCGTGCAGGCCGGCTCGTCCCACAGATCGCGACCCTCCCGGAGGTTGGCTCGGTGCCCTCATTTCGACTGATCCCGCGCGAAGAGCGTTTCTTCGACCTCTTCGTTGAGGATGCCGCCAACGTGCTGGACGGCGCCCGCCAGCTCGAGGCGATGCTGCGCAGCTTCGACAACCCCGACAAGTCGGCCAAGAAGATCCGCGAGGTAGAGCACAAGGGCGACGACATCAGCCACGACATCGGGCGGCGCCTGGAGTCGACCTTCGTCACACCCTTTGATCGCGAAGAGATCCACGCCCTGATCAGCGGCCTGGACGACATCCTCGACCTGATCGAGGAGGTCGCCGACACCTTCGTGCTGTATCGGATCGAGTCGCCGACCAAGACTTCGGTCAAGCAGGCGGCCCTGGTCGTCCAGGCCTGCGAGACGCTCCACCTGGCATTGACCAACCTGCGCGGCTTCAAGGATCTCGATCGTTACATCGTTGAGGTCCACCGCATCGAGAACGAGGGCGACAGACTGGCCCGTTCCGCGATCGCCAGCCTCTTCGACGACGGCGCCAAGACTCTCGAGATACTCAAGTGGAAGGATGTCTACGCCCTTCTCGAAGACACGATTGACAAGTGCGAGGACGTCGCGGACCTGATCGAAAGAATCGTGGTGAAGCACGCCTAGCCGTCCGCCGGTGGTGCATGCCGGTGTTGTCGGCTCCGCCTGCTGAAGCGAACGTTCACGGGGCCGGAACACGGCGTTAACACGGTGTCGCGACATTCGGCGGATGACGCAGGCGCACGACGACGTCCTCACTGGCACCGAGACCAACGATCCGCAGGTCGGCCAGCCGCTCGTGGCCTTGCGCGGTCCGTTCCGAGGCTGGCTGGTTCTCGCGAACCCCGACGGTCCCATCGATCTGGAGCGGATCTTCCCCGAGGTCGAGGTCCAAGTCGAGCGGACGTCCGCAGGCATGGCCGACGCTCTCGCGTTCGCCGCCCCGACGCTCATCGTCCTGATGGCGCCCCCGGCGGGACCGGTCGACCTCCAGCGGGTGGCCAGCTGGCTCGACTCCAACCCCGCATCGTGCGCCGTTCTGATGAGCCCGCACCAGGCGGTCGCCCTGCGCCTGCACGCGCTCGAACTGGGCTTCAACGACGCCGTCGACCTCTCGGCCGACCCCATGGAACTGATCGGCCGCCTCTCGATCGCCGGCCGTCGCGGTCCGGTGAGCCCGAAACTCCCCGAAGACAGGATCGCCATCGGCGACGGCGTGGAGCTGGATCGGCGCGCTCGAGCCATCCGACGCGACGGACACCTGATGTCGTTGCGGCCGAAGGAGCTTGCGCTGCTCGATTTTCTGGCGACGCACCCGGGCCGTGCCTTCTCCCGCGAAGAGCTGATGCGCCGCGTCTGGCACGAACCGGTGGGAAACGAGCGGACCGTAGACGTATACGTCTTCTGGCTCCGCTCCAAGATCGAGAGGGACGCGGCAAACCCGGTCCGCCTGCTGACCGTTCGAGGATCGGGCTACCTGTTCGAACCGCCATTCGAACCGCGACGGCAGGCGCACGCCGCCCAGGACGCCGGCGAGGGCGGCCCGGCGAACGTTAACGAAGGGCCAACACAGCGTTAAACGCCCGGCTCGACGATCCCCTCTGAACTGGGAGCAGATCCGCTCAATCAACTGCCCAGCCAAGAGGAGACAGTACGTTGCTCAACGGAACGCGACGCTTCGGCGCCCTGGCCATTGCGGCCGCGATGCTAGCTGCGGCTTGCACGTCGGCCAGCGCCACGGCCACTCCAACGTCCGCACCCACGACCGCACCCTCGACGGCGCCCATGGCGAGCGCCACGCCGGCCCCGACCGCCACGCCGGCCCCGACCGTCAACTGCCAGACCGGCAGCATCACCTCGTCGGGCTCGACCGCCCTCCAGCCGCTGATCCAGGCCGCCGCCACCGCCTACGCGAAGGCTTGCCCCGGCGCCACCGTGACCGTCAACGGCGGCGGCTCCGGCACCGGCCTCAGCCAGGTGGCCGCGGGCTCCGTCCAGATCGGCGCCTCCGACGTTCTCGCCGCCACCAAGCTGGCGACGCCCGACGCCAACAAGCTCATCGACCACATCGTTGCTCGCCAGGGCTGGATCGTCGTCACCAACAAGGACGTGACCGGCGTCACGAACCTGACGACGCAGCAGAACATCGACATCTGGACCGGCGCGGATACCAACTGGAAGCAGGTTGGCGGCCCCGACCTCCCGATCGTGCTGATCTTCCGCCCGGCCTCGTCCGGCACCCGCGCCACCTTCAAGAGCCTGGTCCTGGGCGGCGCCAAGGAAGCCACCGGCGGCCAGACCCTGACTGAAGACTCCAACGGCGCCGTGACGACTGCCGTCACCAAGACCAACGGCGCAGTCAGCGTCATCGGCTTCGCCTACNNCAACAAGCCCCTCCTCAACGGCCTCCAGCTGGACGGCATCGACGCCACCGTGGCCAACATGGCGAGCAGCACCTACAAGCTCGCCGCCGACGGCCACCTGTACACCAACGGCCAGCCCACCGGTCTGACCGCAGCCTTCCTCGACTACATGATGGGCCCCGACGTTCAGGGAACGCTCATCCCGAGCCTCTTCTACGCCCCCGTAGTCCACTAAGTCCCCTCGCTTGCTCCGGGTCCCGCGGTGACGAACGGGACCCGGAGCATCCCTGTTTCCCGCAAGCTCTCGTGTCCGAGGCAGCGCAGATGGCCCAACTGACAACGGCTTACCGAGTATCTGGGCTGAGAACCAGACCCGGCCTTGTCGAACGGATCGACCTCCCCAAGCGCGTCGTCTTCCTGGCGGCGGCGTCGATGATCGCGATCGTCGTGCTCCTGCTGGCATTCATCGCCTGGCAGGGCATCCAGCTGTTCGTGAAGGACGGCGTCTCGATCGGGCAGGTCCTCTCGCCCAACTGGGATCCGCTGGCCGACGGCGGCCCGCAGTTCGGCATCCTGCCGTTCATCGCCGGAACTATCGCCGTCACGGCGGTGGCCCTCCTGATCTCTACCCCGCTTTCCGTCGGCCTGGCGCTATTCCTCTCCGAAGTGGCGCCTCAATGGGCGCGGGCCATCGTCCAGCCCGCCCTCGAGATCTTCGTCGGCATCCCGAGCGTGGTCTGGGGCTGGCTCGGTATCACGATCCTGGTTCCTTTCCTGGCGTCGACTTTCGGCGGCCAGGTTTCGCTCTCTCTGCCGGTCGTCGGCCAGGTCTTCAGCATGCCGGGGTTCCTGACCGGCTTCTCCTGGCTGGCCGGCTCGCTGGTCCTCTCGATCATGGTCCTGCCCACCATCACGAGCGTTTCCTATGACGCCTTCAGGGCGGTCCCGCAGGAACTCCGGACCGGTTCACTGGCCCTTGGGACGACGCGCTGGCAGACGATTCGTCACCTCCTCATCCCGTCCGCGCTGAGCGGTGTCCTCACCGCGATCGTCCTTGGCATGACCCGAGCCGCAGGCGAGGCGCTGGCGGTCCAGATGGTCATCGGCAACTCCCCCACCCTGCCGGCCGCGATAACCCAACCGGTGACGACGCTGACCTCCCAGATCACGCTGGACATGGGCAACACGGTCTTCGGCGAGCCGTGGCAGGACGCCCTATGGACCATGAGCCTGGTCCTGTTGATCATCTCGATCACCTCCGTCGTGCTCGTTCGGGTGATCAACAAACGGAGGATGGGCTCATGACGACCGCCAACCCGGCGGTCGGCCGCCCGGGCAGCCCCGCGCCGAGCCTTCGACGCAAGGCTTCCCGCGGCACCATCCTGGCCGACCGCGCCGCTACCGTTGTTCTGTGGGGAACCGGGGTCCTGGTCCTGGCCATCCTCGGAGCGATCATCCTTCACTTCGCCATCGCGGCGTGGGGGGTGGTCTCGCCGAGCTTCGTGCTGGACGACCCGAGCGACACCGTTCTCGGCGGCATCATGCCGGTCCTGTGGAATTCCCTCTACATCCTGGTCCTGACGATGCTGATCGCCGTTCCGGTCGGCATCCTGGGCGGCATCTACATGTCCGAGTACGCCGGCGACAACGCCGTGACGAGCGCCATCCGGTTCGCCGAGGAGTCGATCAGCTCGGTGCCATCGATCGTAGTGGGTCTCTTCGGCCTGATCCTCTTCGTCGACGATTTCCACTGGGGTTTCTCCGCCCTGGCGGGCTCCTTGGCCCTGACCTTCTTCAACCTCCCGCTCATGACCCGCCTGGCCGAGCAAGCGCTTCGGGCGGTGCCCCAGGAAGAGCGCAATGCAAGCCTGGCGCTGGGTGCCACCAAGTGGCAGACCATCCGCCACGTCGTCCTGCCGCTCGCGATACCCGGGTTGACAACCGGCGTGATCCTGACCGCCGGCCGCGTCTTCGGTGAGGCTGCGGTGCTCCTCTTCACGTCCGGACTCGGGACGCCGCCGCACTACGACTTCACCAACCTGGACCTGACCAACCCGGCCTCGCCGTGGAGCCCGTTCCGGCCGGCCACGACCCTATCGGTCTACATCTACAAGCTCAATTCCGAGGGCCTCGGGGCATTCAAGAACCAGATCGTCGACGGTTCCGCCGCGATCCTTATCTCGATGGTCCTCCTCTTCAACCTCGGCGCGCGCCTCATCGGCCGCGTCCTGACCCGACGGCTGACCGCCGCATGAGCACCGGAGACGAGATGCCCGCAACTGCCATCTACTCAGAACCCGTGCTGCGGCGGGTCGAGGTGACGACATCCCGCGCCGCCGACGAATTCGCCGAGCGAGCCGACGACGTCAAGATCAAGACCCAGCACGTCTCCATCAAGTACGGCGAGAAGGTCGCGGTTCGCGATGTTTCGCTGACCGTGCAGGCCCGTTCGATCCTGGCCTTGATCGGCCCGTCGGGCAGCGGCAAGTCCACGTTCCTGCGCTGCTTCAACCGCATGAACGACCTGATCCCCGGCGCCAGCGTCGAGGGCGAAGTCTGCCTCGACGGTGAGAACGTTACCGACCCGGACGTGAGCGTCGTCGAGCTGCGGCGTCGCGTCGGCATGGTCTTCCAGCGGCCGAACCCCTTCCCAATGTCCATCTACGAGAACGTCGCGTACGGCCCGCGGCGCCGCGGCCAGAACAACCGGCGGGCGCTCGATCAGCTGGTGGAGACGAGCCTGAAGAGGGCGGCGCTCTGGGACGAGGTCAAGGACGACCTCCGCCGCAAATCCGGGCTGGCCCTCTCCGGCGGCCAGCAGCAGCGCCTCTGCATCGCCCGCGTCCTGGCGACAGATCCGGAGGTGATCCTCATGGACGAACCGGCCTCGGCCCTGGACCCGGTCTCGACACTCCGCATCGAGGAGCTGATGCGCGAGCTTNNCTTCACGATGGCCGAGGACCGGGCAGGCTACCTCGTGGAAGTCGGGCCGACGGGTCGCATCTTCACCCGACCCAACGAGCGACTGACCGAGGACTACATCTCCGGGCGGTTCGGATGACCAGCCAGCACAGCGAGGAGTCGACCATGCAGTCCGTGGACGAAGCGGCCGGCGTCCTTAACGCCGAAGAGGAGGCGGCGCGGCACGCGATGCGGATCCGCGAGAGCCTCGACCACGAGATGCGAGACGTCAAGGACGGCGTATTGCGGATGGGGTCCTACGTGGAGGAGCAGATACTGGCCGCCCACGACGCCATCATGAACCGCGACGCTCAACTCGCCGAGAAGGTCATCATCTCCGACGGCCGGGTCAACGAGGTACAGCGGGCCGTGACGGGCATCGTGGCCATGACCATCGCCACACAAGCGCCGGTGGCTCGCGACCTGCGGTTCCTGATGGCCCTGGATCGCGTCACCTACGAGCTGGAGCGCATCGGTGACCATGCCGGCTCGGTGGCCAAGCAGGCCCGCAAGCTGGCCGGCGTGACCATCATGGTCACGTACGACGAACTGACACCGATGGCGACCCTCGCCGCCCGCCAGGTCCGCGACGTGGTCATGGCTCTTGTCGACATCGACGAGGCCAAGGCACGTGCGGTCGCGGCCCGCGACGACGAGATCGACCGCCTCTACCACCAGGTCTTCGACGACGTCCTCGACGAGATGCGGACCGACCCGGCCAAGGTGGACCCCGGCACGCGAATCCTGTTCGCCGCCCACTACCTCGAGCGGATCGGCGATCGGGTCACCAACATCGCCGAGGACGTGGTCTTCCTGGCGACCGGCGAGGTCGAGGACCTGAACCCTTAGCACTCCTCCCTCCTGCGAAGAGAGCGGCCGGCACATGGCCGCTCTTTTCGTTAACCGCGGGGAAACGGGCGGCTAACCCGGCTACTCCATCGTGTCGGGATCGGCCGGGTTCCGCGCAGGTACCGACCAACATCCTGTCCGCATCGAAGGATCAGCCATGCCGACGCCGTCGACTCCGTCCGAGGTCCGTTTGCATACCGCGCGCCACGTCCTCTGGGTGGCCGAGGCCGCCCTGGGGCGACTGCGCAAGACGGTGCCGAGCGGCGGACTCGTCGACGAAGGTGATGGCTTTGTATTCCTGCTCGAGAACCCCAACGAACTCGAGGAGATCGTCGCGGAGTTGACCTCCGCCGCCGCCTACGGCATGGCGCCCGTAGTCGGGGGGCGAGGCCGCGACCTGATCGAGGCCGTCGCGGACGCTCGTCGCGAGGGGCGGCAGAAGCTCCGGGGCGGACCGGACAGAACTCCAAGGATGGCGGCCATTGCCACCCCGGCTGTGTTCGTTCCACCCTCGATCACGGGTGCGGACGCGCGCGGGAGATTCCTCGACGACGATAGCCTCACCACACTCGTCTACGCCGACGGGCGCCTCCGACCTACCGGCGCGCTGGGCCGCGAGCGACTCTTCCGCATGTTCAGCGGGCAATACGGGTACGCCGTCTACGCCAACCGGCCGGTGCTGGAAGCCGCGGATCCGCACCCTCGCCTCATCGACGCCGACACCTCAATCGTCGAAGCGGCGCTGACGGTTGCCAATCGGGACTCCGAGTCGCTGTTCGATGACGTCCTCGTGACCGACGCCGGGGGGCGCGTCGTGGGCATCGTGCGAGTCAAGGACCTTCTGCGAGCGCTGACAAGCCTCGGTCTCGATCGCGTTCAGCAGCTGAATCCCCTGACCGGTCTTCCCGGAGGCGCTCGCACCGAACAGGCTCTGGCCGAGATCATCGACACCGCCGAGACGCTGGTCGTGAGCCGCGTCGACGTCGCCGACTTCAAGTCGTTCAACGAGCGAGCCGGGTTCACGACGGGCGACCGGACGATCCAGGCGCTTGGACACGCCGTCGTTAGCGTGGCTCGCGGCCGCGGCGTTCGATTCGTCGGCCATCTCGGCGGCGACGACTTCATAGTCGCCTGGAACGACGAGGACGAGGCAATCGTCGGCGCCATCGAGGTTGCGCTGGAGCTGATGACCGGCATGGAGCCGCTGGGCCCGCTGCCAGACGGAGTCGGCAACCCCGAACTGGCCGTGTCGACGCTGGTCGCCGGCCCGGGCGAGATCCGTGACGTGGCCACGCTGGCGAACCGGCTGGCGGCCTTGAAGGAAGAGGTCCGGCGCCGCGGCGGAGCCGTCCATGCCCTGGCCCGCCTCGATACGATCTCGACTCCCGCCTGGCGTCCGCTCGACGGGGCCTACGTTTCCGTTGCCGGTCACGTGGCCACGGTGCTTGGACGCCAGTCCTAGCTCGCCGACTTCAGAACGGGCTCCCCAACAAGATCTAGGCCGTCGGCGTCCGGAAGCTCGAGTCCAAGCACTCCTGCCAGTGTCGGGCTCCAGTCTCGAATGGCCGGGGACCGCCGGGCTATGGATTCCGCTATCGAGGCTACGGCCGGATGCCCGCCGCCGACGATGGCCAGCGTCTGGGCCGTGTCGATCGACCCGTGGATCCCGCCGGCAGGGATCGATGGAGCGGCGAAGACGCGTCCGGGGGCCGCCAGGAGAAGCAACACGTTCGGCTCTCGCCAGCGCCAGTTCTCGACGCCCTCGACGGCCGACAGCCGATCGATGGCCATGTGGGCGTCAACGCCGGAGGTGAGACGTAGCCACGCGGCGGCGCCGTCGGCGATCCAGTCGTCCACCAGGCCCGCGCAGTCGCGTGAGGCCGTCGGATCGATAGCTGGGTACGGCAGCCGCCTGGTCATGTCGTGATCCGACACGACGGCGACTACGGTCCGGTCCCAATCCGGGGCCAGCGCCTCGAGCAGCTCTCCGGCGATGGCATCGGCCTTGCGGACGCGGTCGATCGTCTCGGGCGCGCTTGGGCCAAAGTCGTGGCCGAGGGTGTCGGTTTCGTTGAAGTGGACGAAGACCAGATCCAGGTCCCGATCCGCGGCCGCCGCGAGAGCATGGGGTTGGACGGCGGCATTCGTCGGGTAGCCGTGGGCGTCGAGCTCGGTGTCGACCGGCACGGTCCCGCGAGGCGGCCAGGAACGGTCGAGGCCGTCCAGCCGCAGCACTCGCATGAGCCTGTGGTCGCCCATGACTACAGCCGCCTGCAGCCCGGCGTCGATCGCGGCGTGGACGATCGTGGCTGTTTGCGCACGATCTTCGCCGGCCCAACCCGGCACCGCGCCGGGGCGCTGTGCCGTGGCGCGGATGCCCGTCTTCTGCTGACCCATTCCGGTCAGCAGGGTGGCAAACGACGGGTAGGTGGTCGACGGCAAACCGCTGCGACCACCGTCGGGCGAGAAGCCGCCCCTCTCGCCAAGCCGCCACAGGTTGGGGGTTGTCGTCGACCGGAAGGCGTGAAGCGGGAACCCGTCGAAGGCGAGAAGAACGATCCTCGGTTTGCCGGCCATGGTCAGCCTCGCTGTTTCGATTCGCCCCCCGACAAGATGGCGGACCGCAATTAACGAGGCGTTCGTGGTGCGTTAACTGTGCCCGCTCAGGCTTGTCGAGGCAGTGAGACCGCACCGCGTGCCTGGCTGCACCGCACCGGAGGATCCGCTCGAATGCCGTACGCCGACACGATCGCCACGGTCCGATCCTGGTCCGACGACCGGTCGATCGCCGTGTGGACGCTATTCGCCGGCGATCTGCCGACGACCACTCAGGCCGTCCTGGCCGCGGAGCTCGAGCAGGTCCGCAATGACGGCGCCGGGGTCGTCCTGGTGGTACCGGACAACGTGACGCCGACTCCCCTCGAGAAGCGGCTGGCGGACGTCATCGTTCGCGGACCACTGCCGCCTTCCCCGTTCGGACTACTCGTCGCCCTGGCGGCCGTCGACGTTCCGGACGTTCGCCGGCTCGGCCTGATCGGCGGGTCGCGCGACGCGCTGGTGGCCGGCCAACGCGCCGGCGCCGGCGCTGTCATCGGCGTTGCTTCTCATGACCCGGCCGGCCGCCTGGACCTCCTGCGCGGTCAACCCGACCGGATCGTCGAACCGGCCGAATTCGGCGCGACCGACGCGTACCTGTACGGCCGAGGCCGGCAACACCGGCAGCGGGTTCTTCTCAACCCGGGGCCCGCGGTGGTGACGGACCGGATCCACAGGGCTGTCGGCGGCCCCGACATGTGCCACCGCGAGCCCGAGTACTCCGAGATGTTCCTTCGGATTCGCGAGAAGCTCTGCCGCGTCGCCGGCGTCGATCGTGGCTGGAAGCTGGCCTTGATCGCGGGTTCGGGGACGGCCGCGATGGAGGCCATGACGGGAGCGGCCGTTCGCGACGGACGGCGCCTGCTGGTCTGCCGGAACGGCGTCTACGGCGATCGCCTGGCGACCATCGCCGAGCGCCTGGGGATCGACACCGTGGCCGTTCGAGCCGCGCAGACCGAGCCGATCGACCCCGCCGATGTCGATGCCGCCCTGGCGTCGGATCCCACGATCGACGCCGTGGCGGTGGTCCATCACGAGACGACGACCGGCCTGCTCAACCCGGTCCAGAAGATCGCGGCGGTCGCCCGAGCCCGGGAGGTGCGCGTCATCGTCGACGCCATCAGCTCGCTCGGAGCCGAACGGCTCGACCTCGCCCGCTCCGGGATCGACATGGTCGCCTGCACTTCGAACAAGTGCCTCCATGGCCTGCCAGGCACGTCTTTCGTTCTCCTCTCCCCGGCCGGCGCCGCCCGAGCCGCCGATGCTCCGCGCCGCTCGCTGTACCTGGACATCACCGCATACCTGGAGGCACAGGAGAAGTCGTCGGTTCCGTTCACACCGGCAGTGCCGGCCGTATACGGTCTGGAGGCTGCGCTCGACGAGCTGCTGGACGAAGGCGTAGAGCACCGCCAGGCTGCCTATCGGGCCCGCGTCGCGTTCCTGGACGAGGCCTTCGAACGCTTGGGCATCGAGCCGACGGTCGCGGCTGCCAATCGATCGTCTTCTGTGCGCAGCCTTCGACTGCCGCGGGGCGTGAGCTACGATAATCTGCACGACGCCCTCAAGCGGGATGGCTATGTCATCTACGCCGGTCTCGGAGACTCTGCCAGGACGACCTTCAGGGTATGCACCCTCGGCGCCCTCGAGCTGGAGGTGCTGGCCGATTTCGTCGATTCGCTCGACCGGGCGTTGGTCGAGGCCAAGCTGTCGAACACCGCGAGCCGGCTCGTCGATGCCGCAACCGGCGATCTCTCCAGGTCCTCGGTCGTAACACGATGACGGACTCCCGCGACCCCGTTCAGACGCTTCCGAGTCAGTCCGGCGCGCCGACCTCGACGGCGCATCACCTGCCACTACGCCGCCTTCGTGCGGTCGTCCTCGACTGGGCTGGCACGACTCAGGACTTCGGGTCACAAGCGCCGGTCGGCGCATTCATGGAGGTATTCGCAAGCTTCGGGGTGCCGATCTCGACGGCCCAGGCCCGCGGCCCAATGGGTATCTACAAACTGGATCACATCCGCGCCATCGCCGCTCTGCGGGACGTTTCCGAGCGCTGGCAGAGAGCCCACGGATCGGCATGTACGGAGGACGACGTCCGGGCGATGTACCTGGAGCTGGTCCCAATCCAGCAATCGATCATGCCCAGGTTCGGCGCTCTCATCCCCGGCACGGTCGCGGCCGTCGCCGAAATCCGCGCTCGCGGATACCTGGTGGGCTCAACCACCGGATACCCGCGCTCGGTCGGCGAGATAGCTGCCAGGATGGCCGCCGAGCAGGGCTACGAGCCGGACGTGATGGTCTGCGCCGACGAGGTCCCGGCCGGCCGGCCGGAGCCCTGGATGCTGCTGCGGGCCCTCGAATCGCTGCGGGTCTTCCCACCGAGCGCGACCGTGAAGGTCGGCGACACAAAGGCCGACATCGAGGAGGGACTCAACGCCGGCGCATGGACCGTCGGCATCTCCGGCACCGGCAACTACGTCGGCCTGGACCGAAGTGAGCTGGTGGCTCTTCCGTCCGTCCAGCGGTCGAAGCTCGTTCGAGACGCCGCCGACAAGCTCCGCCACGCGGGGGCTCACTACCTTGTGAACTCCATCGCGGAACTTCCACCGGTGCTCGACGAGATCGAGATCCAGGTGGCGCTGGGCGAGCGGCCTTGACGTCTGCGCGTCCCCCGGCGTGTCTCCGGATCGAGGACTGGCTGCCAGCCGGCCTCGTGGCGCTGCTCAGCCGGTCGGTACTCGCTCTTCGTGGCCAGTGTCGCCCTGGGGCTGTGTCGCCCTGGGGCTGAGCTGGTCGCCGCCTTCGGCATCCAGCGGCTCGACGGCCGGCTATCCGAACCAGTGATCGAGTTCTGGCGCGGCGGCGGGCTTGGCGTCATCCTGCTCGCCCATCAGCTCCCGGTAGATCGACGAGAACCAGTCGTCCCCTTCCGGATCGATCCATTCGCATTCCCCAACGGTCACCGACAGCGCGGTCTCCCGCCCGGTGGAGGCCGGTCGAAACATACGGGCTCTCTCGACAACCGCAACGTTCATCTCGCATCCTCCCTTGCGCCGCCCTGCGGCATGGACCGAGTGAATCCTAGCCAAGCCAGATTGGGTTGGTCCAGGCACGCTTTCCTTGGGCGTCCACGATCGTGATCCGCAGGTAGGCACCCAGGCGCGGATCCACCTCGTGGGCGCTGTTGTGGAACGTCTCGAGCGGCACTCGGGTCTCCGTAAGCCCGAGGCCGTAGCGGCATTCGTACCTCTCGCCGCCGCCCGAGACGATGACTTTCACTACCGGCGAGCTGGCGACCCGAACTTCGTCGTCGTCGATCGAGACGTCGACCAGCTCGGGCCCCTCGCTGGCGTAGAAGTGGCCGGCTCGAAGCGCCGCCACAAGCTCGTGCGGGTCGTTGCGCTCGGCCCGAACCTGCACCCACCCGAGCCCATGGTCCGGGTAGTCGGCATATTCAAAATGAGCGTCGTCAGTGGCGCAGGCGTCGATGCGCCGTCCCCGCGAGATCAGCACGTCCAGGATGTGGCCGCTGTCGCCCATCTCGTAAGCCAGGTCGGAGGCCCCGTTGTAGATCTCCATGGCGTGGGCGGCCCCGATGGTCTCGACGTCGGCCACGGTAAGGCCGTAGTAAGAGGGGTGGGCAACGATGACGAAGGCCCCGGCCGCCGCGGCCCGGGCAGCCAGCTGCGAAGCGGTCTCGCCGGGCGCCGATCGGGCGAAGTCGAGCGGCAGCCCCGCGGCTACCAGATGCCACAGATTGCCGACCGCGGTCCGAGGTGCGTGCATCTCGGCCCCGATCAGCGTCGTGAAGCCGTTGTCCCGGAACGCGGTCGTATCCGTGATCGGATGGCCGAAGCGGGCGATGCAATGGTCCGTCAGCGCGACGAAGTCGTAGCCGTTGTCTCGATACCAGGCCACCGTCTCTGCCGGGCCAAGATGACCGTCCGAGCGTGTCGAGTGGGTGTGCAGGTTGCCCTTCCAGAACCGGCCCGGCTTGTCGAAGGGGAGTCGGTTCACGCGTGTCCTCCTGGCTGGATGGCTGTGCCGTCGGCGATGACGCGACTGGCGGCGACCGGGATCCGGACCGCCAGCTCACTGCCGGCCGGCCAGCGCCCCGCCGTCGCGCTGGGGACGTCGACCGCCAGCCGTCGGGCTGCCGGAAGGACGGATCGATCGTCCGGGTTCGCCGGCAGCTCAGCCAGCAGGAGCCTGGTCGTGGCGCCGAGGAAAGTCTGAACCTCGACTCGCCCGGTCACCGTCAGGTCGCCGTTGAGCGAGCCGCCCGTCGAGCCGAGCGGCTCGAGCAGCTCAGGTCGGATCAGGAGCATCGCGAGGTCGCCGTCGACCAGCCCGGCCGCGCCGGGAGCCGTGACGCGCCGCCCGCCGCGCTCCACCACGCCGCCGGCCCCGGAAACGATGCGGACCGGGATCTCGTTCATGGCCCCGATGAAGCCGGCGGTGAACGCGGATCGTGGTTCGGCGTAGATCTGTGTCGGCGTTCCCACTTCCTCGATCGCGCCACGACTCATGACCACCACGCGGTCGCTGATCGAGAGCGCTTCGGACTGGTCGTGCGTGACAAGGATCGTGGTGATGTGGAGCTGCACCTGCATGCGGCGGATCTCGGTTCGCAGCTCCTCGCGGACCTTGGCGTCGACGGCACTCAGAGGCTCGTCGAGAAGCAGGACCCCCGGCTGGATCGCGACCGCTCGCGCCAGCGCCACGCGCTGCTGCTGGCCGCCCGACATCTGATGCGGGTAGCTCTCCGCCACACGGGCCAACCCGAAGAGATCTAGCAGCTCCGCGACTCTGGTCTGCCGCTCGGCCGCCGGCCGCTTGCGAACGGCCAGCCCGAACTCAACGTTCTCGGCCGCGGTCATGTTCGGGAAGAGGGCGTATCCCTGGAAGACCATGCCCATGCCGCGCTTGTTCGGCGGCAGGTCGGTAACGTCGACGCCGTCGACGATCACGGCGCCGCTATCCGGCGACTCGAAGCCTGCCGTCATTCGCAGGGTGGTCGTCTTGCCGCAGCCCGATGGCCCCAGGAACGATACGAGTTCGCCGTCCTCCACGGTAAGCGAAAAGTCGCTGACAGCGATCTGGTCGCCGAAGCGTTTGTTGATGCCGATCAGTTCGAGACGAGACATAGCCGATCCTGCCCGTGCTGCTGCTACATGGGGCCGCCGCGGACGACCTGCGTGCCGGGCGTTCTACGAGCTACCGCGGCCAGGGCAATGACGCCGGCCCAGGTGATGAGGAAGCTGACCAGAACGAGAGCCTCACCCATGTGCGGTTGCCAACCATTGACGTTCAGGAGATAGACGGGGAACGTGGGATAGCCCAGAAGGGCGGCGAGAGTGAACTCGCCCATGGCGGTCGTGAATGCCAGGAGCGCCGCGGAAACCAGGCCCAGCGAGATCGACGGCACGATCACTTTCATGAAGGTCCGGATTGTGCCGGCCCCCAGGCTCGACGAGGCCTCAGTGAGGGTCCGCACGTCCACGGCCCGAAGCGCGTTGTCGATCGCACGGAACGTGAACGGCAGTGTCAGGATGAAGTAGCCGCCCATGAGGAGAACCGGAGCCCACGACGACGCCAGCAGGTTCACGGGCGACTTGATCCCGTACATGGACGAGAGCCCGACGACCAGGATGATCGGCGGGATCACGAACGGGAGGATGCTCAGGAATTCGATCGTCGAGCGCAGGCGCTGGAATCTGAGTTCCACCATGTACGCGGTCGGCGCGACCACGGCCAGAGCCAGGAGAGTCGTCAAGACCGAGTAGAAGAGACTGAGCCGGAGCGAGGTCTGGAAGCCCGGATCGCCCAGCCCGTCCCACAACGGCTGGAGCGTGAAGTGCTTGCCGTTCGAGAATCCGTACACGGCCGTCGCATACAGCGGCAAGAGGAAGTAGACGGCGGACAGGGTCAGCACAACGATCGCCCACACGGGGACGCGAGGCCCACGGTTGACACGACGCCGCGCTTTGCCGGCCTTCTCCGCCGCGACGATCATCGCCGGTAGAGTCTCTTCGGTCGCCTCGCCGGCTATCGAAGTACCGCTCATGAACGCCTCCTCACCTGTCCAGCCAGCGGGTAGAACGACGCTCCAGAATTGCCCGACCTCCGATGCAGACGGCCATGATCACGGCCAGCCCTACGGCCAGCGCATCCGCCTGCCCCGGGTCGTAACTCACATCGCCGTTGATCAGGTTGGAGATCTCGATCGGTACCAGCGACACAAACCCGGTCGTCAGCGCATACGCCGTGGCGTATGCGCCAAAGGCGTTGGCGTAGAGGAGCAGGAGCGAAGAGATGAAGGGCGTCATCAGGATCGGGATCGCAACCGAGCGCAGGTATTGCCAGCGGCTGGCGCCCAGGATCTCGGCGGCCTCACGCCACGACCGCTTCATCGCCTGTAGCGGGGGCAGCATGACCAAGACCATGAGCGGGATTTCCCAGTACGCGTACACGATGGTGAGGCCCAGCACGGAGTAGAGCTTGAAGCCGCCGTCGTAGAGATCGATGCCGTTGCTCCTCAGGAAGAGAGTGAGTAGTCCGCTATTGCCTAGAGTCGCGATGAAGGCATACGCCAGCGGCACACCGGCGAAGTTGGCTGCAACGCTGCTGAACGTGGTCGCGATCTCCTGGATGAGTGGCTGCCGCGACGAAACGATGGCCTGCCCGATCAGGAGGCCCACCAGGCCCCCAACGAGCGTCGAGGCCAGAGAAAGCTCCAGGGAATTACGGAAGGGAATCAGATCGAGCGGATGCCCGAGATAGGAGTAGTTGGCCAGGCTGAAAGCGCCCGTCTTGCTGTCATGGAAACTGCCCCAGACAAGGGCCACCGTGGGCACGAGCAGAAAAGCGGTGATCAGAACGGCAAGGGGCAGCAAAGCGAGCGCTGCACGCCCACCGCGACTCCTGGCCGCGGCGGGCGTGCCCGCGTCAGTCCTGGCAGTAAGTGAACGCACGTCAGCGCTCCGAGATCTGGTTGCGACTACGAGTTGACGACGATCTTCCAGCCGGTCCCGAGGGTCGTCTGGGCGGCCGTGATCTTGGTGATGTCCGTTACGAGCGTGACCTTCTTGTAGAGGTCAGCCGAGGGAAGCTTGGCTGCCAGATCCGCCGGGATCTTGCCGGCGGCCTGCAGGGCATCGAACCGAATTGGGTGGGCGTAGCCCTTGAGGAACAGCAGCTGCGCCTCGTCGCTGTAGATCAGTTCCTGCCACAGATTGGCGGCGTTCGGGTGAGGCGCCTTGGCGGCGACGATGTCAGCGTACGGGCTGGCGAGCGAGCCGCTGGCCGGGATGGTCACGGTGATGTTCGGTGCGCCGGCCGCCTTGTCGCGAACGGCCAGGCCCAGGTAATCCCACTTGATCGCGACCTTGACTTCGCCGTTGGTGATGTTCGTGTCGCTTGCGCGAGCGGCGGTCAGGTTGCCCGACTGATAGAGCTGGTTCATGAAGTCGATGCCGGGCTGGATGTTGTCCACACCGCCGCCATTGGCGATAGCCGCCGACCAGACCGCGAAGAACGAGTCGTTCGCCTTCGTCGGATCGCCGTCGATGCCGACCGCGNNGACCGCGTTCTTCAGGGACGGATCGAGCAGGTCCTTCCAGTCCTTGATCGGGATCTTGACCGCGTCGGTGTTGACGACGAAGGCCTGGGCGCCCCAGTAGTTGCAGCACCAGAAGCCGTCGGCGTCCTTGGCGGTGTCTGGAATATCCGCCCAGAAGGAGTTCTTGTACGCGGCCGAAAGGCCCTGCGTCTTGGCCTGTACGGCGAAAGCGATACCGACGTCGCCGACGTCCGGCTTGCCGGTGTTCTTGATCGAATCGAGCTCCTGGCCGGAGCTGTATTCGCCCTCGGTCGCGGTGCCGTCGATCGTGATGCCGTACTTCGACTTCCAGAGGTCGAAGATGGCCTGGTAGTTAACCCATTCCGGCGGGATGCCGGTCTGGTACAGGTCGCCCTCGCCCTTGGCCGCGGCGATAAGGGAGGTGAGATCGGCGACCGAGCCGGCGGCCGATGCCCCGCCCACAGCCGACGTCGCGCCCGGAGCGGCAGTCGCCGACGCGGTGCTGCAAGCGGCGACGATGAGGTTCATGGCCGGCAAGCTCAGCCCAAGCAGGGCGAGTCTCTTGAGCATCGTGCGGCGGTCGATCTGACCGTCCGTGAATGCGCCGCTCAGCTCGTCTATGCGTGCGAGCAATGGATCGTTCGCCACGAGGATCCTCCTTGGGTCTCGACACGAGCCGACGCGCCGGACTCCTTCCGTCGCCGTCGCTCCGATTGAGTCGTCAGGCGGTGGATGGCCGCGGTGGGGCGACCAGCCAGCGACAGACTCTTCGACATTGGTTAGTTCGGTATTAACGGGCGGTCAACGTCTGCGGCAGTCGGACTGAACTTGGAGCAGGGCCTCGCCCGACCTGATAGCCTCTCCGTGGCGGCGGCCCCTGCCGCGACTCCATCCCAATCGCGAGGGCGTGTCGGCTTGTCTCAGAGCACGATGGTCGGTCTGATCGCGATATTCGCGCTGGCCGTTTCGTTCGACTACATCAACGGCTTCCACGACACCGCCAATGCGATCGCCACCTCCGTCGCCACTCGGGCTCTCAAGCCCGAATACGCGATCTTCCTTTCGGCCTCGGCTAACTTCGTGGGCGCTCTCGTCTTGGGGACCGCGGTGGCCGGCACGATCGGCAGTGGGATCGTTCAGGACAACCTGGTTCTCGGGAACGGATCGACGGTTCTCGTCGCCGCACTACTGGGTGCGATCGCCTGGAACCTGATCACGTGGCGGCTCTCTATACCCAGCTCCAGCAGCCACGCTCTCATCGGCGGGCTCATCGGGGCCGCCTGGGCCTCGGCCGGAGCTGGCGCGGTGCAGTGGGGAACCTTCGCCGGCAAGATCCTCGTCCCGCTGTTCTCGTCGCCGGTCCTGGGTCTGGTCATCGGCTTCGCGTTCATGGTCGTGATCCTGAACCTCTTCGTCCGGGCCGACCCGCGTCACATGAACGACCGGTTCCGCAAGCTGCAGATCGTTTCGGCCAGCTATATGGCCCTTGCCCACGGATCGAACGACGCCCAGAAGACGATGGGCATCATGACCCTGGCTCTCTTCAGCGCCCACGCGATCCCCGACAAGACCGTCCCGATCTGGGTCATCTTGATGGCCGCGACCGCCATGTCCCTGGGCACGGCCGCCGGCGGGTGGCGAATCATGAAGACCATGGGTCAGCGCGTGGTGAAGCTGGATCCAGTCCACGGCTTCGCCGCGGAGACGACTGCCGCCTCTATCATCATGGTCGCCTCGCACTTCGGCATGCCCGTCTCAACGACCCACGTCATCTCCACCGCGATCATGGGTGTGGGCACCAGCGACCGAATCAAGGCCGTCCGCTGGGGGATCGCGCGCGGCATCATCACCGCCTGGATCCTGACGATCCCGTGCTCCGCCGCCATCGCAGCGACCGCCTGCCTGGCCCTGCACGTCGTCGGCCTGTAGGCCGGCCGTGGGGCGACGGCTGTCGAACGGCTGTCGAGCCGCCGGACTTCCTCAATCGGCCTCGGGGCGTCTCAGGACGTAGCCGACGCCACGAACCGTCTCCAGGTACGTGGGATTGGCCGGGTCGGCCTCTATCTGGGCCCGCAGCCAGTGGACGTGGACGTCCACTGTTCGCGTCTCGCCGGCATAGTCGTAGCCCCAGACGTGCTCGAGGAGCTGATCGCGGGTGAAGACGTGACCCGAGTTGTGGATCAAGAACAGCAGCAGTTCGAAGGCCTTCGGCTTGACCGGAAGGACCTCGCCGCCCCTCAGCAGCCGCCGCCCGGCAAGATCCACCCTGACCTGCCCCAGGTCCACGGTTTCCGGTTCGGCCGCCTGAGCCTGCGTCTCCGACCGGCGCAACAGAGCGCGGATGCGGGCCAGCAGCTCGCGGAAGCTGAAGGGCTTGGTGACGTAGTCGTCGGCGCCGAGCTCCAGCCCGACGACCTTGTCCACCTCGGCACTCTTGGCGGTCAGCATCAGGATCGGCACGCCCGACTCGGCCCGGATGATGCGGCAGACCTCCGTTCCGGATATCTCCGGCAGCATCAGATCGAGCAGTATCAGGTCGGGGTGGTAGCGCCTGAAGGCCTCGACCGCCTCCCTGCCGTCGGCCGCCTGAACGACCGCGAAACCCTCCTGCTCCAGGCTTTCGGCCAGCGTCTCGCGGAGTGTGCGTTCGTCATCTACGACCAGGATCGTTCGAGCCATACCCGGGAGCCCTCCTACGGGGTGGGAGGCGCCTGAGCCGCGAGCTTCTCGATCGCCCGGTCAAGCCGGGCCAGCGTCCGCTCGTAGCCAAGNNCCAGAGTCCGCTCGTAGCCAAGCGCCACCATCGTGTCGAAGAGTGGTGGTGTGGCTGTCCGGCCGGTGACGGCGACGCGGATGGCCATGAACAGATCGCCGGCCTTCCAGCCGCGATCCTCGACAAGACGCCGCAGCGGCGCCTCGATCTCTTCCGCCTCCCAGCTCACCTCGCCCACATCTGCGATCTCGCGGCGGGCCAGGTCCAGGGCGGTCGTAGTCGTGGCTGCGTCCCAGCGCTTGGGGACGAGCATCGCCACATCGGGGTCCAGGTTCTTCACGAACAGGAAATCGACGATTGCCCCTACCGCGGACAGGGTCGGCAGGCGCTCCTGGAGGACCGGCAGCAGGGCTCTCATCTCCTCATCGCTCGGCAGCCAGTCGATGCGGCCCGCCTCGAGCTCGACCCGCAGGAACGGCCGCAGTCGCTCGATCAGGTCCTCCGCGGAGAGGCGGCGGACCCACTGGCCGTTCAGCCACTCGAGCCGTTCGCGGTCGAAGACGGCGCCGCCCCTGGTCACCGTCGAGAGGTCGAAACGTTCGACCAGCTCGTCGAGCGAGAGGACCTCCTCCTCGGTCCCGGTGGACCAGCCGAGCAGGGCAAGGTAGTTGACGAAAGCCTCCGGGATGAAGCCCTGGGCGCGATAATCCGCCACCGCGGTCTGGCTCTTGCGCTTGCTCATCTTGGTCCGGTCCGGGTTGAGGATGAGCGGCAGGTGGGCGAACCTGGGGATCGGCGAACCAAGCGCCTCGAAGAGCAGGATGTGCTTGGGCGTGTTGGAGAGGTGGTCCTCGCCG
>PMKV01000041.1:0-12616 GCA_003157875.1 Chloroflexota bacterium
CGACATCGGCGGTCCGTCGATGGTCCGGGCGGCGGCGAAGAACCACGCCTCGGTGGCGATCGTGACCTCGCCTGCTCGGTATGACGCGGTGCTCGCGGAGTTGGAGAAGAACGGGCAGGTTGGTGAGGGGCTGAGGTCGGCCCTTGCCGTGGAGGCGTTCCGCCACACCGGCGCATACGACGCCCGCATCGCCGCCGAGCTTCCGGCCCGAATGGCGGCGGCGGGGGTAGGGTTGCCGGACGAGCCGGGCCTGCCCGGTTCCGCCGATCCGTACCCGCCGACGCTGGTCGTGGGCCTGGAGAAGGTCGAGACGTTGCGCTACGGCGAAAACCCGCATCAGCAGGCCGCTCGCTATCGCCGCCCCGGCACGAACAAGTGGGCCGGGCCGTTCGCCCTGGGCGGAACGATCCTGCAGGGCAAGGCGCTCTCGTACAACAACGTGCTGGACGCGTCGGGCGCGGCCGCCGCCGCCCGTCAGCTGCGCGGCCCAGCCTGCGTGATCATGAAGCACACCAACCCGTGCGGCGCTGCGGAGCGGGCGACTCTCCTGGAGGCGTGGCAGGCTGCCTTCGCCGGCGACCCCATCTCCGCGTACGGCGGCGTCGTGGGACTGACCCGGGAAGTCGATGCGGCCACCGCCGAGGCGATGGCGGCGATCTTCCTCGAAGTGATCGTTGCCCCGTCCTACTCCTCGGAGGCCCTGGCGATCCTGGCCCGCAAGACCAACCTGCGGGTGCTCGAGGATGCGGTGCTGGGGAGTGGCGAGGTCGTGCCGGCGCCCGATCCGCTGGGGTCGATCCGCGTTGCCGGGGGCGGGGTGCTGGTCACCGCCCCGGACGTCCTGCCCGACGATCCGTCGACCTGGAAGCTCGCGACTTCGCGGGCGCCCTCCGACGCCGAGAAGCGGGACCTGGACCTGGCCTGGCGGCTGTGCCGCGGCGTCGTCTCGAACGCCATCGTGCTGGTCAAGGACGGGATGGAGATCGGCCTGGGCTCGGGTCAGACGAGCCGCGTCGACGCCGCCCGCCAGGCCGTAGCCAAGGCGATCGCCTTCCAGGGGGCGGATGCTCTGAAGGGCGCCGCGTGCGGCTCCGACGCGTTCTATCCATTCCCCGACGCTGTCCAGGTCTGCCTGGACGCCGGCGTCACCGCTTTCGCCCAGCCCGGCGGCTCGATCCACGACAAGGACGCCATCGAGGCCGCGGAGAAGGCCGGCGCCGCCATGCTGATCACGGGCACTCGCCACTTCCGCCACTGAGCGTGGCTCTGCCGCGGAGCACTGCCCCTCTGCGGTGAGCGGCTATTACCCGGAGACGAGGAAGCGACCGGCGAGGAGCCGGCCGCCTCTGGTCTTGCGGGGAGTGGTGGCGGGTCTACGGCACGAAGAGAGCGGCGTGCAGGTCCATGCTGGTGACCAGGACGTTGCCGTTGCCGAGCGTCGTGGCCGTGATTCCATACGGGTAGCAGCTCAGCGACGGGCCCACCGTCCATTTGCCGGTGCTCGGGTTGTAGAGCTCGGTGGTGGCCGGCAGCGCCGTGCCATTGCCGCCGACGACGAGCACCCGGCCGTCGTTCAGAAGGGCGGCCTCGAAGTCGCGCCGAGGAGAGTTCATTGAGCCGGTGGCGGTGAACTGGCCCGTGGCCGGGTCGTAGATCTCCGCAGTTGCGGTCCAGCCGCTTCCGGTCACGCCGCCGGCTATGAGAACCCTACCGTCGGCGAGCCGGATGGCGACGTGATTCGTTCGCGGGGTCACCATCGACCCGGTAGAAACGCGGCTGAGGCCGTTCGCGGCGTACAGCTCGGCCTGGGGCACCAGGGTGTTGTTGCCGTTTGTCTGGCTCTCTCCTCCGACCACGAGGATCCTGCCGTCCTTGAGAACGACCGCCTGAGCCAGCATTCGCGCATAGGCCAGGTCGATGGTCGGGGTGAACGAATCGCTGTTGAGGTCGTAGAGGACTGCCCCTTTCCTCGTGCCGGGCCAGAGCCAGCCGCCCGCGATCAGGACCTTGCCGTTGTTCAAGGCCGCGAAAGACGCGTAGCTGAGGTTGCGTTCGTGGGGCGTCCCGCCGGACGGGATGTATGTACCGTAGAGCCCGGTGTCCAGCTTCGAGGGGTTGTACAGCACGGCGTTGATGACGTCGTCGAAGGTCATGACCATGCCGTACTGAGGCAGCATGAGGGATGCCTCGGCCGGATCCTCGAGACCATCGAGGGTCGTGCTGGCGGTGAACTTCTTGGTCGTCGCGTCGAACACCTGCGTGGTCTTGACTGGGGCGCAGATGTCCCCGGGCTTGCACCCGCCCGCGAGGAAGACGTGGTTGCCGTCGAGCGGGACGGCAAAGACGTTCCAGGAGAGCGTGTTGGGAAGGGTCTCGAAGTGGTCGACGGAGAAGGGCTGCAGGCTCAGATGGGGCACGAGGCTGAGCCCCGGCAGATGGACCAGGCCCGAAGAGGGGGCCAGAGACGGGGCGTTCGATCCGCTCGATCCGAGCGCATCGCTCGTTTCGCTCGTGGCGGTAGCAGTCGCAGCCGTTGCCGTCGCCGTCGCCGTCGCCGAAGCGGTGCTCGCACTGGTCGAGCCCGGCGATGCCGCCGCGGTCGGTGAGGGAGTGCTCGCACCGCCGGTGCAGGCGGCCACTGCAAGCGCGACCGCAAGACCGATCAGGAACCTTCCGTTTCGCCGGCGACGAGAGCCGACGGCGAGCGCATGTTCCGGGTGCATTCCAACCTCCTCCTCAACCCAACCGGGTGAATCTCCCGTTGGCAGTGCGACGCGAGACTAAGGTCCACTGTAGCGGCGGCGAGGGCCGGCGTTTGTCGGCTTAACGACCGTCGATCCTTCGCTTCGGTAGTAGGCGGGGTGCCCGGCCGGTCAGGGTTCGTATAGCTCAGCGGACTCCAGCCCTTGACCTCCGGCGAGGAGCACGCGGCCGTCCGGAAGAAGCGTGGCCGTGTGTCCTGTGCGATTGACGGCCATCGAACCCGTCGGCCTGAAAGTGCCGGTCAGAGTTGGCGATGGCGAGGCCGAAGGGGTCGCAGCGGCGGGCGTGGCCGATGGCGAGGCCGCAGCGACCAGAGATGAGGACGGCGCGGCGGTGGCCTTACCGCCGGTCGTCGAGACGAGAAAGGTGCCGGCGGCGATGGCGAGTACGAGCCCGGCCACGCCAAGCCCAACAAGAATCGGCACCCTGCTGCGGCGCACACTCGTGCCGGTGGTTGGCTCGTCGGTCACGGGCGTTCCTCGATGTCCGACCGGCATCAGGTGCAGGCCATCGTCGCGGACGCCACGATGGGTTTCCGTCGGCCGAGGAAGAATACCGTTCGACCGCACTCGCCCGTAGCCGCTTCCGCCGCCGCTCGCCAGAGCCTTGGCCTACTTGATCGACTTGAGGTCTTCCTCGATCGGCTCGCGATCTTCGGCGCTCGTCACCGACGTCAGGGCCTCGCGGGCGCGGGCGAGCCAGACGTCGCGCTCTTTCTTGCTGCCGGCGACCGAGTAGGCGCGAGCCAGCGCCTCGTATGCGGAGGCCTCGTCCCAGTCTTCGCGGCCCCCGAATTCAGTCAGCAGCTCCAGGCAGCGATGGGCGTGCCAGATTGCCGAGGAGGGTCGACGGAGAACGGCGTACACCCGCGAGCAAAGCCACTCGCCGCGAGCCCACGTGACCGGCTCGCCGACGTTGCCCCAGTGGTAGCGGGAGGCGTGGGCGGCGTGGAGCATCTCGTCGTCCTGCTCGGGCAGGCGCTTGGGCATGTCGAGCAAGCGCCACGTCTCGTTGAAGAGGCCTGCCGCGAGCCGGCGCTCGGTTTCGCGGTCGAGGTCGGGCAGTCGGGTCGGTGGCATGGCGGCCCAGTTTCGGTCTCGGCGTGACCGTTGGTCAATACGCCCACTCGCTCGGTGCGATCGCCATTCCGGCGGGATCCCTGCCGATTCGGGCAGAACTATTCGCCGCTCTGCTTCATCCTGGTCAGGGACGTCTCGGAAGCGTCCGAGCAGGGCAAGAGGAGACCGATCGGATGGCGACACGTCTCCGCTACGCGCTCACCGCTCTCGAGGAGCGTCTCAGGCGAAGCGAACCGCAGGAGCAGCCATGAGCGGCCATGACGTCGAGAGGGAGCGGGCGGAGCACTTCCGGGACGGCCCGCCCGGGGCGTCGGCGGAGTTGCGGCGAGGGGTGACCGCCGCGAGGATGGAGCGGCCCGTGCCGCTCCGGTCCCGATCCGGACGATTCAGAACGGCCTGCTCGCTTCTGAGCCTCGCGGTCACCATCGTGCTGGCCGCAAGCGCGCTCTTCCTTCTCTCCGGCCGTGGCGGTCTTGGCACCGGCGGCCCGAGCCCGGACACCAGCGGGAGCCCAAGCGCGAGCCCGACGTCGAGCGCCGGCGAAAGCGCCAGCGCCGAAGCCAGCACGAGCGAAGGTCCCACCCCGAGCGCCAGCGCAAGCTTGGAGGCCCGACCCACGCCAACGCTGAAAGCTCCAACTTCTGACACTCCGTCTGGTCACTTCAGCTCGGCCGGCCCAACGCCCGAGTTCATGGGCTTACCCACGTCGCTGACCATTGCCACATTGCTGGTTGATGGCCGCGTCCTGTTCACCGGCGGCAACACCGCGGTCGGTGCCACCTTGTATGACCCGGCGACCGGGAAGTTCAGCGCCACCGGCCCGGCAACCAATCACCACTCCCGGGGCACCGCGACCAGGCTGGCGGACGGCAGGGTCCTGCTGGCGGGAGGCGCCGACACGACGGGCAACGAGACCGCAACGGCCGAGATCTACGATCCTTCGACCGGGAAGTTCAGCCCTACCGGCTCGATGGCTGTTGTTCGAGTCGACCCGGCGGCGGCGTTGCTCCCGAACGGGGAGGTTCTGATCGTTGGCGGGACAACGCCTTCGGGGGCGAACATGGTGGACGTACGGTCCGCCGAGCTGTACGACCCGTCAACCGGGCGGTTCAAGCCGGCCGGTCAGATGACCGCGACGCGCGCCGTGCCGACGGCCGTCGCTCTGGCGGACGGGCGCGTCCTGATCGCGGGCGGCGGTTACGGTGTGAATTCCGCGGAGATCTACGACCCGAAGACCGGCCTGTTCAACGCGACGGGCCAGATGGCGACTATCCGTGAGACCGCTGCGGCCGTCCTTCTCCTGGACGGGCGGGTCTTGATCACCGGTACCGACGGTTGGGCGGCCGGCAAGCCGTCCGCCGAGCTGTACGATCCGAACACGGGGGCCTTCAGCCCGACGACTGGGCCTATGGTCGTGGATCGCTTCAGCCACACTGCGACGCTGCTATACGACGGACGCGTCCTGATCGCGGGAGGCTACAGCAACCCCTTTGCCAGGGGTTCGGTGAACCGCAAGGTACTGGCGATGACGGCCGAGCGGAACCAGGCCACCGCCGAGGTATACGACCCAGGTACCGGGAAGTTCACCGCCACGGGTTCGATGTCCGTGCCGCGAGCCGCGCATACGGCAACTCGGCTGCTCGACGGCCGGGTTCTGATCGCGGATGGGAACCTCAGCGCGGGACCCAGAGCCGAGTTGTACCAGCCATAGGGTCAAGACGCGGCAGCGGCGCGAGGGTCTCCGCAACTCGGCAGAGAGTCACCGCCACCCGCACCGCCTGATACCATCGGGCGCCATGAGCCCCGCCGATCGCTACTACGTCACCACTGCCATCGCATACGCGAACAACAAGCCCGGCCTCCATACCCTGTACGAGGTCATTGGGGCCGACGCGATCGCGCGCTGGCATCGGATGAAGGGCGACGAGACCTACTTCCTCACCGGCACGGACGAATACTCGGTCAACATAGCGACCACCGCCGAGAAGCTCGGGAAGACACCCAAGGAGTTCGTCGACGAGATGGTGGTTCTGTTCCGGGCTGCCGAGAATGCCCTGCTGATCAGCCCGGATCGCTTCATCCGGACCACCGACCCGGACCACGTGGCTGCCGTACACGAGATGATCCGGCGGGCTTACGCCAGCGGCGACCTGCGCCACGGCACTTACGAAGGCTGGTACTGCCCGAACGAAGGCTTCAAGGCCCCGAGCGACCTGATCCAGGATGCGTCGGGAATGCATTGCCCCAATCATCCGCACGCGACGCTGCAGTGGCTGACCGAACGCAACTGGTTCTTCCGTCTCTCCGCCTACCAGGAGCGCCTCGAGCGCTACTACGCGGAGAACCCGAACTGGGTCCAGCCGGAATACCGCAAGAACGAGATGCTCAGCTTCATCCGCAGCGGCCTCGAGGATTTCTCGGTCAGTCGAGAGGGAGCGCCCTGGGGCATCCCGTTCCCGATCCGCGAGGACGGTTCCTCGTCTCAGCTACCCGACGGTTCCTGGGATCCCGCCGCCGGGACGGTCTACGTCTGGTTCGATGCTCTGACCAACTACGTCACCGGCGTGGGTTTCCCGGCCGATCCGGATCGGTTCGAGCGCTTCTGGCCGGCCGACTTGCACGTCATCGGCAAGGACATCAACCGTCTCCACACGATCATGTGGCCGGCGATGTTGATGAGCGCCGGGCTGGCCTTGCCTCGCGAGGTCTGGGTCCACGGCCACCTGCTGCTCCAGGGCGAGCGGATGAGCAAGAGCCTGGGCAACTTCCTCGACCCGATCGATGTCGTGGGCAGCCTGGGGGCGGACGGAGCCCGATACGTCACTCTCCGCGAGGTCGCCTTCGACCGGGACACCGACGTCTCCTGGGACTCGTTCGTACGCCGCTACAACGCCGATCTGGCGAACGACTTCGGAAACCTGGTCAACAGAACGGTCTCGATGACCAACCGCTACTTCGAAGGCGTACGCCAGGAGCCGGGCCCGGGCGGGGTTCTCGCCGCGGCGTGGGAGACCGCCGCGGCGGCCTACCGCCAGAAGTTCGACTGCCTGCTGCTCCATGAAGCGCTGGCGGCTCTTTGGGAGTTCGTCGGAGCGGCCAACAAGCAGGTCGAAACCGAGCAGCCGTGGACCCTCGCGAAGGCCATGAAGGCCGGCGACGCCGAAGCTGAGGCGCGACTCCGAGCCGTCCTGGGCGATCTCGTGGAAGCGTGCCGGTTGGTGGCGCTCGCCGCCGCCCCATTCATACCCACTGCGGCGCCGCGGGCGCTGACGCAGCTGGGCTACGAATACCCGTACGGCGCCGACGGCAACGGCGGCCCCGCGCTGCTCGACGAGCTGCGCTGGGGTGCCCACGCCGCCGAGGCGGGTCGAGTGACGATCGCCGAACCGCTCTTCCCGCGCCTCGAGTCCGAGCCCACGACCCCGGCCGCGGGCTGAGCGGCCGGCTCGCGACACCGATGCGGCTGGTCGACAGTCACGCCCACCTGGGGGCCGAGGCCTTCGAGACCGACCGGGCTGAGGTCATCGCCGAGGCCGCATTGGCTGGCGTCGAGCGGCTGCTCGTGCCGGGCTGGGACGCCGGTTCGTCGGCCGCGGCGGTGAAGCTCACGACCGAATTCGACTGGATCGAGGCCGCCGTCGGCGTCCACCCGCATGACGCGGCGACCGCTACGGAGGCCGATTGGGCGGCGATCGAACACCTGGCGGCAGATCCGCACGTCGCGGCAATCGGCGAGACCGGGCTCGACTTCGATCGCATGCATTCCCCGCCCGATGCTCAGCTCGCGAACCTGCGCCGCCACCTCCGCCTGGCGCTCGATACGGGCAAGCCGGCGATCCTGCACTGCCGTTCCGCGGCCGGGGCGCGCGATGCCCAGGACGCCCTGATCGGCGAACTCCGAGCCGCGGGTTTGGGCGGAGTGGCGGCGCTCCGGTCCTTCGGCAATCGCCCGCCCGCCATCCTGCACTCGTTCTCCGGACCCGTGGACTACGCCGCCGCCGCGCTCGACATGGGCGTTGCGATCTCGTTCAGCGGCCTCGTCTTCCGGCGAGGGGAAGAGGCGTCGGGCGCGGTCGCGCGGCTCGTTCCCGGGGAACGGCTGCTGATCGAGACGGACTCGCCGTACCTCGCGCCGCCGGGCGTGCCGCGTGGCTCGGCGCCCGGATTCTCCGGACGTCGCAACTCGCCGAAGTGGGTCCGCATCACCGGGGAGTGGCTGGCGGAGCAGCGCGGCGAGTCGCAGGCTACGATTGGGGCCGGCCTCGTCGCTGCCTACGACGCCACGTTCCGGCGCCAACCCCCGGGTCAGGACCGTCCGTCGCGTTCGTAGCTACGCCGGGCGGCTACGCCGGGACGACAAGCCATGGAGGAGGAACATCCGTGACCGACCGCGCGCCAGTCCCAGAGGGACGGGCGAGCTTCCAGCTCGCCAACGAAGAATCGCTCGAACGGCTGGCCCGCCTGGTGGCCGGCCTGACTCCGAGCCAGCTCGAGGTCGATCTCGGCGAGGGCTGGACCGTGGCGTCGGGGTTGGCGCACATGGGCTTCTGGGATCGCTGGCAGGCCGCGCGCTGGACGGAGATGCTCGCCGGCAAGTGGTCGGCCGACGACGTCTCGGTCATCGCGGCCGAGCATCTGGCCGACGATGCCCTCCATCCGTATTGGGCTGGTGTCGATGCGGCGGACGTTCCGGCGCTGGCGCTGGACGCGGCCACGAAGCTGGACGCCATCATCGCCGCCGCCCCGGACGGGATCGTGGACTCGCTGGAGGGCACCCCGAGTGCCTATCTGCTCCACCGGCACAACCACCGGCGCGACCATCTCGATCATATAGACCGGGCCCTGGCGGCCGCCACGCAACCCCTCGATCGCTCGTTCGTGGAGCGGAATAGCGCCAGCCGGCGCCGTCTGGCGGCCTTCGTGGAGCGCCTTCGCGAGTCGGACCTGACGCTCCCGACCGAGGAGGGCGGCTGGACCGTGGCCCAGGCGCTGGGCCACATGGCCTTCTGGGACCGCTCAATGGAATCCCGCTGGCGAGCGGCGGCTGCGGCCGCCGGGGAGACCGGAACCTTCGGGCCGGTGTACCTGCCGGGCGAGGTGTCCGACGCGATCAACCCGGCGCTGGCCGAGATGTTCGGCTCCTGGACCTCGCGGCTGGGCGTGGCCATCGGTGCCGAGGCTCTCGCCGCGGCGGAATCGGTCGACGCGCTGGTGGCCGAGCTGGCCGACCGCCTGCCCGCCGGGGTCGCCGTCCGGAGCCCACAACTCGTCAACCGATGGATGCATCGCGACTCGCATCTCGACGGGTTCGAGCGGGCACTCGAGGCGGGACGACCGTCGGCAGGCGCCGTCGATCGGTCTTTCGCCTCTCGCAACGCGGCGAGCCTCGCCAGTGTGCGCGCACTGCTGCGCGGGCTCTCGGTGGCGGACCTGACGAGTCCAGGGGGAGATGGCTCCTGGACCGTCGGCCAAATCCTGGGCCACCTGACCTTCTGGGATCGGTTCCTGGCGTCGCGCTGGCGGGCGGCTCTGGCAATCGCGCCCGGAGAGCAGCCAACGTACCTCCCGCACGAACTGGCCGACCTGCTCAACGACGGCTTGCCGCCGACATGGGCGGCTTTCGCATCTGAGGGAGGCGATGGGGTCATCTCCGAAGCGCTGGCCGCGGCGGAGGAAGTGGATGGGATCATCGCCGGCCTGCCCGACTCGACTCCGATCGACGCCATCCTGGCCGAGCGTCCGGCGCTGCTGGACCGGTCGATCCATCGCCGCGAACACATTGCCCAGATAGAAGACCTGCTGGGAGCCCGTCGGCGCTGATCGCGGGTGTCGCCAGGCTTGCGCGGCGGCTCGCGAAGTGCCGCCAGCGCATCCCGGACGCAGCGCCTGGAGTCGGCGCCGGTTCGCCGGCCAGGCCAGCAAGTCATATCAGCTTCCGAACGATCGGATGCGACATCAGGTCGATCGACCGTGCGATAGTTACGAAATAGTTCTTATTGACCCCGCGCCACCGTGCACTCGTTCGGAAGGATCGTCATGGACACCCTCAGGAAGCGCTCTGAGGCAGGACAAGGTCTGGCCGAATACGCCCTCATCCTCGCGCTCATCGCGATCGCCGCAGTCCTCGCCCTGCTCTTTCTCAGCGGGGCGATCACGAGCATCCTCAGCCTGATCGGCAAGAAGCTCTAGCCGCCCGCAGCCCGCGCCGAGATCCCCAGGCACGACCCATCCCGCGATCGGCCGGTCCTGGGCGTCTGCCCGGAGTCTGTATCGCTCTAGCCGATTCTTGAGCTGTCGTTTGAGCCGCCGTGGATCGGCGATCTTTAGCTGCTTTAGTCATCCGGTTTTCAAGGTTTGCCTGCCTACCCTAAGTAGTACTATCCGTGAGTACGGCGTTCGGCGTAGACGTCGGCGCCACAGCCTGGTAGACGGGGAGGCAAGCAAATGCATTTCGGACGTCAGGCCGGCCAGGGCCTTGCCGAGTACGCTCTCATCCTGGCGCTCATTGCCATCGCGGCAGTCCTGGCTCTTATCTTCCTGAGCGGTGCTATTACCAGCATCCTCAGCTTGATCGGCCAGTCTCTGTAGAGTCGCGGGCTTTCCACCCTGGAAACGGGCGGCCGAGCCGCCCGTTTCTGATTCTCGGGCCGAGTGTCCGGTGCCGCTGGATCGGTCGATCCACAATCTGGAGCACGTCGCGACGATCGGGCGCGCCATCGGCCGGGCCGTCGTTGTCACGCGTCGGGGACGCGCCTTACAATCTGGTGGACGGTAGGTACCCGAAAGGGTAGTGCGAGCCCCAGGGCTTACGCCGGTGCCTGCCGGCCGGGGTGTTTCACGACAGTTGTGAGGAGGTTGGGGTTGATGTTGCCGGGTTTCCGGATGGCGCGCGTTCCTGGCGCTCTAGTTGCCGTGGCGTCCAGCCTGACGCTCGTGCTGGTCATTGCCGGGGGTGCGTACGCTGCCGGCGACGTCTCCAACCCGACATCGGGCAATGCCGGGCCCAACCGTGCTTGTCCTGCCTCGATGTCTCTCGCATTCGGCGTGCAGCCCGCGCTGACGACGCCGGGTGCGTTCATCAGCCCCGCGGTGACGGTCCACGTCACCGTGACCCCGCCCTCTGCGCCGCCCCCCACAAAGTATCCGGACGGGACCATCACGATCGCGCTCGGCGCGAACCCCAGCGCTGGCGTCTTGTCGGGAACGACGACCGTTGCCATCGACACGGGGACCGGCACAGCTACCTTCAGCGACCTGTCGATCGATCGCATAGGCACCGGCTACACGCTTTATGCCACGAGCAATAGCCTCTATGGGTGTGGATCCGCCGACCCCTCTACCAGCGCCGCCTTCGACATAGCCGCGCCTGCGGAACCACACCTGACGCTCGCCAAGGCGGCCAAGCCGGGCCAGTTCGCCGCCGCAGGTGACGTCATCACGTACACCATCGTTCTGGTCAATGACGGCAACGTGACCCTCGCCAATCCGTCGGTGAGCGATCCGTCGGTGAGCGATCTCAAGTGCGATTCGTCGCCGTCGAGTTTTGCTCCGGAGGCATCCATCACCTGCACGGCGAGTCACACCGTCACCTCGGAGGACCTTGCCGCGGGCCACGTGACCAACATTGCCACGGGCCGGGCCACCTTCGGCGGAGAGCAGATCGACGCCGCCCAGGTCAGCATTACGGTTGGGGGGCCCAAGCCCACTGAACTGGTGGGCGGGGAGACAGCTACCCCGGCCCCTGTCGTCACGCCCCCCGTGACCAGCACTTCCGGCCACGACTCCGGCGGCCCACCACTGCCCATTCTTGCGCTGCTCGCATGCCTGGCGTTGGCCTGGCTCGGCCTCGCCTCCGTCCTGGCACAGCGTCGATCGTCCAACGCCGCTCGGTGACCGACTGCCCGTCGGCCTGGAGGCTCCGACCTCCAGACTCGCAAGACGGGCCAAGAGCCGGCATTGGCGTCGTAGCCCTGGGATGGTCGGATCGTGAGCGCACCGGCCCACGCTTGACAGCCCGGACCGGCCTCGTTAGGCTGTTAGCACTCTCGATGGTAGAGTGCTAATTCGACGGCAAGGCGTCGCTGCGGCGTGGTGGAACAGCCCTTCGGGGTCCGCCAGGACGCACCCGCGACAGACCTGCGGGTCTGCGGTCTGAGCCGGTCGATGATCTCAGGCAATAGCGTTGGCCCCGGCCCGCGCCGGCGCCGAACGGATTACATCCAGGAGTCTTGACGGCCGGCACTCGTCGCCGTCTTCAGGAGGAACTGCGCGTTGGCAACTGCCGCTGCGAGCAGCACGAAGCTCAAGCCCCTCGGCGATCAGGTCGTGATCAAGCCGACCCCTCGTGAAGAGATAACCAAGAGTGGCATCGTCCTGCCGGATACGGCCAAGGAGAAGCCGCAGGAGGGCACCGTTCTCGCGGTTGGGCCCGGGAAGATGTTCGACACGGGAACTCGCGGGAGCATGGATATCAAGGTCGGAGACCGCGTCCTCTATCGAAAGTACGCCGGTTCCGAATTCAAGCTCGATGGCGAGGAGCTCCTGATCGTCGATCAGGGCTCGGTGCTGGCGATCATCGAGGCATAGGGCGGCCGCGACAGGCGGCGCCGACCACTCATGCGGCCCCGGGCACGACCCGGCCGGCCCGAGTAATGCGGAGGAAATACACACTTGGCTAAGCAACTGGTCTTCGACGAGGCCGCTCGTCGATCACTCAAGCGCGGCGTAGACCGACTGGCTGAGGCCGTCAAGGTCACGATCGGCCCCAAGGGTCG
>PMKV01000041.1:12647-13258 GCA_003157875.1 Chloroflexota bacterium
CCGACCATCACCAACGACGGCGTCACGATTGCTCGCGACATCGAGCTTGAGGACCCGTTCGAAAACATGGGCGCGCAGCTTCTGAAGGAAGTCGCGACCAAGACTGATGACGTCGCCGGCGACGGCACCNNCGAAGGCATCCGCAACGTCACCGCCGGTGCCAATCCGATGCTCATCCGCATCGGCATCGAGAAGGCCGTCGAGGCCGTAGTCGCGGAGATCAAGAAGCAGTCCCGCCCGATCGACACGCGCGAGGAGATCGCGGCCATCGCGACCATCTCGGCCGCCGATCCTGAAGTCGGCGACATCATCGCCGAGGTCATGGACAAGGTCGGCAAGGACGGCGTCGTGACCGTCGAAGAAGGCCAGTCGCTCGGTCTCGAGAAGGAATACACCGAGGGCATGCAGTTCGACCGAGGCTACATCTCGGCCTACTTCGTGACCAACCCCGATCGTATGGAAACCGTTCTCGAGAACGCCCGCATCCTGATCACCGACAGGAAGATCTCGGCCGTTCCCGACATGCTTCCGGCGCTCGAGAAGGTGGTCCAGGTCGGCCGCCCTCTCCTGATCATCGCCGAGGACGTGGACGGCGAGGCCCTGGCCACGCT
>PMKV01000009.1 GCA_003157875.1 Chloroflexota bacterium
TCCCAGTCGCTCCAGTTGCCGAGATCGTCGCCGGTCAGCAGGCCGCCTCTCTGAGATCCGTGGGTGCTGAACATGACGAGCCCCGGCGCCGGGCCGCTCACGCCGCCGAGGGCGTCGACAATGTTGGTGAGCGTCGCGTCGTCATCAACGACGGTTGTGACTTCGTAGCCCCGCTCCTCGAGCGCCTTCCTCTTGCCCTCCCGGTCGAACTCCCCCGCGAACTGCCCGATCGCGCCGGGATTGCCGCCCAGCCACTTGACCGCCCCGTTCGGGAGCAGAGTCGTCCACAGGCCGCCGTGGAAGCGGGTCTTGGTGAACGGCTCGATGAAGGCCGCCTTGCGGTTCTTCGGATCGTCGCTGTGCCCGGAGGGCTCGGGATCGAGGCGGACACGCGGATCGCTCGCTACCGGACCCGGCGTGAGCTTTCCGGGCGCCGGCGGGTCCGCGGTGAAGTCGAACAGCGCGACGTCGACCGCGGGCCGATCCTCGTACTCGACGTGGAGCGAGCTGCCGCTCCGGCTCACGTCCTTGACGTTCGGCCCCGTCGGCTCGTATGCCGGCACGACGTCCGCGCCCCCTCGGATGACGCGCGCGAGCGGCACACCTTCCGGCCGATCGGCCAGCGGCAGCACGTCGTGCGGGTCCTGCGACCCGATCATCGACTGCCCCACCGCGACCGCCTCGTCCACCGCGCCGTCCGGCGTCACGCCCGAGTCCGGGTCCGCGCCATCCGCCGCGAAGATGACGGTCGCCTTCGTGAGCAGCGAGAGCGAGCCGCGCATCCACGTCGACGTGCCTTTGACATTCTCGAAGACCGCGAACGGCATGGTCACCGTCGTGTCGTTGAGGTTGAGGTCGAACGTCGCGTCCGGGTTGAAGTCCGGGTTGGTGAACTTCAGGGAGAGCTTCCCGCTCTCGTAGCGCCACGTGCCGTGGTAGCCGAGCGCGTCCGAGGGGCTCGAGGCGAGGAAGACCGTGCGGCCGCCCGGTTCGAAGAGGAGGCCGATCGTCGTGTCTTTGCCGGGCGTCGTGCCGGTCGAGTCCTTCTCGAGGAAGTAGACAGCCTGCTCGATCGATGACGCGTTCGGCACCGCGGCCTGCGATCCGTTCGGATTGGTTGTCGGCGTCTTGCCGGCGGGGTGGCCGGACGCCGCCGTGCCCGTCCCCGCCGGACCGCTCGGTTTGGTGCTGTTGCCGCACCCGCCGGCGGCGAGCGCCACCAGCACGACGAGAGCGACCGTCCTTTGGAGCGCACCTCCGGCCATGGTCGAACCTCCCAGAACGACTCCGGCACGGCGCGTGACGGCGCGCCTGCGCTCGCTCGATTATGCGACCCCGCGGACGGCAGGGACAAGGGTTCTGGAGCGGACCGTCATCCTGATGGTCTGTCAGCAGGCTCTACAGAAGCTTCCGAGAGGAGCTCCAATTTGACGCGAGGTCGCATCTTGATGCTATGATGCGGCCATGACCAAGGTACGAACAACTCTGACTGTGGACGCCGAGGTCCTGAGAGCCGTCAAGGTGCGTGCTGCTCGAACCGGAAAGGGCGACAGCGAAGTCATCGAGGAAGCGATCCGACGCGACCTCGGCCTCGAGCTGCTCGACCGGCTTTGGGCGGCCAACCGGCTCGATGAGGAAGAGTCGCTGGCGCTCGGTGTCGAGGCTCAGCACGCGACACGTACGGCCCGACCGTAGTCGGTGCGCGCCGTTCTCGATGTCAACGTCCTGATCTCGGCCTCTATTTCGCCTTCAGGCAGCCCGGCCAAGCTGGTGCGCGCGTGGGCCGCGGGGGAGTTCGAGTTGATCGTCTCGCCCGCGCTCCTCGAAGAGCTACGGCGAGCACTGGGGTACCCTAAGGTCGCGCACCTGATCGCGGCCGATGACGCCGAGCTGTTGATCGCATGGCTCTCGCGATCTGCGACTCTCGTCCTGGATGCGGCGAGTTCACCGCCGGTTCGCTGTTCGGATCCGAACGACGACTATCTGATCGCGATGGCTGCGGAGCAGAATGCCGTACTCGTCACGGGCGATCGGCACCTGCTCGCAGTCGCCGGGAGCTTCCCGATTCACGAACCTTCCGACTTCCTGGCTATGCTCGCCCGATTGGAAACCTAGGTCGTCATCTGGCGGCGGCCAGCCATCGTTGGCCGCCGGACAACTCGCAGTCGAGCTGGAATGGGACATTCAGGTCGCCACGCTCGGTTTGTCTCCTCTCGCCCCGACCATTCGAGTAGGTAGCCCGTCGAGGCGCCCGTCCCACGCTTGTTTCCGCCTACAAAGGGCGATTCCCCGGCATCCCAGACCTGCCCGTTCGATGATGATCTTGCCCCGATCGACCTGAATGTCCCACCTGGGCGGGGCGCATAACCTTACCGGCACGCCCGACGTTGGAGCTCATAGAGTTCGGCGTAGGTGCCGCGGGCCGACATCAGGTGCCGATGCACCAGGCAATGGCTCCACCTAGCCGGCCGCCAGCCTTCCGGATCGGCGAGTCCGGTCGTTGCCGGCCTGGTCGCTAACTTCCGGTGACTGCGCCGTTCATCGCGACGACCACCTTGCCGTGGGCATGACGCGTGTCGAGGTGTCGAAGCGCGTCGGCCGCCTGGGCAAGCGGGTAGGTCCGGTCGATGACCGGTCGGAGCTTGCCCTCCTCGACGAGCCCCTTGACGATCAGCAGGTCTTCGGTCTTGGTCTGCGCGAACATCGTCAGGACTCGAGGGCCAAGGAGTCTCGATTGAACCTTCGCTCCGAGTATCTGGGCCATTGGCCCCAGGAGCCGCCCTCCTCCGGCGCCCGCCAGCACGAAGGTCCCATTGGGCTCGAGGGCCCTACAAAACGCTCGCAGCGAGTGATTCCCGACCGTGTCCAATAGCAGGTCATACCGCCGGCCCAACCTCGTGAAGTCCTCGCGGGCGTAGTCGATCACCTCGTCGGCGCCAAGCGAGCGGACCAACTCGGAGCTTGCCGCGCTGCAGACTCCGGTCACCGACGACGCGCCCAGGGCTCGGGCAAGCTGAACCGCGAACGAGCCCACACCGCCGGAGGCCCCGTTCACGATGACTCGCTGGCCGGATCGCAGGCCACCCACATCGCGGAGTCCCTGAAGGGCCGTCACGGCCGCCATCGGTAGAGCAGCGGCTGCCTCGAATCCGAGCCCCTCGGGTTTGGGCGCGAACGCGCTGACGGGGGCGGCCACAAGGTCGGCGAGGCCGCCGAGCCCGACCGTGCCAAATACCTCATCGCCGATCCCAAAGCCGGTGACGTTCTGGCCTACGGCCTCGACCACCCCGGCGACGTCCGAGCCCAGGATCACCGGCCGGCGAGGTTTGCGCAGGCCCAGGCCCATCATTGGACGGGCGACATACGGATCGCCGTGGACGAAATGAAGATCGTATGGATTGAGGCCCACGGCTCGAACCCGAACGAGGACTTGCGCGTCGCCCGCGACCGGCGGCTCGACCTCGGTCGACTCCAGGACCTCTGGCCCGCCGTATCGTCGGAAGACCAGGGCACGCATCGGATAGCGTTGGGCGTCGGTCACATCGTCCTCCAGATCACTACAGCGTAAACTACGATGTAAACATAGCCCTACGCCGTAAACTCGTCAAGGCGTTTGTTGCTACGCGAGGACAAGGTGGTGGATTCGGTCGAGACCCGTGAGCGCCGGCCGTTGAGCCGGGAGCGCGTACTTCGGGCCGCCGTCGAGCTTGCCGATCGCGAGGGGGTCGAGGCCATCAGCTTGCGGCGCCTGGGGCAGGAACTCGGCGTCGAAGCGATGGCTATCTATCGCCATGTCCGGGACAAGGACGACATCGTCGACGGCGCGGTCGATGCCGTCGTCGGCGAGATCGAAGTGGGAGAACCCAGCGAGGATTGGCAGGCGGCCATGCGCGCGCTCGCAATGGCGGCACGGAGTGTGATGCTTCGCCACCGCTGGGCGCCGGCGGTCATCGTCACCCGCCAGAACGTGGGACCCGCGATGCTTGGCCAAATCGAACGCGTCCTGCAGATCCTTCGCCGGGGCGGTTTCACGATCGATGCAGCTCATCACGCGGTTCATGTCCTCGGCAGTCGCATTCTTGGGTTCACCCAGGACCCCTTCAACGACTCCGCACAAGCGAGCGGTCCGCAACCCCCGCCGGACGAAGTCGTGCGTGCCTTTGCCCCCTATCCGGCCGTGGCCGAGCTGGCAGTTGCGGCCCGGCACGATGGCGCGCTGGGCGGCTGCGACGACGACTTCGAATTCGAGTTCGGGCTGGACCTCGTCCTTGACGGCCTTGATAGGCGGCGTGCTTCGGCCTCCGATTGACCTCGCGGCCTTGCCGTGCTTCGGCCGTATCGGTCAAGGAATTCGCGAGGCTGGCTACTCCGCAACGGCGAGCCATCTGGCCTGTCCAACGACCTCACACCCAAGCAGGAGTGGGACATTCAGGTCGTCGGTGTCGGCTTGTCTCCTCTCGCCCCGACCATTTGAGTAGGTGGCCGCCGGAAGGCCCTTTCCCACGCTCGATTCCGCCTCGCCGGGCGTTCCTCCGGGCTGACCCAGACCTGCCCGTTCGAGGGTGATCCTAAACCGACCGACATGAATGTCCCGAATCCAGCGGCGGACCGCGTTTGTGACACCCGTTGTCACAGTTGTCACAAACGCGGTCGCTCGGGGCCGAAAGAGGCTCGATGGTATTGGTCTGAAGCTTGTCTTCGACTTTGATCACACCCGGCGGCGGAGATGTGCCAGCTCGCGCCGCCGGGATTGAGGTCAGGCCGCGCGGGGACGTCGGCTGCCGTGTGAAGACTCGCCGGAACTCGCACGTTGCCGTTCGATGAGACTCGCCGGTTGGCCATGAGCCGCGTCTACCGGGTCGGTATCCGACGACAGCTTGAACCTGGACACCAACCCGTCTAGCTTCGTGGCCATGGTGGCGAGACTCGCGGCGCTCGCCACGACTTCTTCCGTCTGGGCGGACATCTCTTCCGACGCCGCCGAAACCTCCTCGGCCGCCGCGGAGTTCTCCTGGCTGACGGCGGCGATCGACTCGATCGAGCTCGACACGATCCCGGCGGCCAGGTTCATGCGGCCGGCGGCCGCGTTGGTCTGCGTCGCAATGGCAGCGATCGCGTCCGACGCACTCACCACCTGCGCTGTGGCACCGCCAACCTGCGACAGCGCGGTGAAGACCTGCGCCAGCGCCCGGTCGCGCTCGGCGGCCGCGGCTTTGATTTCGTCCAGTGCAGCCGCCGATTTCTCGGCCAGTGCGGATCCGGCCTTCACTTCTTCGGCCCCCTGGCCCATGGCTCCGACTGCTCGCTCGGTGTCGCTCTGGACCTCGGCGATGAGAGATGCGATCTCCTTTGTTGCGCGACTGGACCGCTCGGCCAGCTTTCGAACCTCATCGGCTACGACCGCAAAGCCCTTCCCCTGTTCGCCGGCGCGCGCGGCTTCGATGGCAGCGTTGAGAGCAAGGAGGTTGGTCTGTTCGGCGATGTCGTCGATGGTCTCAACGATGGCGCCGATCTGATCGGATTTCGCGCCGAGTTCGCCAACACGCTCGGCTGTCGCCTCGACGACGTCCCTGATTCTGCGCATGCCGGTAGCGGTCTCCTCGACGGCCACAAGACCGTTCTCGAGTGCAGTCCTGGCTCGGTCCTCGTGAGTCCGCATCTCCGCGCCCGACCGATCGGCCAGACGCATTGCCGCGGCCGCGTCCGCGATTGCCGATGTCGCCTGTTCGGCCCGGTTCAGTGTTTCGGTGGCCGCGGCTCCCACCTGTGCGCTGATCGCCGTGAGTTCGTGCGTACTCGCCGAGGTATCTGACGCCGCCCGGGCCTGATCGGAAGCTCCCATCGCGACTTGCGATATGGTGCTCGCGATCTGCTGCGTCGCCGTGCCGGCCTGGCTCGACGCGCTGTCGAGTTCGCGGCTGGTCTGGGACACTGAGACTGCCGTATCCCTGACGTCGCCGACGATCTGCGCGAGGCCGAGCGTCATCAAGCCGAAGTCGCGGCCGGCTGCCTGCAGCGAGCCAAGCATCAGGTTGAAGGTTTCGGCCAGTTCGCCGACTTCGGCCCAGCCTGAGGTATCGACCGGCTGAGCCTCGACGACCACGTGCGCAGTGAGGTCGCCGGCGGCGATGGCCGCCAGCG
>PMKV01000132.1 GCA_003157875.1 Chloroflexota bacterium
GATGGTGTCGCCGATGGTCACGTCTGGAATCCCGGCCACGGCCACGATGTCGCCGGGGCCGGCTTCTTCGATATCGACACGCTCGATGCCGTGGGCCGTGGTCAGGCTGGTAACTGTACCGGCCAGGGTGATGGTCCGGCCGGGCTCGATCGAGCCTGCGGTGTCCTCTTCCTCTTCGCGGACGATGACGATTCGGCCGCCCATCTTGATGGTGCCGTTCCAGACCCGGCCCACGGCCATCCGGCCGACGTAGTCGTTGGCCGAGAGGTTGGTCACCAGGAGCTGGAGCGGATGATCCGGCACGAAACGCGGCGCCGGCGTGTGCTCTATCAGCAGCTCGAAGAGCGGCCGCAGGTCTGTGCCCGGAATCGCCAGATCCATCGTGGCGGTGCCGGTCTTGGCGTTGGTGTAGACCACCGGGAAGTCGATCTGCAGCTCGTCCGCGCCCAGGTCCATGAACAGTTCGTAGACGTCGTCGAGGACCTCCGGTGAGCGAGCGTCCGAGCGGTCGATCTTGTTGATCGCCACGACGACCGGCAGGCGATGCGACATCGCCTTCTGCAGGACGTAGCGAGTCTGCGGCAGCGGCCCCTCGGCCGCGTCGACCAGCAGCAGCACCGAGTCCACCATGTTGAGGCTGCGCTCGACCTCGCCCCCGAAGTCGGCGTGTCCTGGGGTATCGACAATGTTGAGACGGATGCCGTCGTAGTCGACCGAAGTCTGCTTGGCGAGGATCGTGATCCCCTTCTCACGCTCCAGGTCGTTTGAATCCATAACCCTCTCGACGACGACCTGGTTGGCGCGGAAGGCGCCTGCCTGGCGCAGCATCGCGTCGACNNGGTCTTGCCGTGGTCGACGTGAGCCACGATGGCCACGTTGCGCACGTCGGAGCGGATCGCGGTCGCGGCGTCGACGGAACGAACCTGGCCTGGGTGGTCGAATTCGAAGGGCGTGGTGGAACGAGGTGAGTCACTCATGGGCATTGAAATTGTCGCACACAAGGACCGATTCGGCCTCCGCAACTGCATGCCCGACGCTCAGCCGCGGCAATGAGCCCACGCTACACTCGCCGGATGAGGCCCCGATGACCGTCGCCGCAATTGTGCTCGTACCGGACGCTGCCGCCGCCCTTGCGGATGCCGACGGCGAGCCCGCCATCCGCCGCGTTGTTCATGCCGCCTGGTCGGGCGGGGCACTTCCGATCGTGATCGTCGCCTCCGATCCGGCGGGGATCATCGCCGCTGCCGTCTCGGATCTGCCGGTCAAGCTTGCGGGGCCCGCCGCCGGCCCGCCCGGGATCGCCTGGTTCTCGATAGGCCTGGTTGCCGCCGTCGCGGGCGTCTCGGAAACGACGGCGGGACTCCTCTGGCCATTCCGCTATGCCTGGGTCGACCCTGAGACCGTGACCTCGCTGGTTGAGGCGCACGGCGCTGCGCCCGACGCCATCGCCGAGCCGTCCTACGGCGGACAGATTGGATTCCCCGTCCTGGTCCCGATCTCGTTCATCGCGAGGCTCGAGGCGCAGTCCGGACGGAGCGGCGCCGAGGCCGTGGCCGCCATCCTCGCCGACGGCGCGCCCGGACTGGTCGTGGAGCTCGGCGATCCCGGCATCGTCTCGGACATCACCACCCCGCACGGGAATCTGCCGGGCTACCAGGGGCCGTCGGGTCCCGCCGGGGGCCCCGCGCCGGACTGGAATGCCGAGGTGGCCGCCGCGGCCCAGGTCCCGGACCAATCCCGGCCGACGGCCTAGAGCCCAGCGCTACAACGCGGACGGCGAGGTGCTCGGCCCGGGTGCCTCGATCGTCTGCGGCACGCCCACTGCCGAGAACGTGTAGGCGACCTCGACATCGACGAGTTTGGTGCCGTCCGAGGCCAGGCTCCAGCCGGAGAAGGTCGCCTCGACCGGCGTCCCGTCGGTCGTGACCCACAGGTCCAGGACCGACTTGTCCGGCCAGTAGGGCAGGAATGACAGGTCCAGCATCGCCAATCGGCTCATGTCGGGGCTCCACTCGTCTGTCGACTGCAGATGGTTCAACTGCTGACCGCCCCTCGTATCCTGCCCGATCAGCGCAACGGCCTTGCTTGAATCGAGGCCGAACACCGGGCAGATCACGAGGTACGACGCAACCGCCGGAGACAGGACCCAGTTCCCGGACGGCAGGATCTTCGAGTAGTCCTTGCCGTCGACCAGCCTGATCTCCTGGCTGATTCCACCGGCCTGCAGGACTCCGGACTCGTTGCCGTTAGAAACCTCGCCGTCGAACTTGACGATCACGGAGGCCGACTTGGCCACGGTCGCGCTCATGGTGATGTGGCTGTCGATGGTGATGTGGGCGCTCAGCTTGGGATCGTTGAGCTGGGAGAGAGTCTTCGCGATCGCTGGCGGGAGGGTGGGTCCGGCCGTCGGCGCAGGGGTCACCGGCAGGACGCGGCGCGGAGCGGCCGTAACGGCCGGCCCGCCCAGGACACCGGTTGCGGCCAGCACGAGGATCACGACGGCACTGACCATCAGCGCAGCGCCACCGCCCAGATACAGCCCGACGTTGGCACGGCGGCGTGGCGGGACGACGACCACGACGGAGCTGTCGGTTGGCGGGACCTGGCCGGCGTAGCGCTCCGCGTACAGGCCCTCATAGACCTTCGGCGGAGCCACAGGCGGCCGGTATGGTGTCCCACACTTGGTACACGGGCCCTCGTTCGCGTCGAAGACCTCGTGACACCTGCTGCACCGAACCATGTTCTCAGCCATCGACTGCCTCCGCCCTCGTTGCTATTGCCCGACCTTTCAGCTCTGCTTACCCTCGATCTCCAGGCCGACAAATCGGAGGCCCAACTCAGAGTACTGCTCCGGCTCCGGAGCGGAAGGTGCATCCAGCATCAAATCGGCCCCCGACTGGGTTTTCGGGAAGGCCATAACCTCGCGGATGTTGGTCTGATGGGCGAACAGGGCGGACCATCGATCGATGCCGATGGCGATGCCGCCGTGGGGCGGCGCACCGTAGTCGAAGGCTTCGAGGATGCCGCCGAAACGCTCGTGCATCTGCTCCAGCGAGTAGCCCTGGAGGGCGAAGCTGCGCTCGAGCAACTCGCGCTTGTGGATCCGGACCGAGCCACCGCCCAGCTCCCAGCCGTTGAGGGCGATGTCGTACTGCAGGGCCCGGGCCTTGCCGGCCGGATCCTGCCGCGACGGCTTGTACGGGTCGCCCGACGCGGTGACGAGCAGCTTCTCGTCCTCAGGCAGCACGCCGCTGAACGGGTTGTGGGTGGCGTGCCACCGGCCGCCGTCGGAATCCCACTGGTACATCGGGAAGTGGTAGACCCAGCAGAAGGCCAGGACGTTTTCGTCCGCCAGGCCGAGCCGCAGACCGAGTTCCTGGCGCAGGCGGCCCAACACGTCGGCAACGACTTCGGCGTCGGCGTCGGCCACGATCAGCATCAGGTCGCCGGGCTTCACGCCCGCGGCGCCGGCGATCGCGGAGACCCGATCGTCGCCCAGGAACTTGGCGATCGGTGAATGGGCCGCAGGCGCGCCCGCCGGACCGTCGGCGAGCACGGAGATGTGAGCCAGTCCTCGCGCACCGTGGCGGCGGGCGAACTCCGTCAGCTCGTCAATTCCCGAGCGGCTGGCGTCGGCCATGCCGGGAGCCACTATCGCCTTGACGCGTCCGCCCGCGGCCCGGACCTCGTCGAAGACCCGGAAGCCGGTGATCCCCTCCCCCAGGGCCGGATCGAGATCTACCAGTTCCATGCCGAAGCGCAGGTCGGGCTTGTCCGACCCGAACCGCTCCATCGCTTCGTGATAGTCGATCCGCGGGAAGGGCAGCTGCTGGATCGGCCGATCGGGCACGACCGACCGGCTGACCTCGACGATCATCGCCTCGACGAAATCCATCACCCGCTCTTCGGTGACGAAGCTCATCTCGAGGTCCAGCTGGGTGAACTCGAGCTGGCGGTCGCCGCGCAAGTCCTCGTCTCGGAAGCACCGAGCGATCTGGAAATAGCGGTCCATGCCCGCCACCATGAGCAGCTGCTTGAGTTGCTGGGGGCTCTGCGGCAGAGCGTAGACCGAACCCGGCTGCAGGCGGCTCGGAACGATGAAGTCGCGGGCGCCCTCGGGCGTGGACTTCAGCAGAATCGGCGTCTCGACTTCGACGAACCCGGCCCTCTCGTGGGCTGCGCGGATCGCGCTGACAAGCCTCGAGCGCAGCAGCAGCCGATCGAGCATCGGCCGGCGGCGGATGTCGAGATAGCGGTAGCGCAGCCTCAGGGTTTCGTCGACCGGCGCGTCGGGCTCGTTGATATAGAAGGGCGGCGTTTGGGCCTCGCTCAGGATCTCGACCGATGCGGCCTGGACTTCGACTTCGCCGGTTTCGAGCTTGGCGTTCTCGGTGCCCGCCAGCCGGCGGGCGACCTTGCCGCGGACCTCCAGGACGAACTCGTTGCGGACCCGATTCGCGACCTCGGCGGCCGCCGGCGCCTCGGTTTCGTTGATGACGATCTGCGTCAGGCCGTATCGGTCCCGCAGATCGATGAAGATGAGCCCGCCGTAGTCGCGCCGTCGATGGACCCAGCCTGCGACGCGAATCTCACGCCCGGCGTCCCCGGCACGCAAATCGCCGCATGTCACGTCGCGATATGGAGTCGCCAGCCCGAAGGCGTCTTCCGGCGAGGTCGAGGACTGTGTGGGCTCACTCATGCCGAGCATCGTATCCGAACGCGCGGCGAAGTCACGATACAGCGGGAGAAGGGCTGCACAGGTCGCCGTAGTCAGGCGCCGACGCGCCCCAGCGGAAGCTCGCGACAACTGCCTCTGCTCTGGCCAATTGGGCCTGGTCGGAGGTGTGGACCTCGACGACGGGGTTATTGGGCATGCCGAACTCACCACCCGGAACCCTGATCTCCCAGCTGGTCACGGCGCCGTCCACCCGCTCCTGGACGGCGTTGAGGGCAAACGTGGCGTTGGCCTGTGTGTCGCCCCCGCACACGGGCGCGGGCCCTCCGTCACGCCAGTAGATGCGAACGACAACGCCGCCGGGGTGAACAGTCACTGTGTCGATACCGCACAGGATCGCCCCATTCGATTGCGGCTGATTTGCACCTGGGTCCCATGAACCGAACCCCAGCACCGCCAGGACGTATATGACGCCGCACGACTCGGGGACGCGTGCAGCCAGAACCGGCCAATCAGTTGGGTAGTCGAACGACAGCCTGCCATCGTCGTAGTGGCCGGGCGTGCCGGGCAGGCTCGGCACAGCGACAGATGCCGACGAACTCGGTGGAGGTTGGCCGCCGGGACCGATCGAACCGCCGAAGCCGCATCCGGCTACGGCGATCATGCACAACGCCGCCGCGGCGATCCCGATCGCCCGTCTGGTCGACACCACAGCTCGCCTCCCACCCGGCGGCCCCGTTTCGGATCGTTCGCTCTATGTACGCGACAGCCGGCCTGGCGGACCATTCGCGCCTCGCACGGCCCCTCGATCAGCCGTGGTGGTGGCTCTTCGCGGCCCGCGCCAGCTCCCGCGCCAGGTCCGCCAGCGGCACCAGGCGCTGCGTGCCCGCTTCGAGGTCTTTGAGCTGAACGTTTCCTTCGGCCAGCTCGTCGCCGATGATGACCGCGAAGTGGGCGTGCTCCTTCGACGCCGTCTCGAGCTGGCGGCCGAGCTTGCGATGCGCCAGTTCGGCCCGGACGGACAGCCCTTCGGCGCGCAGGAGCGAGGCCACTCGCAGACGCGAGACGGTGTCGGCGGGATCGGCACCTGCGACGAGCGCCAGCGGCGGCGCCTCACGACCGGCCTCCGCGCCCGCCTCCTCCAGCGCAAGCAGAACACGGTCCAGGCCCAGCGCGAAGCCGATGCCGGGTGTCGGCCGGCCGCCGAGCAGCTCGATCAGGCCGTCGTATCGGCCGCCGCCGCCCAAGGCCTGCTGCTGGCCCTCGGCCCCGCGGCGGTAATACTCGAACGCGGTTCTGGCGTAGTAGTCGAGCCCGCGAACCAGGGTCGGCTCGATGCGGTAGGGCACTCCGACGGCATCAAGGTGGGCACGAACCGAGGCGAAATGAGCCTCGCACGCCTCGCACAGACACTCGGAGATCATCGGCGCCGCGGCGATCAGCACCGCCATGGCGGGGTCTTTCGAATCGAGCAGCCGCAGTGGGTTCATCTCGAGCCGTCGACGCTCCAGCTCGGGCAACTCGGCCTCGTGGCGGGCGAAGTAGGCCTTCAGGGTAGCCAGATATGCAGGCCTGCAGGCCGAGTCGCCGATCGAGTTGACGAGCACCTGGACCTCGGGCACGCCGGCCTCGAGGTAGAAGCGCCAGCCGAGCTCGATGACTTCGGCGTCTACGCCCGGCCCCGGATCGCCCATGACCTCGACGTCCCACTGCCAGAACTGGCGGTAGCGCCCGGCCTGGGGGCGGTCGTAGCGGAACATCGGCCCAACCACGGTCAACTTGACCGGCTGGGGCCACGTCTGCATGCCGTGCTGGACGTACGCCCGGACCACTCCGGCCGTCGCCTCCGGCCGCAGGGCCCAGGCCTCCGAATCCTCGGATCGCGGAGCGAGCCTGAACAGCTCCTTCTCGATGACGTCGGTCGTCTCGCCGATCCCGCGCTCGAAGACGGCGGTCTGTTCGAAGAGCGGGATCTCCATCTCCCGATAGCCGTAGCGGGCGGCAAGCGAGCGGGCGAGTCCTTCCAGGCGGCTCAGTCCGGCTCGCGTCTCCGGAAGCAGGTCTCTTGTGCCCCTGGGGGCGCGATATGGCGGCATCGAGCCAATCCTAGCGGGCGGCGATTGATGTCAGCGACTCGACACGGTCTACGCCGCGTCTCACAGCTTCTCGGCCGGTCAGGCGACCACGTTCCCGGTGTCCTCGCGCAGGGCCGAGCCCAGGCAGGAGAAGAACCGGCGCACCGACAGCACGATGGAGCGCTTCGAGATGCCGCCCTCGACCGAGAGGTAGTAGTCGAAGAAGAACTTGCCGTTCGACGAGACCGAAGCTCGGATCAGCTTGACCTGATCGTTGACGCGATTGATGTAGGTCAGCTTGTCTTCCGGGAGAGCGCCCTCGGCGCAACCGAAGATCGCGTAGATCGAGATCAGTCGCCCATCCTGGTCGGGTCGAAGGTAGCAGCGGTAGTTGTCCTTGACGATGAGGTCGCCGTCCGAATCGACGGAAACCTCCATGTATGCCTCCTCGAACAGCGCCTTCAGCGCGTCGGCGCTGATACCCTCGGGATAGATGAACTCGTCAGACACCCGAACCTCCTTCTGACCGGTTCCCCCGCTCGACCTCCCGAGCCGGGCCAGCGCGACGGACACACGACGGACACGCAACAGACTCGATGACTATACCGGACGGGGCCGCACCGCACGCGCTAGCTGAGGTCGCGCTGGACCGAGATGACGTCTTTGAGCTGCTCGAGCCGGCTCATGACGCGAGCCAGCTGGGCCACCGAAGCGACCTCGAGCGTGGCCTTGACCGTGGCCGTTCTGTCGGGAGTGACCGCGACGTTCGCGGCCAGGATGTTGACCTTGTTTTCGGCCACGACCTGGGTGACGTCGGACAGCAGGCCCGTCCGGTCGTAGGCCTCCAGCCGGATCGAGATCGGGTAGGTCTGCTGGACCTGGCTCTCCCATTCGACGTCGATCATGCGCGCCGTCTCGCGCTCGTTGAGAACCGTCTGGCAGTTCTTGAGATGGACCGTCACTCCCTTGCCGCGGGTGATGAAGCCGATGATCGGATCGCCGGGGATCGGGTGGCAGCACTTCCCGAAGCGGACGAGGAGGTCCCCCACCCCCTTTACTCGCACGCCACCCTGACGCGACGGACTCGGCGGGGGCGCGGTTGGCGGCAGCGCCAGCTGGGCGTCGTCGACGACGCCAAGGCGCGACACGACCTGCTGTGCGCCGATCGCGCCGTATCCGATGGCCGCGTAGAAGTCGTCCAGATTCTCGAACTTGTAGGCGCGAGCGATTTCCAGAATTCGGTCCTGGCCGACGGCACCGAGGCTCGTTCTGGCAAGGCGCCGCAGTTCGCGTTCCAGCGACTCACGGCCGTGGGTTATGTTCTCGTCGCGTTCCTGGCGCTTGAACCATTGCCGGATCTTCTCGCGGGCGTGGCTGGTCCGGGCGATGTTCATCCAGTCCCGCGAAGGCCCGTGCTCACCCTTCGTCGTGACGATCTCGACGATGTCGCCGTTCTTCAGCTTGTAGTCCAGGGGCACCAGCCGGTTGTTTACCTTGGCGCCGATACACCGGTGGCCCACGTCCGTGTGGATCCGGTAGGCAAAGTCCAGGGGCGTGGCGCCCGCCGGGAGATCCTTGACTTCGCCCTTGGGAGTGAAGACGAAGACCTGATCCTGGAAGACGTCGAGCTTGACGCCCTCCACGAACTCGGTCGCGTCCGATACGTCGCGCTGCCAGTCCATGACCTGGCGCAACCAGGCCAGCTTCGCGTCGTACTCGCGATCGGCCCGCGAGCCCTCCTTGTATCGCCAGTGGGCGGCGATGCCGACCTCCGATACCGCGTGCATAGCATGGGTCCGGATCTGGATCTCGAGCGGCTGACCGTCGAGGGCGATCACCGCCGTATGGAGGCTCTGGTAGAGGTTGGGCTTCGGGACGGCGATGTAGTCGTCGAACTGACCCGGGATCGGCCGCCACAACGAGTGCACGACGCCCAGAGCCGCGTAGCAGTCCTTGATCTCGTCGACCAGGATGCGGATGGCGTAGACGTCGTAGATCTCGCCGATCTCCGCGCTCTTGCGCTCCATCTTCTTGTAGATGCTGTACAGGTGCTTCGGTCGGCCGGAAAGCTCGGCCACGAGACCGGCTGTCTGGAGCTCCGGCCGCAGCGTCTCGATGGCTCGATGGACGAAGGCCTCTCGACCCTTGCGCCGGGTGTCGAGCATGCGCGCCAGCTCTCGATACGCCTCCGGCTCGAGCGTCTTGAAGNNAGGGTGCGCATGTTGTGGAGCCGGTCGGCCAGCTTGATCAGGACGACCCGGATGTCGTCGGCCATTGCCAGGAACATCTTTCGAATGTTCTCGGCCTGCTGCTCCTCATGGCTGTGGGTGCTGAACTTGGACAGCTTGGTGACGCCGTCCACGAGCTGCGCCACCTCGGACCCGAAGCGCTCCTCGATCTCGGCCAGGGTCACGTCGGAATCCTCGGGGACGTCGTGCAGGATCGCGGCAGTGACCGCCACCGGATCGATGCCGATATCGGCCAGGATCTGAGCCGCGGCCAGCGGGTGGTTGATATAGGCCTCGCCCGTCACCCGGGTCTGGCCGTGATGGGCCATCTCGGCCATCTCGAACGCGGCCCGCAGAGGCGCCAGATCGGCCTGAGGATAGTGGTGGGCTACCGCGTCTCGAACGTGTCGGAACCGCGACTCCGGATTCGGCAGGACGGCCAGTCCAAGACGCAACCGATCCGCCAGCGGCAGACGTGCCGACCGGCGTCGCGGTTCGGTCTCCCCGATCTCGGCGGGTGGTCCCGGCGGTTCAATCGACATCGGAGTGAGTCTACCAGTCGAGTCCGTCCGGACCCGCCGCGCGGCCCTGACTACAGCCCGAGGAGCACCTGCAGATCGATCGTCCCGGCGAGCGTAACGGAGCTCGCACCCACGGCGACCGAGCTGAGCTGGAACGGGTTGCCGTGACCGGCATCGATGAGAATCAGCGTGGGCAAGGCCGAACTGTCCGGGACCATCTGGAGCGCGCCGGCGGCGACCACCAAACGGCCCGTCTGCGTCTTTCCGTTGATGGTCAGGGTGGCCTTGTTGGGAGCGGCCACCTTGACCTTGCCGGCCAATCCGGTTTGGGCCTTGAGCTGCGACTCGGCCAGGCTCTCGGCCGCGGCGTTCGAAAGCGTCAGGGTGGCGTTCGCGGAAGTGCCGACACCATCGATCGTGACGGTGTCGATCGTGACCGGATCGCCGTTTGGCGCCTGCACGCGGACGCTCGTCAGCGTTCCGGCAACGCTGCCGATCGTCCGATCGATCAGGTCCACATCGTGCAGGCTCACGTCGATCGTCGCGGCATGCAGGTCCCCGACGCTGACCTGGCTGGCAGTCAGCCTGATCGTGTCGGCGTGGCCGAGCAGAATCCGGGGCGGCACGTTCGCCGAGACTTCAACCTTCGTGTCGGTGCCGCTGAAGCCGGCGGCGCCTATGGCGTTGGTCGCCAGCCAGCTAGCGCCGAACGGGAGGCCGAACCAGACCAGAGCGAAGACGACGACCGCCATCAGCAGCAGTTGCACCAGGCAGGATCGCATCGCTATTTCGCCTCCCGACCGTGTGTGGCGCCGTTATCCGTTTCCATATCCAAGACGGCCAAGTGCCCTTACCGCCTCGGACCGCTCGTCCCAGGGCTGCGGTCCCGCCTTCGTGATTATCGTCTGCTCATGCCCCTTGCCGGCCAGCAACACGACGTCCCCGGGCACGGCCTGACCGAAGGCCGTCTCGATGGCGACTCGCCGGTCAACGATACAGAGGATGTCCCGCCCGATGCGCTTGCCGGCCTCCTCGGCCCCAGCCGCTATTTCGGCCAGGATCGACTCGCTGTCTTCGCCGCGCGGGTCCTCGTCGGTCAGGATGACCAACCGAGATTGCTCGGCGGCGATGCGACCCATCATCGGTCGCTTCCCGATGTCGCGCTCCCCGGCCGATCCGAAGACGGCGATGAGCCCGCCGCCGCCAGACGTCATGGGGCCGAGGGCCTCGAGAACCTTCTGGAGCGAGGCCGGCGAATGGGCATAGTCGACGACCACGCCGAACGGTTGGCCGCAGTTCACGAGTTCCATCCTGCCCGGCACACCACCAACGGCAGTCAGGCCCCTGCTGATCTCACCCTGCGTCAGCCCGAGCGCTTCTCCGAGCGCGATCGCCGCCAGGGCGTTGTGGACGTTGAACCGCCCGGCGAGTTGCAGCTCAACCTCGCCCGTCCAACGGGGAGTGGCCACACCGATGCCCAAGGAGCGACCGCCCTCCTCGACCCGCGTCGCGCGGACATCGGCCCCCTCGGCCTCGCCGTATGTCAGGACCAGAGCCCCACCGTCCAAGGCAGCGTCGCCGAAGAGCCGTGCCGCCGGGTCGTCCGCGTTCACGATCGCCAGGCGTGGCCAGGTCCGGGCGAGCGGCTTGGCAGGACCGGCACCGAGCCGGCGGAAGAGGCTGAGCTTGGCGTCGCGGTAGGCCTCGAAGGTGCCGTGCAGCTCGAGGTGCTCGTGGGTCAGGTTGGTGAAGATGGCGATGTCGTAGGCGATCTGCGCGACCCGTTCCAGGGCGAGCCCGTGGGACGTGGTTTCGACGACGGCGGCCGCGTTGCCGGCGACGACCATCGCCCGCAGTAGCCGCTGCAGCTGCGGGGCCTCCGGGGTGGTCACGTGCTCCGGGTTCGCCACCCGCACCGCCCCAACCTTCACGGCGGCCGTGGTGATGAGACCGGTCGAGATGCCGGCGGCCTCCAGCACCGCGGTGGCCAGGAACGCGGTGGTGGTCTTGCCGTCCGTGCCGGTGATGCCGACGATGCCGATCTCCCGGCTCGGTTCGCCGTACCACCAGGCCGCGGCGACGGCCAGGCTCCGGCGGGCATCGTCGACAACGATCTGGGGTATGGCCACTCCGGCAATGCGCCGCTCGACGATTGCCGCGGCTGCGCCGAGTCGAGCCGCGGCCGCCACAAAGTCATGCCCATCCGCATGGACGCCCCCGACCGCGACGAAGACGGACGCGGGCGAGACGTGCCGCGAGTCGAAGGTGACGCCGCTGATCTCCGTCGCGCGCAGTTCCGGACCACGCGAGTCGTCGCCCTGGCCCTCCGGACCGCTCGATGTGAGTGCCCTCAGCCGTCCCGACTCATCCAGCCGATCGATCAGGTCGCCGAGGCGGCGGGGTGCGGTCGGCTCAGTCGCGGCCAGCATCGCCGCGATCGACTCGCCGTTGGTCGGGTCCCCCGGCGCGACCGGATCCGTGGCGCCGTCTGTCCGTCCGGCTGTACCGGTCACTCGGTTTCCTCGTCGGCGGGCGCATGCGGCCGGCCCCGGACCTTGCTGATGCCGTGGCGCCAGGCCCCTACTCGATCCTGGAAGACCTGGGCCGTGTCGAACGCCAGCCGGCCGGCCGGATCGAGGACCAGATCCCAGGCGCCGACATACTTGATCTCCCGACCCCCAAAGCCAGCCTTGAAATGCTCGATCCCTTCGTGCGAGATGCCCCACATGTCATAGCTCCGAGCCCCCTGCTCGCGCGAGGTTCGCATCGCCTCCCATTTGAGGAGGTAGTTGGCCCGGCTATCGGCGCCCGCGCCGGTCATGCCGCCGTATGGCTCGACAACGCGATCGCCGACGCGAAGAAGGAAGAGCGTCGCCAGCCCCACACCGTCCGGGCCCTCCGCCATGAGCAGCCGCGCCATGCCCAGCCGCGCAAAGGCCTCCCATACACCCAGGTACGATTCGTAGGTCCGGATCACGAAGCCTGCCCGCCTCGCGGTCTCGCGATAGATCGCGTAGAACTCGGGTAATCGATCGACGGTGGCATCGACGACGCGGACCTCGCTCTTGCGAGCCTTGTTCACGTACTGGCGCCACTTCTTGCGCAAGTCCCCCCACAACGCGGCCTCGTCACGCCCCAGGTCGACCTGCCTCGTGCGCGGCGGCTGGATCGGCGTGCCCGCTCGCCAGCCGCTGCCGCGGAGGGCGTGGCGGAACTCGCCATCCGTGTCGACGGGGCCGCCCAGCTCGATCTCGGGCTCGATGCGGACATGAGAGACGCGGGTCGGAACGGCCGCGACCGCTCCCCGCAGAGCGACGGTGAACGCCTCGAGCGCGGCCGGTGTCCAGCATTCCAGGACTGGCCCTCGCGGAGCGTACGCGAAGCCCCAGGGGAAGGCGCGCGGCTTGCGAATCAGCATCTGCACACCGAACGCGCACTCACGGTCTGCCTCGCCTGGGGTCGGCGCACCCAAGATCGAGCCCATCAGCCGCTGTGCGTGCCAGCCGTTCGGCGCCTTCACCTCAGCCCACGCACTGGTCTGCAGATATGAGCCCGGGTTCGAGCGGGCGACAAACCCGTCCCACGTCTTCGCCTCCGGAGCGAGGTCAACGACAGACGCTCGCCCGGAGGCACCCTCGGGTGTCATCTCCGCTTCTGTCGTCAGCCGATCAGCCATCCGCTCCACCTCCACGCCGGGACGAGTTGGCCCGGGCTAGCGGTCAGCATTCGAGTCCGGCCGAGACGCGGGGTCCACATGCCGGACCCCGGCCGACAGCGTCGCACGAGGGTGGGATGCAGTGTACGCGGCTCGCAGTCTGGCCGGCGAAACGTGGGTGTAGAGCTGGGTCGTAGCCAGGCTCTCGTGGCCGAGCAGCTCCTGAACGACCCGCAGGTCGGCTCCGCCATCGAGCAGATGAGTCGCGAAGCTGTGGCGAAGCGTATGCGGCGAGACGCCTTGTGGCAGGCCGGCCGCCACTCGCAGCCTCTCCAGCCTGTAGCGCAGCCCTCTCACGCCCAGGGCGTTGCCCAGGTGATTGAGGAATAGGACGCCGCGCTCGGCATCGTCGGGGCCGGAGGGATCGGCGCGTTGGCGGGCCTGGTTCGAGCGGCGGGCCAGAGCCGGGCGACCCTCATCGAGGTATCGCGTCAGCGCCGCTCGCGCCGGCCGCCCCAGAAGCGATGCCCGCTCCTTGCGGCCCTTGCCAAGTACTCGAACCTCGCCGCGTTTGAGGTCGAGCGAGTTCATCGTCAGCGAGGCCAGCTCGCTTATCCGCAGTCCGGCGGCGTAGGCCGTCTCGATGATCGCCACGTCACGTAGCGCCAGCGCCGCTTCGAGGCTCGAATCGCCTCCGTCGGCGGCGGCATCGATCAGTCTCTCGGTCTCGGCCACCGTCAGAACCTCCGGCAGCCGGCGGGGCTGCCGCGGCGTGGCCAGAGCCGCCAGCGGGTTCCCGTCGGTCAGGTTCTGACGGGTGGTGTATCGATAGAACGATCGAAGGGCAGCCAATCGCTGAGCCACTGTCCGCTTGCCGTGACCCTCACCGAGAACCGCGAGGAAGGATCGTAGTTGGGTGCGCGACGGGGCCCGCCAGTCGTGACCGCTGGCCGCAATCCAGTCCAGGTATGCGCCGAGGCCGGTGCGGTAGGACCTGATCGTGTTGGGCGACGAACCGCGCGCCTCGAGGGCCTGGAAGAATCTTTCGGCCGCCGCTGCCGGCCCGGGATCGGCTATCGGCCTGGGGCTCATCCGGCTCGGCGCGTGCCGCCGCTGCGAGTCCCGGCCGTCTTGCGCGCTCCAGATGCCCGAGCGGCCCCGCCCGTGCCGGAGCGGCCGGTGCGGCGCGGTCGGCTCGACGACGGCCGGGCCAGAGCCGCAGGATCTGGCTCGCCGCCCGCCAGGCTCTTGCCGACGAGATCATCGATGCCGCCTATCTCCACCGGCGCGCCGCACAACAGGCACAAACCCGTCTCGCCGTTGCGACCGACCGGGCCGTCGTCGGCATCGTGCACGGCGCCCAGGGGCTCGCGCGAAGTGGTGAAGCGACAGGTCGGATAGCGCGAGCAACCCCAGAAGAGAGACCCGGTCCGGCGCGCCCGCCGGGTGACGAGATGGCCTTGCCGGCACGTCGGGCAGGCGACTTCGAAGGCCAGCTGCGCCGGCGGTGGGGGGCCGTCCTTCTTTATGAAGTCGCACTCCGGGTAGCGCGAGCAGCCCATGAACGGCCCGAATCGTCCGCGCCGCTGGACCAGGACTCCGCCGTCCGCCGCGCCGCATTTCGGGCAGATCTCCGGAGGGGCCGGCTCTACGGCACCATCCGCCCCACCTTCGCCGGCCGGGCCGGCCCCGTTGGCGCCCAAGCCCGGCAGTTCACGCGTTTCCTTGTGCTCCGGGTACTTGGAGCAGGCGAGGAACTCACCGTACCGGCCGAGGCGGATGACCATCGGATGGCCTTCCGAGCAGAGCTCATCGGATGGTTTGGTGGTGAAGTCCGCCCGCCGCAGCTCCTTTGTCTTCTCATCGATGCGGGCTCTGAAGGGCGTATAGAAGGCTCGAACGACCGGCACCCAGGCCCGCTTGCCATCGGCGACGTCGTCCAACTCGTCTTCCATCCGGGCCGTGAATTCGAGATCGACGAACTCGCCGAAGTGGTCGACGAGCAGATCCGTAACGACCTCGCCCACCGGCTCGGGGTATAGCCTGCGGTCCTGGACCTTGACGTAGCCGCGGTCGAGGATTGTCGAGATCGTGGCCGCGTAGGTGGACGGCCGCCCGATGCCGTGCTCTTCGAGGGCCTTGATCAGACTCGCCTCCGTGTATCTGGGCGGAGGCTCCGTGAAGTGTTGCTGCGGCACCACCGAGTCCACCCCGGCAGCGTCACCCTCCGCCAGGGGCGGAAGACGGCATTCGGCCTCCTCTTCCAGGTCGTCATGGCCCTCGGTGTAGACCCGCGAGAAGCCGTCGAAGGTCGTCCGCGTGGCGTTGGCACGAAGCTCGTAGCCGTCCGCGGCCAGATCCACACTCGTGGTCTCCTGCTCCTTGGCCGCCATCTGGCTGGCCAGGGCGCGCTGCCAGATCAGGCGGTATAGACGTGCCTCGTCGCTGCCGAGACGCTTGGCGATCGCGTCCGGATCTCGATGGAACGACGTCGGCCGGATGGCCTCGTGGGCTTCCTGGGCGTTGCGCGTCTTGGTCTTGAAGGCGCGTCCCTTGGGAGTGGTGTATTTGGGCCCGAAGCGCGATTCGATGACGCGTGCCGCCTCGGCCATCGCGCCGCTGGAGAGCGCAACCGAGTCGGTACGCATGTAGGTGATCAGGCCGACCTGGCCTTCGTCGGTCTCCACTCCCTCGTAGAGCCGCTGCGCCGCGCTCATCGTCCGCTTTGGCGAGAAGCCGAGCTTGCGGCTCGCTTCCTGCTGCAGGCTCGACGTCGTGAAGGGTGGGGCGGGGGTGCGATTCGTCTTCTTGATCGAGACGGCCGTGACGATCGGGCGACCGGCGCGGATGGCCGCGGCATGACGCTCGGCCGACTCTCCGTCGCCGATCTCGGGCTTCTTTCCTTCGATCCGGACCAGGTCCGCTTCGAAGGTCTCGCCGTTCGGCGCGATGAGGATCGCCTTGAGGGTCCAGTATTCGCGCGCCGTAAAGGCCCGGATCTCGCGCTCGCGGTCGACGACGATGCGAACGGCGACCGACTGGACGCGCCCAGCCGAAAGACCGGCCCTAACCTTGCGCCAGAGCAGCGGGCTGAGCGTGTAGCCAACCAGCCGATCGACGATCCGGCGAGCCTGCTGGGCGTCGACAAGGTTCTGGTCGATCGAGCGTGGTTCGGCGAAGGCACGCTTGATGGCCGATTCGGTGATTTCCGAGAAGGTCACGCGGCGGGTTCGCTCGGGCACGAGCTGAGCGGCCTCGGCCACGTGCCAGGCGATAGCCTCTCCCTCCCGATCGAGGTCTGTGGCCAAGTAGACCAGGTCGGCCTTCGCGGCCGCCTTCTGGATCGCCGAGAGCTGCTTCTTGCGGTCGGCCACGACTTCGTACACCGGCGCGAAATCGTGGTCGACGTCCACGCCCAGCTGATTCTTGCCGGGGTTCTCGGGCAAGTCCCGGACGTGGCCGTAGGAAGCCAGCACCGTGTAACCCGGCCCAAGGTATCGCTCGATCGTCTTGGCCTTCGCGGGCGACTCGACGATCACNNTCATCCGCGGGAGTCTAGCATCAGCCACTCACCTGGCCGTTCCGGGCGATCCGGTGCTCGCTCGGCGGGGCGTCAGACTTCGCGGATCCGCCTCAGCAACTCGTCGTCGAGATCATCGCCGGGAACCCCGATCAGCGGCGCCGCCGCCGAGGCGGTCTCGGCAGGAGCTGGGGCGGGGGCTTCGGCCGGTGTGGAGCCGCCGCCTGTCAGCCAGGCGAGTCGGGCGAGGGGCGCCTCCGAGGAGTCTTCCTGATCGACCGCGGAAGCGGCCTTCGCCGCGGCGGCGGTGGCCAGCTTCTCGGCCTCGCACGCCTCCATCGAAGTGCGCGGCATCTCGACGAACCGAACCTGGGAGAGCGATATCACGAACGTCGAATCGATCTTGTCGATGAAGACCGGCTTCTTGCCGTTCATCAGCCGGAGATTCCTGCAGATCAGAGCGACGTCGGCGGGGGCCGGCTCGAAGACGAGGTCGACCAGAATCGGTTGCTCGTTGGCGATGTGGACGACAACATCCCGGATCATCTGAGCACGCCTATCGGATCGCTAGTTTCCGCCGGTTTCGTGGACGTATCGGCCGTTGGGGCGTCAACTGTAGAAGTCGATCGAGACCCTGACGCTGTTCGAATACCAGACCCCGATGCCGGCCTCGTGGAAGTACGGATCCATGATGTTGTAGTAGTGCTCGCACCGGCACCAGTACTCGTTCTGGTAGAAGATCTCGATTGCGATCATCCCGCCCTGGCCGGCGGAGCTCGGCGAAGCGATGTTCTCGCCCCACGATGAACCGCAGTAACCGCCCCAGTCGCACAGCCGGGAGTGCGGATTGGTGCCGTTGAGGTAGTGGTCGAGAAGCCGATTGTCGGCCATGTACTTGGCATATGGGCGAGAGACGAGGCTGGATATGCGGGAGTTGAGGGAGATGTTGCCCTGGGCCGGCAGCGTGTGATGCGTCTCGGTGCTGCACGAGCCGGCCGAGGTGACCCAGCCACCGGTCCGGGTGCAGTTCATCAGCTGCAGGTAGTAGACCTCCGACCCATACCACTTCGCCGTGCCGGCGCCGCTGGCCCCGGTCCAGACGATCGATACGGACACAGGCCTCGAGACCTTGAACGTAGCCGTGGCGGTGCCGGCCACATGAAGTCCGCCGGCGGCGCGAGCGGCCGTGCTGACTCTGGCGACGACCGTGCTGCCGATCTTGAACGAAGTGCGCGGAGAGAGCGCCAGGACCGTGTCGCCCTCCGACCAGGAGAGGCTACCGGACACCGCCGCGCCGTTCACCGTGACCGAAAAAGCCGCGGCCGTCGTCTTCTCGTCCATCGGAACCGTGAACCGGACCGAGATCACCTGGTTGGTGTCATAGGAAATGGCCCCATCCTGCGGCCTGAACCTGACCACGGACGGAGCGGTCATAGTCGTGGTCGCTAGAGAGGCCACCGTCTGCAGGTTGGCTCCGGCGGAGTCCGTACCACCGTCGACGAACGAGATCGCGTAGTCGGTGTTGGACGCCAGCTGGGATTTTGGCGTCATGGTGAATACCTGAGAGGCGGCGTCCGTCGGATCGTCGCCGACGATGGCGACCGGTACCGTAGGAGTGATCGTGAAGCGCAGGATCACCGTCGCGAGCTTGACCGGCCGCGTGAACGTCAGCTGGAAGGTCGTCGCGGGCGAGATCTGGTCGCCGGTCTTCTGAGTCGCCACGATCGTACCGGTGGTCGCCGGGCCCGAATCGAACGACGTATCGATCTCGGTCGCCAGTCCCAGCCCCTCCTGGTCGGTCGCCGCCGACGGGATCTTCACGGAATAGCGCTGGTTCGGCTGCCAGTGAGGATTCGGAACGATCGAGAGGACCTGAGCGGTCACATCCCAGGTGTACTGGACCGGGATGGACGGCGAGATAGCGATGGCGCTCTCGACCGATACCTGGTTCATCGGCTTGGTGAACTGGACCTGGAATGGCGCGTCGAGCGGTTGGTTGTCCGCCCTGGTGGCACTTGCCTGGGGCGCGAGTGGGGCGAACGTTGGCGGGGCGTCGCCCGCAACCTGCTTGGCCGGGAGGCCGATCAGGAGGGCGGCAACCAGCACAGCCACCGCCCCGCCGACGATGCCGGCCTGGAGCGTGCCCGCCTTAGGGAGCTTCCGACGCGGCGATGCGAGGTCAATCGGCCCCAGGTCAATCGGCGCGGACACCGCACGCGGCGTTGCCAGCGGATGGGCCATGGGCAGCGAGCGGGGCAGCACCGGGACCATCGGCGAGGCCAACTTCTCCGGCGGGCCAACTCGAACCGCCATTGCGCGCGGGTCCGGCTGCACGGGCTCGACCGGAGCAGGCCCCCGGCCCGACGTGAGGCGTCGAACCAGAGAGCTGGCGGAGAGGTAGAGGATGAAGGGAATTGCCACCAGAACGGCCGCAATCTTCCGCACGAGGTTGCCTCCTGTAGCGGTGGGAGCAGTGTCCCGGTTGGCGTCTCGTCGGCAGGGTAACACCGGCCCGGAAGATCAGGCAAATGGGCCGGGCTGCGCATGGAGCGCGCGCGCCCGCCCACATCGACGGCTCTCTGAGGTCGCCGGGAAGGCCTGACGCCTTATTCTGAGAGCCGCGATCCTGGCCCGTCAGACCAGGCCGCGAGCCTCCCGGACGGCAAATACCGACCGTATGCGCCCGTCGCCAGACCGCGCAATTCGAGCAGCGTGAGGGCACTCAACACAGCCGCGCCGGCCAGTGAAGTGCGAAGTGCCAGCTGGTCCGCGGTCGCCGGACCGAGCAGCAACTCCTGAGCCAGAGCACGCTCGACGGGGCCGAGAGACGCCAGGACGGCGGCCCGTCCGGCGCCCGGTACCGAGGGGGAGGGCCGTCCGCCCGGCTGGGTCTGTCGCGTCGACGGCCCGTTCTTCGGCGCGCCCGGCCCACGCGCAACGGCCACACCAGATCCCGCGCCGCCACCGAGATCGAGGTCCTCGAGCAATTCGGCGATGCCCGAGACCAGGCGAGCCTGACCCGGGAAGCTGCGCAGGAAGGCATGGCAACCGGCACTGGCAGGCGAGTCGAACGGGCCCGGTACGAGGAAGCACTCTCGGCCTTGCTCGAGGGCCCAGCCGGCGGTGATCAGGGCCCCGCTTCGGCACCCCGCCTCGACCACGACCGTCGCGTCCGAGAGACCGCTGACGAGCCGATTTCGCCTTGGGAAGGTCCCTCGACTGGGGCTGGTGTCGGGCGGGAGTTCCGAAACCACGGCTCCGCCGGCGGCGACGATCGCGTCCGCGAGACGCTCGTGCGCCTTCGGGAATAGTCGTGCGTGTCCGCCACCCAACACGGCGACGGTCTGCCCACCCTCGCCGACGACTGCGGCATGGGCGGCTCCGTCTATCCCGACTGCCAACCCGGAGACCACGACCGCACCCGCTCGGGCGATGGCGGAGCCGATCCAGCCCGCGATCAGACGGCCTTTGTCCGTCGGCCAGCGGGTACCGACGACGGCCACGGCATTCCGGGCGGACAGGGCATCAGCCGAGCCCCGCAGGTACAGCAACGGCGGCGGCAGTTCGACTTCTCGTAATCTCGCGGGGTACTCGGGCTCTTCGAGGGTGATCGCCGTCAGGCCCAAGGCGCGGACTCGTTCGACCTCCCCGGCGCCGCCGACTGCAGCCTCACAGATGCGCGTCGCCAGATCGGCGCCGATCGACTGGCGGCGCCGGGGCGTCGGAAACCCGCTGGGCGGCAAGCCGGCCTCAGTCTCCGCGGAGGCGCACGCGTCGAAAACGGCAGCCGGGTCTCCGTCAGGGCTGGCGGCCGCGTCGGCCAGAGCCTGCAGAAGCCGAGCCGGTCCCGCCGGTGCCGATGCCGCGGCCAGCACCGCTCGGGCCGACCCAAACGCGGCCAATAGCGCGCCGAAGCTGACTGGTCCCAGCCCCGTTACAGACAGGAGTACGACCCAGGCGTCACGCTCGAGGTCCATCGCCGCACGGTCCACCGTCCGCGGGCATCGGGAAGTCGGCGTGGTCGCGGACATCGGCTCCTCGTCCTCTGCCACTCGACGAGTGATGACCGGCCCAAGGCTCTGCACTCCGAGCATCGATCAACCGGCGACCGCGAAGCCGAGGCAGCGCCCGGTGGGCGAACGGAACCGCGCGGCTTCGTCCAGGTGCGTTTCAGCGACCCGTTCGACGCCCTCGAGATCGGCGGCCGTTCGAGCCACTCTCAGGAGCCTCTCGATGCCACGCGCACTCCATCCATCCATCTCTGCCAACCTCACGGCATGGGCCTGCTCGGCTTGGCCGAGCGCGCATGCCCCCCGCAGAGCTCGGCCGCTGAGCCGCGAGTTGACCCGGCCGCTCCGCAGCATCTGCCGCCGGCGCGCCTCGACGACACGCGCCGCCACCCGATCTGATCCCTCATGCGCACCCGACAGCACGTACTCGGCCGGCTCAACCCTCGGCATGTGGACCCATATGTCTATTCGATCCCGAAGCGGACCCGAGACGCGGGCGGTATATCTATCCACGATTCCGGGCTGGCAGCGGCATCGGCCGTCTCCCTCGCCGGCGTGCCCGCACGGGCATGGGTTCATCGCCGCGATGAGTTGGAAGCGCGACGGGAACACAGCCGCTCGGCCGACCCTGGAGATCGCGACCTCACCGTCCTCCATCGGCTGCCGCAAGGCCTCGAGCGTCGCCCGATCGTATTCCGGCAACTCATCGAGGAACAGGACTCCGTCGTTGGCGCGCGTCACCTCGCCGGGCGACAGGAGGGGCCCTCCGCCGACCATCCCCGCATACGAGATCGTGTGATGGGGCGAGCGGAAGGGCCGAGCTCGCACCAGGTCCGTCAGGGGCTCGGACCCAGAAACCGAGGCGATTATCGTGGCAATCCTGGCCTCTTGATCATCCAGTGCCGGCAGGAGACCCGGCACGGTCCTCGCCAGTAGCGTCTTGCCTGAGCCAGGTGGGCCGATCATGACCATGCTGTGTCCGCCCGCCAGAGCCAGTTCGAGGGCCCGCCTGGCCTCGAGCTGGCCGCGGACTTCGGCAAGGTCCGGGCCCATCTCAGATGCGACGCCAATCCCCCATCCCCGATCCGACCCGACTCGCTCGCCCAGGCCGTCGGCGGCCAGTTCCACACGCGGCGGTTGCACCCGGGCCCGGCCCCGACGGCTCTCGCGGAGCAGCACGGCGGCCTCGGCCAGCGTGGCCGCCGCGACGACGTCGACATCGCAGGCCAGCCTGGCTTCGGCGAGACCGTCCAGCGGGACCACGATTCGCTTGACTGTGCGCCGGCCCAGCGCCGCGACCATCGGTAGCAAGCCGGGCATGGAACGCAGTTCGCCGCCCAGCGACAGCTCGCCAAGAACTGCCCAGCGGCCGTTCGCGCTGACCTGTTCCGACCCCACCAGGATCCCAAGCGCGATGGCAAGATCCAGCGACGCCCCGCTCTTGCGCAGCTCAGCCGGAGCCAGGTTGACGGTGATCCTCCGCGGCGGGTACTCGTAGCCGCTGTTTCTGATGGCGCCGCGGACTCGCTCTCGGGCTTCCTGCAAGGCCGTGTCGGCCAGACCCACGATGGTGAAGCCCGGCAGTCCCGGGGCCACGTCTACCTCGACCCGGATCGGCCGCCCGTCGAGGCCGTGCAGCGTGGCTGAGAGAAGTGATGCGAGCACGGGCCGAAGCTACGCTCGGCCGATCACCTGCGGCTTATCGGACCCTTATCGGTCACCTGGATCGGCCGCGACCCTAGCGCGGGGTGCGGGCAGGCTGCGGATGCTCGGCGAAGTCCTTCTCCATGTCCTTGACGAAGTCCAGGACGTTCTTGCCGAGGATCGAGTCCGACTTGGTGTACATGAACGGCGCGCCGCTGTTGAGGGCCCCGATCGCGGATCGATACTCGTTGATGATCTGGAAGTCGATCTGGCGCTTCAGGGCGCTTTCGGCGTTCTTGACGTTGATGCCCGTGAAGGCGTTGCAGCGGTTCAGGATGAGCTTGACCTTGTCGGCCGAGTAGCCGAGGTGGCCTATCGTCTCTAGCACCAGGCGGACGTTCTTCAGGCAGGGCAGGTCGGCCGTCATGACTACGTATATCGCGTCGGCCGCGTCCATGATCCGGAGATTGACCTCGTCAAGACGCTTGTCGATGTCGACGATGATGTAGTCGAACTCGCTCGCCATCAGGCTGATGATGTTCGGCAGATGGTCCTGGGTGACGAGTTCGGCGGTCTCCGGCGAGGGCGGCGCGAGGAGCAGCTCGATGCCCGACTCGTGCTTGACGAGCACCTGCTGGATCAGATCAATGTCCAGACCCTGAGCGGTGGCGAGGTCGACGACGCTCATGCGGTCCAGGCCCAGATCCAGGAAGACGCGGTGGTCGCCGAACTGAAGGTTGGCGTCTATCAAACAGACTCGCCGCCCGAGTTCCTTGTGCAGCGCGATCGCGGCATTGATAGCGATCGTCGTTGTGCCCACGCCACCTTTCGCGCCGTAGAAGATCACCACTCGGGCGGGCTCACGCCTGCGGGGTGCCTGTGGCGCCGCGGGGATGACATGGGCCGTTCGGCTTGGCGTCGGTGGGTTGAACTGCTCGTCCGGCTTGTAGCGAGCCAGCAGGCTGCGCATTCGAGCCATCAGCTCGGCCGGGTGGAACGGCTTCACCAGATAGTCGTCGGCCCCAGATCGGAGAGCCTTGCCGCGCGCCTCAGCCTCGTTCTCGGGCAGCAGGAGGATCGCCGGCGTGTGAGTGGACGGCCCGTCCTCCATGCGCAGGCGATTGACGACGGTGAAGCCATCGATGCCCGGCAGGTTCGCCGCGACGAGAACCATCGCCGGCCTGTCCGACCGAACGATGCGCAGGGCCTCCCCGCCCTCGCCCGAGGCCAGAACCTCGTAGCCGGCCTGCGCCAGGGCGTGGCCCAACGCCCGCTGCACGGTCGGGTCGGCGTCGACGACGAGGATCCTGATAGCCATTGCTACACCCTGATACGCGTGGCATCCACCGCTCAAGGAGCACAGCCGGAGCGCGGCTGCCCACCATTGGCACTATCGGTCGGGACGGACCGAGAGATTATAGGCGGCGCGCGTCAAGTCAGGGCGCCGGGGCAGGGTCCGCTCGTCAATCCCCGCCCCGGCCGTTCTGGTTCGACTACGGCTTGTCGTCGGAGCTTTTTGCCATTCCGGTCTTCACCATGGCCCCAATGGGCCCGATCAGTTGAGTGAACTCGAGCGGGATGACGAACTTGGTCGCCGGCCCTGCACCGAGCGCCTTGAGAGCGTCGAGGTACTGCAGTGCCATCGTCTTCTGATCGATGCCCTTGGCCGCTTCGAAGATCGTCTGCAGCGCGTTGCTGAAGCCTTGCGCCCGCAGGATGGCGGCCTGCCGGTCACCTTCGGCCCGTAGAATCGCCGACTGCTTGTCGCCCTCGGCCACGTTGATGGTGGCCTGGCGCGTGCCCTCGGACTCGGTGATCACTGCGCGGCGAGTTCGCTCAGCCGACAGCTGCCGGTTCATCGCCTCCTGCACCGCCGGCGGCGGCAGGATCTCGCGGATCTCGACTGTGGTGACCTTGCCGCCCCACCGCTCGGTGACCTCATCGAGCTTGTTGCGAAGGGTCTCGTTGATCCGCTCGCGCTGCGACAGAACGTCGTCGAGCGGGATGTCTCCGATCACGGACCGCAGAGAGGTGGCGGCCACGCCCTGCAGAGCGCCGGAGAAGTTGGCCACGTTGACGATGCTCATCAACGGGTCGACGATCTTCCAGTAGATGAGGAAGTCCACGCTGAGCGGGGCGTTGTCTTTGGTGATGGCCGTCTGGCGCGGAACCTCGATGAACTGCTCGCGGATGTCGACCTTGAGCCCCACATCGACGAAGGGGATCAGGAACCGGATGCCCGGGTCGCGCACCAGGCCGGGGTTGATGGTGCCCCAGCGTTTGACGACCATCCGCTCCCATTGGGAAACGATCCGGATCGAAGACGCAAAGACGAACAAGAGAAAGACCAGCACCCCGATCCCGACGACCAGGAGCACCGTCATCGAATCCATCGCTCTTTCCTCCAAGATCTCAGAGTTCTAGTCGAGCTTCTCGACGATGAGGGTCAGGCCTTCCTGACCGACGACTTTGACGTTCGACCCGCGCGCGGCCGCGCTGCCGTCCTTCGTTCGGGCGGACCACGACTCGCGGCCGACGTAGACAGTGCCAGCAGGCGAGAGATCCTTCTCGACTCGCGCGGCCTTTCCGACGACGCCGTCTATGCCTACGAGTCCTGCCCCGACCGGTATCGGTTGCCGCCTCAGGCGCATCAGCATGCCGACCAGGAGCAGCCCGTATGCCGCCGCCGCCGCAGCCATGGTGATGATGATCGGCCAGGCCACGACCGCGCTCGGGAGGTATGGACCCGGCGACCCGTAGAAGGCCACGGCACCCACGATGAAGATCACCACGCCGCCGATGGCGAACAGGCCATGACTGGGCAGATTTGGCTCGAGCACGAGCATCCCTATGCCGAGAATGACCAGTACCACGCCCAAAACGTTGAGTGGCAGGCTGCCCGATCCATAGAAGGCGAGGGCCAGGCACAGCGCGCCCGTGATGCCCATCACCAGGGTCGGGTGGAACAGTTCGATGACCACCAGCAGGACGCCGAGGACCAACAGGATGAAGGCTATGTTGGGATCGTCCAGGGTGTGCAGGAACGACTGGATCACGTCCTCGTTGACGGTAACGGTCGCAGCGCCCTTGGTATGGACGACGACCTGCCCGGCCGAGGTGGTGACCGTCTGGCCGTCGGCCTGAGCCAGGACGTCGGCGAGGCTGTCCGCCATTCCGTTGATGCCCTTGGCGGCGAGGGCCTCCTGGGCTGAGTAGGACTGCGCGGACTCGACTGTGGCCACTGCCCAGGCAACGGCGTCAGGATGGCGCTCCTGGGCGATGGCTCGCATCGTGGTGGAGGCGATGCTCATAGTCTTGGCGGCCTCGGTCTGGCCGTAGGCCGTCGAGATGTCCGCACCGTTTGCGGCCACGGGTGAGGCCGCCCCGATGCTCGTGCTGCTGGCCATGTAGGCCAGGTTGGCCGAGAGCGTGATGAAGGTGCCGGCGCTGGCTGCCATCGCCCCGGACGGCCCCACCCAAACAATTGTCGGGATCTTCGAGTGGAGCGACGTATCGATCCGGGACATCGCGTCCAGGCTTCCGCCGGGTGTGTTCAGCTCGATGATGACCGCGGCCGCCCCATCGGACTCGGCGCGACGAACCGCGCCCGCAATGTAGTCGGCCATGACGTCGTCGACGACACCATTGGTCGTCACGATCACCACCTCGGGCCCGCTCGGCGCGGCGACGACACCAATGGGGTGCGGCGTCGGAACCGGCGGGACGATGTCGGCGGCGCTACCGCTCCCATTGGAGCCTCCCACCACGAGCAGGAATGACCCGGCCACGGCCAGGGTCGCGCCCACCCGAGCCAGCGAGAAAGCCGTTCGCCGGAAGCCGGAGAAACCGCCCGGAAGGTTCGAGAGGAAGTCGAACGGTTTCCTGCGCGGCGTGCCGAGCTGGACCGTCCAGGGAAGCTCGGCGACCTCGTCCGGCAAAGCCGGCTCCCGCGTCCCACGGGCGAACTGCGTCAGCCGCCGATCCATCTCGAGGTCCAGCCCGTCGTTGAGTTCGGAGTCGTTCATCGGGTGCCCCCTTCCGCCGGCTCGATACGGCGGCGCAGGACTTGTAGAGCGGCGTGGTGTCTCGACTTGACCGTGCCGACGGGTATGTTCAGTCGGTCGGCGATCTCGGCGAGTGACAACTCCCCCCAGTACCGTAGGACGACGACCATCCGCAGCTCCCGGCTAAGGGACGAGAGAGCGCGGCCGATGGCATCACGTGCCAGCGAGGCGCGGAACGGATCCCCACTTTCGAGATCCACCTCGTCCACATCGAGCGTCCGTCGCTTGCTCCGCTGGCGGAGCCGCGTGCGACAGACGTTGACCAGAATCTGACTGAACCAGGAGTGGAATCGATCCCGTTCGCGGAGGTTCCCCCAGCCTCGCCACGCCCGAACGGAGGCCTCTTGCACGGCGTCCTGGGCCTCGGCCTGGTCGGCCATCAAGTACCCCGCCAGCCTGTAGGCCATCGGGAGCTCCGGCTCCAGCGCCGACACGAAGACCGCGTCGAAGGCTCGGTCGCGAACAATGGATGGCCGCACGGAGGTTCGCACGACGTCGGAGGTCAAATAGGCTTCCTTAGCGAACATGCCACGCTCTCTTGACGGCCCGGATGGGTCGCTCAAAGGTGTGACTCTCGCATCCCCCGATCGGTTCATTCGGAGATTTCGCGTTCCGCGCCGCGCCCCGACGGCCGTCCGCCGGGATCGGCTCCCGCGATCGCGTCGAGCGCCAGCTGGCTCCATGTCTCCATCCGGTCGTAAACGCCTCGAACGGCGCTCAGGTCCTCGAATGAGCCACTCAGCTTGTGCGTCTCTCTGACTCCAACCGACCGGCCCGCGGCCTCGGCCAGGTAGACGATCCCGAGGTGGTGCAGGCCGACATCGACGGTATCGTCATTCAGCAGGCCGACGAACTTGAACTCGGGCAGGAAGTTCGCATCCAGCTCCTCGCGCCACTCGCGGGCCAGGCCGCCCAGTATTCCGCCGTCGCCGGGATTGAGGTGACCGCCGACTCCGATGGTGTAGTGGTCGTGGAGTCGGGCGTCGCCGCCCGCGCGAGTTCGTTTCATCAGGAAGAATCGATCGCCGTCGCGCAGGACCAGATACGGAATGATCTGTTTGATGGAGCGGTCGGTCTCGGCTCCGGGCCTGGGGACGTACCGACCCGCACTCTCCGCTCTCTCGAGGATTGCCCCCACGCCGTCCCGCTTCACACCCAACCAAGGATCGACGTCACCGAAGAGGGCGTCGCGAGCGACGGCGTAGACCAGTTCCGGATCCCCCTCGCTCATTGTCGATCGGGTTCCACGAGGCGCCGCCGAGCCGACGTGAAGCGCGCCAGCAACTGATCCGCGTCCGGGCCGCCTTCGCGCTCGAGCTCTTTGATCCAGCCGTCGATGACCTTTCTGACATCCCGCAGCCGGCCCGCAATCGCGGCCGAGTTGGTGGCGGCGATGCCGGCACCCATTCCGGGTTCGCCCTTCGCCAGGCGCGTCATGCCCGCCCAACCTGTGGCGGCCAGAACTTCGGCGGCCCGCCAATCCTCATGCTCAGGTTCGCCGAGACTGCCGGCCACGGCCTCGACCATCGCCGTCGAGATCACCAGGGGCATATGGCTGATGGCCGCGACCGCGCTGTCGTGGGCGGCAGCGTGCATCGGTATCTGGATGGCTCCGCAGGCCTCGATAAGCTCTCCGATCCGCTCGCCGTCGCACAGCCGCGCGAACCGCCCGATCACCGTGACCCACGGTCGCTGGACGAACAGGTCCGGCAAGGCGGCGCCGTAGCCGCTGAGTTCGCGGCCGGCCATGGGATGCCCGCCGATGAAGGGCAGCTTCGCTGCGTCCGCCCGGGCGACGATGCGAGCCTTGGCGCTGGCAACGTCCGTGAACGTGCAATCCTCCGACGCCGCGCCTCGCAGTGGGCCACCGAGCTGGTCGATGAGATCCAGGCATGTCAACGGCGGGGCTGCGAGGATGACGATGTCGGCGTCGCGAACGGCCTGCTCGAGAGAGCCGGCGGCAACGTCGACCGCACCGTCGGCATTGGCCTTCTGAACGGGCGCCGGATTCCGGCTCCAGGCCGTCACGTGCCACTGCCCCGGCTCGGTTCTCTCGTGCAGGGCTCGGGCGATGGAACCGCCGATAAGACCGAAGCCGACGATGGAGACTCTCACCACGTCATTATGGCCGGGTGGCCTCGCGCCGGTGGCCGTCGGTGCCGCCCGGTCCCACTCGCCCTCCGCCGGAAGGTCCGGCCCATTCGGGCACCCGGGTTGGACAGGGCTCATGCTATATACCAAGCACACGAATGGATTAGTGTCCTTTCGATGAAGGCTCGGCTAGAATGCGTTACGGCGTTTGGCCCATGGTTTCTACTCAATGCGCAGGACGCGAAGCCGTCAGGGGGCGACTGACAAGATGACCGAATCGTACGGCGAAACGCGGCCCATACGTGTCCTCCTCGTCGATGACCACCAGTTGCTGACAGGCGCCCTGTCACAGATGCTCAGCCGCGAGTCCGACATCATCGTCGCGGGCGTTGCCGGAAGCGTCGCCGAGGCCAAGGCGATGGCCCGCGACAGGCTGGATGTGGTCCTCATGGACTACCGCCTGCCCGACGGCACCGGCGCCGAAGCCACTCGAGCCATCAAAGCCCGCTGGCCCGCGGCTCGGGTCGTGATGCTGACGGCGCTGACCGACGATGAGACCGTGCTCGAGTCGATTCAGGCTGGGGCCGATGGCTATCTGACCAAGGACCGGGCCATCGACGAGGTCGTCAACGCGGTCCGTGCCGCCTACGCCGGAGAGACTCTCCTGCCCCGTTCCGTGATCGTCGGCATCGCCCAGCGCGTGGCCGCGGCCCGCGAGCGCGGCACCGAGCGCCGACAGATCGAGCCTTTGACGCCGCGCGAACTCGAAGTGCTCAAGGCTCTGACGGAGGGTCTTGCCACGCCCGAAATCTGCGAGCGTCTCTACATCGCGCCGAACACTCTTCGGACGCACGTCCAGAACATCATGGGCAAGCTGCGGGTCCACTCCAAGCTCGAAGCGGTGGCCTTCGCGCTGCGCCATCGACTGGTCGAGCCGCCCAAATCGGACGACAACCTTTTCTAGCGACCGGCGTCCGACCCCGAAGGAACCATCGACCCCCCGGCCGGGCACCGTTTCGGCCGTCCCCGCGTCTGTCAGGCGGTCCTGCGACGCTGCGCGGTCCGGCGGTCCTGTAAGCGTCTCTCTTCACCGGTCGGTGAGGCGCCAACCTTGATCTCTCGCCGGGGGAATTGCCGCCGATCGACGACGCGTCTATCGTCCTGAAGCGACGCCCCACATCTCGGACAACGCCGCTCTTCCGCGAAGAGGCTGGCCAGTGGCGCGGTGGCCCATATCGTTCGTCCGCATTTATGGCAAGCGAGGCGTGGCATGACTCGATGCTACGCCATCCGCGGCCACATACAATCCGCCGCCCGGGCGCATTTCCGGGGACTCTGAACGTGGCAACGGGAATACGTCGGATTGACGATGACCGCATTGGCAACCTGCACGATCATCTATCGCGTTCGCCGGCAACGGCGATACGACGGCCGCTCGGGCAAGTGGCCGTATCGGCGGGTCGCTTCGCTCCCCCCGGGGCGACCCGCTCCGAACTCAGCCCGCTTCGCCGATCGCAAATCCTCCTCAAAGCGATCGGCTGTCTCCCGACAGACGATGGCTCGCGATCGGCTGTCTCCCGACAGACGATGGCTCGCGATCGGCTGTCTCCCGACACTTCCCTGCCTGAGAATCTGAAGAGCCGCGCCAGCGGCGCGGCTCTTCGTTGCGGAACGGGTGCGGGTTACGCCTCCACGGCCTCGAGGGCGTGCCTGACTTCCTCGGCCGGATACTCGTAGTCTTCCAGCTGCCCCGAGAGGTAGCGCTGGTACGACGTCATGTCGAAGTAGCCGTGGCCGGACAGGTTGAAGAGGATGACCTTCTTCTCGCCCGTCTTCTTGGCCTCGAGCGCCTCGTCGATCGCAGCGCGTATTGCGTGCGTCGACTCAGGCGCCGGGATCAGGCCCTCTGTTCGAGCGAACTGGATGCCCGCCTCGAAGCAAGGGCGCTGATGAACGCTGCGGGCCTCGATGAAGCCCTCGTGCTTGAGCAGGCTGACCTGCGGCGACATGCCGTGGTAACGGAGCCCGCCGGCGTGGATCGGCTCCGGGATGAAGTCATGGCCCAGGGTGTACATCTTGACCACGGGCGCCAACTTGGCGGTGTCGCCGTAGTCGTAGGCGTAGCGCCCACGGGTCATGCTCGGCGCGGCTTCAGGCTCGACCGCGATGACCCGGTACTTGCGCCCACCACGGAATGTCTGACCCAACCACGGGAAGGTGAGGCCCGCGAAGTTGGAGCCGCCGCCGGCGCAGGCGATGATGACGTCGGGCTCCTCGCCGGCCATCTCCATCTGCTTGATCGACTCGAGGCCGATGATCGTCTGGTGGAGCATGACGTGGTTGAGGACCGAGCCCAGCGAGTAGTGGGTATCTTCGCGCATGACCGCGTCCTCAACGGCCTCGCTGATGGCGATGCCGAGGGAGCCGGTGCTGTCCGGATGCTCGGCCAGAATGGCTCGACCGGCCGCCGTCTCCTCGCTCGGGCTGGCCACGACGCTGGCCCCGTAGGTCTCCATCATCAGGCGCCGGTACGGCTTCTGGTCGTAGCTGGCCCTGACCATGTAGACCTTGACCTCGACGCCGAACATGGCGCCGGCATAAGCGAGAGCGCTGCCCCACTGGCCGGCGCCNNTTGTGGCTGCCGGCCGGGCTGACGCTCTCATTCTTGTAGTAGATGTGGGCCGGCGTGTCGAGTGCCTTCTCCAGCCGAAGGGCGCGGACAAGCGGGCTGGGGCGGTACTGCTTGTAGAGGTTTCGGACCGGATCCGGGATCTCGATCTCGCGCTCGGTCGAGACCTCCTGCATGATCAGCGCCATCGGGAAGAGCGGAGCCAGGTCCGCCGGACCGAGCGGCTGATGGGTGCCCGGATGAAGGGGCGGGAACTGCGCGACCGGCAGGTCGGCCGAAATGTTGTACCAGGCGCGCGGAATCTGATCCTCGCCCAGCATGTAACGGGTGCGCTCGACCATCCAACTCCTCCTCGCCGGCGATGCCGGCGACACTGGCTGCTAGGTGCCCGAGGTCGCCCCAACAACGACTGTGGCCGTGCAAAGCCTAGCGGCTATCGAGGGACCGGCGCAAGGTGCCGGCGCACGCCCGACGCCGGCTCGTGGGTATCGGCCGTCACGCTCGGCAAGGCCACCTCATGCCCCCTCGGTGAGTCGGGCCTCGGCAAGCGATTCGTAATGCGTCGGACCGTGGCCGAGGATGCTCTTGTAAAGGATGATCCGGTCTGCCCCCCACTCCAGCCGCCGGTCACCTGCCACTTCGGCGAGTCGACGGGCCCGTTCATCCGCGCCCGGCACTCCGTCCGTGCGCGCCAGAGTCAGGTGCGGAGTCAGCGGCCGGGTCTCGGGCGGCCAGCCGAGCGGCGCCATTAAGTCCCCGAGGCGACGCGCGAGAGCACTCAGCTCGTCCGCGCCTTCGACGATGCCCAGCCACAGGACGCGTGGACGAATCGCGTTCGGGAAGGCGCCGCCCCCCGACAGGACGACCCGGAACGGCGCGGTGCCCTGGGCTGCGGCGACAATCGCGGCGGCCACATCCCCCTGGTGGGCATCGGGCGTCGCCCCGAGAAAGCGCAACGTTAGATGCAGCCCGTCGACGCGAACCCAGCGCGGCTGTCCAAACGCCCGCCGGTCGATCGGGGCACCGGCTACCTCCTCCATCAGCGCGCCGACGGCGAGTCGAACGTCTTCCGCCACCGGCACGGCCACGAAGAGCCGGCTCGTGCCCGGAGGATCGTCAGGCGGCCGCACGAAGGGACGTCTTCCGCCCTGGGCTCGCGGCACTCGCGACCCGCCGCCCGCGTTGCGGTCCCAGCTCATCGGACTTCCCCGGTCACTCGTTGTAGAGACGCTCCTCGATGAGCTTCTCCTGGACGGTCCGTCCGTTGGGATCGAAGCACGAGTACTCGAAGTGCTTCTCGAACTCGAGGTCTACGTTGTCCTGGCCGCCGCGGTTCTTCTCCACCGTGACGATCACCCAATCGCGGAAGCGCTGGGCCTGATACGGATTGAACTCGATGTTGACCTTGGCAACGATATGGTACTTCTCGTTGATGATCAGGATGATGTCGGCCTCGTAGTTGATGGCCGACGATCCGCGCAGGTGGTGGTTGCGCAGGCGCTGCGCCTTCAGGCCCTCCTTGTCGGCAGCCACGATCGAGATCATCGCCACCTGCTCCGTCAGGGCGATGTCCTTGAGCCCGTTGATGATGAACGTGACCTTCTCGGCCTCGGTGCTCGGCTCCGGGAACATCGGCACCTTCTGCATGTAGTCGACGACCACGAGCAGTCGCCTGTCGCCCGAGAGCACTCGATGCTGCTGGACGAGCTTGCGAAGGTTGTCGATCGTGCTGGCAGTCTGGGAGCCGCGCAGGAGGAACAGGTTCTGGCCGTAGCGCGCAATTCGATCGAGGCTCGGCCGCAGCTTCTGATTGGCCGTGAGGCCCGCCCCGCCGGTCCCCTCGCCCATCCACGAGGACAGGATCTCCTTGCGGACATCCTGGACCTTGATCGCGCCCGTCTTCTGCGGCAGGTGCGCCAGAGCAGACTCCAGCGCCACGAGCCGGTTGAGCAGGTACTGCTCTTCGTGCTCGAAGCAGATGTACAGGACGTTGGCCTGGCCGCTGGAGGCAACGTTGCGGGCCATCTGCAGGGCCATCGTGGTCTTGCCGGTGCCCTGCGCTCCGCCGATGAGCAGTAGCTCCCCCGGCCTCAAGCCGCCGCCGATGGTCTTGTCGAGCAGACCAAAACCGAGAGGGACCGGCTGGTACTCGCCGAACTTTCCGCTGGACACGTTGTCGTTGAGGTCGACCAGGACATCCAGCGCCGAACGAGGAACCATGCTGCCGTTGTCGGTGTCGAGTCGCCACGTGAGTTGAGGCGGTCCCGCCTCGGCGTCTGACGGTCTATCGGTTGTGGTCACAGGTGCCTCCAGGCAGATCTCGTCGGAGAGCAGCGTTCCGGCATCCTAACAGTGACTTGCCACTCAAACACTCATCCAGACGGGACGGGTCCACTCCCCCATTCGGCGTAGTACTTCTGGCGGCGATCCACCAACGTCCGTCGTGGTCCACGGGGGTCAGATGGTCTCCTGGCTGGCTATCTCATCCCAGTAACGGGCGATTGCCCGTATTCCAGTCTCGTAGTTTGCCATCGACATCCACTCATTTGGCGCGTGAAATCGTCCGTCCGGCGGAGCGAAGCCCAGCAGCACCGTTGAGATCCCCAGAATCGACTCGAAGCTGGCGCAGACCGGCACGGAGCCGCCCTCACGGATGTACAGGGGCGCGACTCCGAAGGTCGATTCGATGGCCCTGGCCGCCGCCTGAGTCGCCGGGTGGTCGATCGGCATCAGGCTGGGTCTGCCGTCGCCGAGCCGCTGGATCGAGTACCTGATCGACTTTGGCGCGACCTGGGCGATGTAGTCCGCTACCAGCCCGAATATCCGCTCCGGATCCTGGTTCGCAACGAGCCGGCAGCTGATCTTGGCGTGTGCGTGAGCCGGGATGATGGTCTTGGGGCCCTCGCCTTCGAAGCCGCCCCAGATGCCGTTCACGTCGAGCGTCGGCCGGGCGCCCAGCTGCTCGAGGACCGAGAAGCCCGGCTCGCCGAAGAGGGCCGGCACGCCGATCCCTTCGCGATACTCCTCCAGGTCGAGCGGGAGCGCCGCGAACGCCTGCCGATCGAGCGCGGTCAGCTCGGCCACGTCGTCGTAGAAGCCGGGCACCTTGACGCGTCCGTCCGGCCCCTTGAGGGCGGCCACGATCTGGCACAGAGCGTTGGCCGGGTTGTCGACGGCCCCGCCGTACACGCCCGAATGCAGGTCCAGGCGGCTGCCCGTGAGGTCCAGCTGGAAGTAGACAAGGCCGCGCAGGGCGATTGTGATGGCCGGCAGATTGCCCTCGAAGAAGCTCGTGTCCGAGATGACCGCGAAGTCCGCGGCCAGCCGCTCGCGGTTGGCTTCCAGCCAGGCGTCCAGGTGGACCGAGCTCGATTCCTCCTCACCCTCGACGATGACCTTGAGGTTCACCGGCAACGAGTGGCGGGTCGCCAGAAGCGCCTCGATGGCACGAGCGTGCATCTGGACATGGGCCTTGTCGTCGGAAGAGCCGCGGGCCAGCATCCGACCCTGCTTGACGACCGGCTCGAACGGCGGCGAATCCCACAGCTCCACCGGGTCGACCGGCTGGACGTCGTAGTGGGCGTAGACGAGGACGGTGGGTTTGCCGGCGGCGTGAAGCCA
>PMKV01000174.1 GCA_003157875.1 Chloroflexota bacterium
GAGACGGAGAAGTACGCCCACGTGACGTACTTCTTCAACGGCGGTCGCGAGGAGCCGTGGCGGGGCGAGGATCGAAAGCTCATCCCGAGCCTCAAGATCGCCACCTACGACCTCCAGCCGACAATGGCCGCCGAGGGCGTCTGCGACGCGCTCATAGCGGCCATACAAGGTGGGACTTACGACCTGATCGTGGCCAACTTCGCCAATCCGGACATGGTCGGCCACACGGGCGTCTGGGATGCCACCGTCAAGGCCTGCGAGACGGTCGACACGTGCCTCGGTCGCGTCGCCGAAGCCATCCTGGCCGTGGACGCGGACGATCCCGCGGCCCCGGGCGCCGTCCTTCTCATCACCGCGGACCACGGCAACGCCGATGAGATGAAGGACGAGGCCGGCAATCCCGTCACCAAGCATTCGCTCAACCCGGTGCCCCTGCTCGGCATCGGCCGGTACCTGGACGGAAAGCGTCTCAGGGACGGCCGCCTGGCCGACGTGACGCCGACGATCCTCGAGATCGGCGGTTTGCGGCCGTGGCCCGACGTGACCGGCCACTCGCTTCTCGCCGAGGCCTAGCGGGTGGACCTGCGCCGCGCCGCGGTCCTCGGCACCGCAGGCGAGAGCCTTGCAGCCGGGAGGCCGCGGTCCTGTGCTACCATGCGCCGGTTCGCTATGAGCGACCCACAACGAGGTTACTTCCAGCCGTGAATCCAGCTCTGACCATCGGCCAGGACATCATCGGGGTCTTCCTGATGATCGCCATCCTCATGCAGGCGCGAGGATCGGGCTTGTCGGCCACATTCGGTGGCGACTCGGCGGTCTACCGCAGCCGCCGCGGGATCGAACGGCGCCTGTGGCAGTTCACGATCCTCCTGGCGGTCCTGTTCTGCTTCTTCTCCGAGGCGAGCTTCATAATCAAGGGCTGATGGGCTGATCTTGCGGGCGACCTTGCTGCACGGGATCTCTCAGGCTGATGGCTCCGGTTTCCTGCCGCCCTGCGCCCGGGGCTTGAAGCAGTGAATCGCCGCGACCGTCTCGCACTCCTGGGCCTCTTTCTGGCTATCGCCGTCGTCGGCGCGGCGCTCCTGATCGGTGCGCCCGGAGGGTCGAATCAGGCGGCCAGCCCGTCGTCGGGTGGCGTGCCGTACCGCGAAGGCGTGCTCGGCCATCCCAGTTCGATCAACCCGCTCACGCCTCGAACTCAGGCCGACCAGGATCTGGTCGCACTGCTGTTCCGCGGTCTGGTCAAGGCCGGACCGAGCGGCACCGTCGTACCCGACCTCGCAACGTGGACTGCCTCGGACGACGGTCGCAGCTACACCTTCAACATGCGCAACGACGCCTACTGGGACGACGGTCAGCCGGTCACATCCGCCGACGTCGTCTTCACCATCGGCCTCGTTCAGGATCCCGCGTACGAGGGGCCCGTCGGATCGTCCTGGCAAGGGGTCCACGCCGCGGCCGATGGTCCGTCGACGGTCAAGATCACGATGACGCTGCCGATCGCAGGCTTCCTGCGCGAGGCCGAGCTGCCGATCCTTCCATCGCACCTGCTCAACGGCACGTCGATCGGGGGGCTCGCCGACTCGATCTACAGCACCAGGCCCGTGGGCGACGGACCATACCGGATCGCCGAGTTGGACTACTCGCATGCCCTCCTGGAGCGAGTGACCGCGGTCACCGGCGCGCCGCCGATCACCCCTGTGCCGTCGGGCAGTGCGCGACCCAGCACCAGCGCGAGCCAGCTCGTGTTCGCCACGGCCACGCCTCCGCCGACGCAGGCGCCGCAGGTCTCCGTGTCGCAGCCGCCGACGCCTGCGCCGACCGCGACTCCCACGGCCGCCCCGACCCCCACGCCGTCGCCCAGCCCTACGCCTACCGAAGTCCCGCTGCCCAGTGGCGCCACGCTCGCCACGATCACCGAGATCGAGATGACCTTCTACGACGACGCCAGCCTTGCCGCGGCCGATTTCCAGTTCGGCAAGCTGGATGCTGTCGGCGGCCTGCCGCCGGCAGTGACCGATGCGGCAGCCAAGACCGCCGGGTCTCGGACGGTGGCGTATCAGACGGCCAGCCTGATGAGTGTCGCCCTGAACCAGCGATCCACGAATCCGGAGCTTCGGGACGCCAACGCCAAGACAGGACTGCTGGCGGCGATCGACCGCAAGGCGCTGCTCAGCAGCGTTCTGGAGGGTAGAGGCAGCGTCGCCGACCTGCCGATCCCGAGCTGGTCGCCCGCGTACGACGGGAGCTCCGTGATCCCGACGCTCTACAGCGTCGCCGAGGCCCAGGGGTTTCTGACCACGGCCGGCTGGCAGCAATCGGCCGACGGCTGGACCGCTCCGAATGGCAAGTCGATCTACACGATGGAGCTGCTCACCCTGGACGCAGCAAGCAGTCCCCTCGGGTATCAGACGGCCCTCTCGGTCGCCGCATCATGGCGCGCCATCGGTCTCACGGTCCAGATCGACGCCGTCGCCACCCCGACGTACGTCGACCGCCTGGACAACGGCGATTTCGCGGCGGCAATCGTCAACTTCGAGGTCGGGCTGGATCCGGACCTGGGTCCGATTCTGCTGTCATCGCAGGTCGGCCAGGGTGGGTCCAACGTGTCCGGCGTGCAGGATCCCACGCTCGATCAGTTGCTGCTCGCCGTCCGGAAGACAGTCGCTCCGGCGGCCCGCAAGGATGCCATTTCGGCTCTCGAGAAGTACGTCTCCACGACCCTGCCGATCCTGCCGCTCGTCTTCCGCGACTACTATCTGGTCGTCTCGGGCCGGGTTCGGAAGGTCGTTTCCAACCAGATCGCGGACCCCTCGGGCCGTTTCTGGGATGTGATAGACTG
>PMKV01000087.1 GCA_003157875.1 Chloroflexota bacterium
GGTGGCCACGGCGGGCACGCCCTGAACCTCGGTCTCGTTCGGGTTCACCGGCACGCACTCGTAGCCGGCATCGAGCAGGGTCCGGAAGACACCGTGCGAAGGCCGGGCCGGGTTGGAGGAGGCGCCGACGACCGCTATCCGCCGCGCCGATCGGAGCAGCTCGGCGATCCCCGCGTCGTCGAGGAGCGGGGCGGGTTGGCCGGAGCGGTCGAGTGGGGCGGTCATGAGGTGGGACTCCCGCCCGCCGACGGTGGGGCGGAAGGAGGAGCGGGCGTCGCTCGCGGGGGGCCGGCTCTGAGCGTCGCGATGATCGCCTCGATGCTGGTTTGGAAACCCGCCGGCAGCTCGACGTGGAAGCTGCTCAGAGCGATGCCGCCCGTCGACACGTCGTTCATTGCCACGCGCTGGGCAGCCGTTCCGGCATCAGCGGCCAGGACCGCGGCGGCGATGGCGACGTCATAGCGCTTCATCACGCTGACCAGTAGGCACGAGTGGATGTCCGGCACGGTCTGCCAGGCGTCGGTGTCGACGGCGACGAGTCGGGCCCCGTCCGCGCAGGCTTCCCGCATCGCGCCGATCCCCGACAGGCTGGGCAACGCCATGATCACGCGGCTGCCCGCCTTGACCAGCCCGGCAGCCGCGGTTCTGCCTCGGTCGGGCGAGTCGGCCGTCCCGACATATGCGAAGGCCGCGACGGCGCCGGGGACGGCCTGCGTCAGTCCGTTCTGGAAGCCGGCGGCATAGTTGGCCGAGCCGACGTCCGTGGCGGTGTCGCCGACCATGCCGACGCCGCTGGTTCCCGAGAATGCCGCCGCGACGTAGCCGCCCAGATAGCCGGCCTCGGCTTCATCGAAGACAAGGCCGTGGAGGTTGGCGGGGACACCGTCGGGCAGTGCCACGTCCACCTCGAAGAACTGGGTAGTGGGATGGGCGGCGGCCGCAACCCTGACGGCCGGATCGGCAACTGTGCCGACCGTGACGACGACCGCTCCTGGGGTTGCCGCCGCGTCGAGCGCCTTCGGGTAGTCCGCGTTCGAGATCGGCTCGACGTTGGAGGACGCGGCGCCGATCCGGGCCGCCGCCTCCTGGACGCCGATCCAGGTCAGGCCGGCGGGCGTCCACTTCTTTGGCTCGCCTATCTGGGCCACGAGCACGATCGAGCGAAAGAGGTGTGGAGTCGGCGATGGGGTCACAGTCGAGATGGCAGCCCCGCCGCTGGGCGAAGGCGTCGGCGCGGGCGGATTCGAGAAGATGTCGCAGCCGGCGACGAGGGCGGCCATTGCGGCGACGGCGACGGCAAGTCGCAGGGCCAGCGTGTTGGAACGATGCATCGTCTCTGAATTGTATGGTCTGCGGCCGATTGGTCGGCGGCCCGCGAGGTGGGACCGAGGCCGGCGTCCCAGCCGGTCGGCCCGCTTCGAGGCGAGACTTGCCTCCCGGACTAGGATTGCCGGGGAGGAGGCAGGCGTGAGTCCCAGGATCAAACCGGTCGACGGGCACATCGAGGTTGCCGACGGACTCGGTCTGCGCGTCCTGCGCTGGAGCGCGGCCGGCGGGTCTGACGGCGGCTCGGCGAACGGGCCGCCACGCGGCATGCCGTATCTGCTCGTCCACGGCCTGGCCTCCAATGCCCGACTTTGGGACGGCGTGGCGCGGCGACTCGCGCAGGCCGGCCGTCCGTCCGTGGCGGTGGATCTGCGCGGCCACGGCCACTCCGACAAGCCCGACGCCGGCTACGACTTCGCCACGATCTCGGAGGACCTGCGGCGGCTGATCGGTGCCCTGGGGCCCGGCTTCGAGCGGCCGATCATGGTCGGGCAGTCGTGGGGCGCGAGCGTGGTCCTGGACTTCGCCGTGCGCCACCCGGACCTCACCCGTGGCATAGTCCTCATCGACGGTGGCCTGACGGACCTGCGCGACGCCTTTCCTACGTGGGATATCTGCTGGGATCGGCTGGCGCCGCCGCCGCTTGTCGGCATGCCGCTCGAATCGATCGAGGGCTACTTCCGCTCCGCCCACTCCGACTGGCCGGAGGAGGGCTTCGAGGGCTCGGTGGGCAACTTCGAGATTCGACCGGACCGGACGATAGCGCCGTGGCTCTCGAGGGACCACCACAAGGCGGTCCTAGAGGCGATGTACGGTCAGCGGATCTCGGAACTCTGGGGCACCCTGCGAGTTCCGGCCTTGATCATCCCCGTCGACGGCGGCGAGAGCGACTGGACGCAGGCGAAGCGCGCCGGTGCCGACGCGGCCCTGGCGGCGACGACCGCGACCGGCATTCCGGCACGAACCGCCTGGTTCAAGGGCGACCACGACATCCACGCCCAGCACCCGGCCGAGCTGACCGAGGCGATCCTGTCGGCCGAGCGCGACGGCCTCTTCGCCGGTGCGGTGCCCGCATGAGCAAGCTGCCGCGCATCCTGACGATCATGGGTTCCGGTGAGACGACTCCGACGATGGCCCGCGTCCACCGCGGCATCCTCGATCGGCTGGGGGAGCGGCCGGTTCCGGCGGTCATTCTGGACACGCCGTACGGGTTCCAGGAGAACGCCTCGGAGATCACCGATCGGGCGGTCGACTACTTCCGATCGGCCGTCGGCGCCCCGTTCTCGGTGGCGTCGTTCCGGTCCCGCGATGCCGACCCGCTCACCCGCGAGACGGCGCTGGTTCGCATTCGCGAGGCCCGGCTGGTGTTCACCGGCCCCGGCAGCCCTTCCTACGCCTTGCGGGTCTGGTCCGGTTCGGAGATCCCACGGCTGCTCGCCTCCAAGCTGGGGAGTGGCGGTGCGGTGACGATGGCCAGCGCTGCCGCGCTGACGCTGGGCCGGTACACGATCCCCGTCTATGAGATCTACAAGGTTGGCGAGGCGCCGCGCTGGCTCGACGGCCTCGATCTGCTGACGCCGCTCGGGCTGCCTGTCGCGGTCGTGCCCCACTACGACAACGCCGAAGGCGGCAGCCACGACACGCGCTTCTGCTACCTCGGCGAGAACCGGTTGCGGGCCTTGGAGGCTCAGCTGCCGTCGGAGGTCTTCATCCTGGGCGTGGACGGGCACACTGCATTGGTCTTCGATCTGGACGCGGGCACGGCATCGGTGCTGGGTTTGGGGACGGTCACGGTGCGCAAGGCCGGGCAAAGCACTGTCTTCCCCGCAGGGAGCGAGGTCACGATCGACGACCTCGTGGCTGCGGCGCGCGGGGTTGCGTCGGCAGGGACTGCGGAAGGGGCCGCTGCCGGGCCCGTATCCGTCGCGCCACCGCCTGCCGTCAAGGCGCCGACCCTGTCGCCGCTGCGCGACGAGGTAGCCCGCCTCGAGGCTGTCTTCAACGCCTCGCTGGACGAGTGCGACGCCCCGGCCGCGGTTCGGGCCATCCTGGCGCTCGAGGAGACGATCCAGTCGTGGTCCCACGACACGGACCAGTCCGACGCCCTGGCCACGGCCCGCTCGGCTCTCCGGTCCGCGATCGTCTGCCTGGGCGAGATGGCCGTCCGGGGCGCCGCCGATCCCGCCGCCGCGGTGCGCCCGTTCGTTGACGCGCTGCTGGAGCAGCGAGTTCGGGCCCGCGAGTCGCGCGACTGGGCCGCTGCCGACGTCATCCGCGACCGTCTCCTGACCGCCGGCATCGAGCTCCACGACACTCCCGACGGAACCACGTGGGAGTTGCGCGCCGCGGAGCCGAGCCCGGCGACGCCCGTCGGCTGAGTTGCGCCCTGCTCATCGCGAGTCTGCCCGGCAGGTAGTTCGTGAGGAGCGCATCCGGCGACGGCTGACGGTCCGCGAACTCGCTGCCGCGGCCGGACTCGGTCGAGGGACCGTCTCAGACATCGAAACCGGGCAATCCGGCTCACTCAAGACCTACGTGCGTCTTGCCGATTGCCGAGGCGTCGAGAGCCACTGACGCGCCGCGCCGCCGACCTGGTCCACGCGGCGATGGGCGAGGCGCAGACGGCGCACCTGCGCAAGCTTGGTTTTGAAGTTGGGCTGGACGAGCCGTCTCAGCACTACCAGTTCGCCGGGCGCGCGGATGTCATCGCCTGGTCAGTCGAGCGAGCGGCATTGCTCCATATCGAGAACCGCACTCGCTTCCCGGACATCCACGAAGTTGTCCGGCCCAGGCGGACAAACGCAAGATCGGACGGTTTTGGAATTTGCGCCTGAGGCGGCCTCGCAACTCCGCGCCGACAACCATCCCCGACGCGGTACCCTTACCCCCCGTGACCGTTGCCCCGAACGACTTCGTCCACCTGCATCTCCACTCCGAGTTCAGCCTGCTGGACGGGCTCGGGCGCATCAACGACCTCGCCGAACAGGGGTCGCAGCTGGGCTTCGACGCGATGGCGATCACTGACCACGGCGCCCTCTATGGCGCGGTGGCCTTCACCCAGGCTGTCGCGGCCAAGGGCATGAAGCCGATCATCGGGGTAGAGACCTATGTCGCCCGGCGGAGCATGCGCGATAAGGAGGGCAAGGCCGACAGCCAGNNGGAGGGCTACCAGAACCTCTGCCGTCTCATCACCGACGCCCACCTCGAGGGTTACTACTACAAGCCCCGCATCGACCACGAGATCCTGGCTCGCTATTCGAAGGGCCTGATCGGCCTGTCGGCATGTCTGGGCGGAGAGGTTGCCAAGGCGCTCGAAGTCGACGACTGGGACCTTGCGCGCAAGACGGCCGGCACCTACCGCGACATCTTCGGCGCCGACCGCTTCTTCCTCGAGCTGCAGGACCACGGCCTGCCCGAGCAGCGGGCGCTCAACCCCAAGCTGCTGCGCCTGGGCACCGAGGTCGGCCTCAAGCACGTGGTCACCAACGATCTCCACTACGTCCGGCGCGAGCAGCATGAGGCCCACGACGTGCTGCTGTGCGTGGGCACCGGCAGCAACCTCGACACGCCGGGGCGGATGCGCTTCGAGTCGAGCGAGTTCTACCTGAAGTCGGCGGCCGAGATGGCCGCGCTCTTCCCCGACAACCTGGACGCCATCCGCCAGACCCGCTCGATCGCCGAGATGGTCGACCTCAAGCTGCCGTTCGGCCAGCTCCGCATTCCGAGCTTCCCCGTGCCCGAGGGCGAGACGATAGAGAGCTGGCTGCGCAAGGAATGCCAGGCCGGTCTGGCGCGGCGCTACGGCACCATCACCCCGGAGCTGCAGGCTCGACTCGACTACGAGCTCGACGTCATCTGCCGCATGGG
>PMKV01000120.1 GCA_003157875.1 Chloroflexota bacterium
TCCCGTACAAGTTCGAGGCCGGCACGCCCGACATCTCGGCCCAGATCGGCATGGGCGCTGCCGCCGAGTACCTGATGGGCCTGGGTCTGGACAGCGTGCAGGCCAACGAGGTCGAACTGACCCGCTACGCCATGGAGACCCTGCGGCGGGAGGTTCCCGGCATCGAGCTGTACGGCCCGGAGGCGGATGCGCGCGGCGGCGTCGTGGCCTTCAATCTGCCGGGCATCCACGCCCATGACGTCGCCCAGATACTGGATCGCGCGGGGATCTGCATCCGCGCCGGCCACCACTGCACGATGCCGCTCCACGAGCGCTTCGATCTGGCGGCCAGCGCCAGGGCCAGCTTCAACGTGTACACGATCCCCGAGGAGATAGACGCCCTCGCGGTCGGGCTGGGTGAAGTCATCCGCGTTTTCGAGCGCTAGCGTATCCTCGACCCGATGGACGACCTCTACCGCGACTACATCCTCGAACATTACCGGCGGCCCCACAACTTCGGCGTCCTCGACGACCCGACGACCAGCTACGAGGGCGCCAACCCGCTCTGCGGCGACCGAATCACGATGATGCTGGGCATCAAGGATGGAGTGGTCAGCGAGGTCGCCTTCACCGGCCGCGGCTGCGCTATCAGCCAGGCCAGTGCCTCATTGCTGACCGACGAGATCAAGGGCAAGACCGTCGAGGAGGTCGAGAAGATGACCCCCGACGACCTGCTGGACCTCATCGGGATCGAGATCAGCCCGGCCCGCCTCAAGTGCGCCCTGCTCTCGCTCGACACCGTCGCCCACGCGCTTGCGGACCAGGCGTCCAAGCAGATCGAGCCCGAACGCTCTTGATCAACGGGCCACGGAGGCCGTGCGTCGGCCTGCCTCGCCGAAGTACCCTTCGGCATGAGAATGGGCCCGGAATTGGGCCGGGGCGGCAGCCGACCCGGAAGGCGGAGCGATCTGGTGCATAGGGCGCGGGGAGCCGGCGTCTCCCAGGGCTTCTGCCCGCAATACGTGGTCGCAGGCCGATGAGCCCGTACGGTCCGTCCGGTGCCGCCCGCTCGGCTCGAATGTGGCACGAGATCGCCGATCACGTCCTGGTGCGCCGATTCGTTGACTTCAACGTCACGGTTGGACTCATCATGGGCGATGAGGCGGCCCTGGTCGTCGACACGCGTGGGTCGGAGCGGCAGGGCCGCGAGCTGGCCGCCGAGATCCGTTGGCTCACGCATAGCCGCCTGATCGTCGCCAACACCCATCACCACTACGACCACGCCTTCGGCAACTTTGCATTCCTGCCCGCGGAGCTATGGGGCCACGAGCAGTGCGCCGCCCGTCTGCGGGCCGACAGCAGGACCACGCAGTTCGCGCTGGCCGCGGCTATGCCCGAGGTCGCCCACGAGTACACCGAGACTCAGATCACGCCCCCGGTCAAGACCTTCCGCGACAGCGTCTCGCTCGAGCTCGGCCGCCGACGCGTCGAGCTGACCCATTTCGGTCGCGGCCATACCGACAACGACATCGTCGCCGTTGTGCCGGACGTTCATGTCGTCTTCGCCGGCGACCTGATCGAGCAAGGTGGGCCTCCCTCGTTCGAGGACTCCTACCCGCTGGATTGGCCCGGGACGCTCGAACGGCTACTCGATGTCGCCCTGGGGCCGGTCGTGCCGGGGCATGGCGAGGTCGTCAGTCGGGCCTTCGTCGAGGGGCAGCTGGCCGACCTGTCGGCGCTGGCTCAGCTGGCCCGTCGCGTCCGGTTCGACGGCGGCTCGGCCAACGATGCCCTCCCCCTCGCGCCGTTCCCCGCCACCGCCGCCCGCACGGCGCTCCTGCGGGCCTTCGCTCAGCTGGCCGGGGAGTTGTAGGCGCTCGGGGCCGGCCGGCCGGGGCGGCCCAAGATCGGGCCGCGTCAGGTAGCTGCCGAGCCGGCGATCCGGGCCGCTTCGCGGGCCACGATGAGATCCTCGCGGGCCACGATCCGGAGCACCGCCGGGGAACTATACGGCGCCGACAACACGCCGTCCTCGGAGACCGCCTCCTCGGGGATCGGGGCGACACCGATCGACGCCAGCCGCGCCACTATCCTCGCCCGGATCCCTGCCGCGTTCTCGCCGATGCCGCCGGTGAAGACGATCGCGTCCAGGGCGGGCAAAGAGGTGACCGCGGCGGCGACGCATTCGGCCGCCCGGGTGACGAAGATCCGCAGGGCGAGGCCAGCCCTGCCATCGCCGTCGGCCTCCGCCTGGAGCAGCTCGCGCACGTCGGAGGTTCGGCCGGAGACGCCCACCAGCCCCGACTCATGCTCCATCTGCTCGGCCAGCTTCTCGGCAGTGAGGCGACCGGACTGCAGCAGATAAAGCAGGATCCCCGGGTCGATCGAGCCGGCTCGCGTGCCCATCATCAAGCCCTCGAGCGGGGTCATGCCCATGGACGTGGCGACGGAACGACCGCCGTCGACGGCGGTCACGGAGCAACCGCTGCCCAGGTGGGCCACCACGATTCGCAGCTCTCCGACGGGTCGGGCGAGGAGTGCCGCGGCCCGTTCGGCCGACCATGCCACCGACACGCCGTGGAAGCCGTAACGGCGGATGCCCCAATCGCGGTACCAGGCCTCGGGAACGGCGTACCGGAATGCCGCATCCGGAAGAGTGGCGTGGAAGGCGGTGTCGAAGACCGCCACGTGCCGCAGGTGCGGGAGCGCCGCCAATCCCGCGGTCATGGTCGCGGCCGCGATGCCGTTGTGGAGCGGGGCAAGGTCGGTCAGCGCGGTGACCTGCTCGATCACCTCGGGAGTCACCAGTACGGGTCGCCGAAACGTTGCTCCGCCGTGGACGACGCGGTAGCCGACGGCGCCGAGTGTCGTTGGATCAATGCCCGCCGCCTCGTACCGCGATACGAGCGAGCGGATGTCGTCCTGTGGGTCGCCACCCGCCGTGGCATCCACACCCCAGTCCAGGTCGATTTGCCCGAGCGGAGCCAGGCTCTCCGCCGAGGCGGCCGGAACGCTGCCTTCCGGGTCGGCCGCCGGAATCGTCGCGGTTTCGACCACGCTCGACTTGAGCGAGCTGGAGCCGGGGTTCAGGACGAGTACTCGCATCGCCCCTAGGCTACTCGTTCCCAGCGCGGCCCGGCGGCCGCCCTCTGCCTTCCCCGGCGGGGCCCGGCAGCGCGGCCACCAGCGCCGCCGCCGTCGGCGTGGAGCCCAGCCCCAGTCCGGCCCCAACCACGGCCGGCAGCGGCGGCTCGAGATACGCGGCTCGGAGTTCCGGCCACGCCGCTTGCGCGAAGATCGCTGCCGGAGAGCCATCGAGAGCCACTTTCCCGGCCCGCATCACCACCACGCGTCCGAAGCACTCGGCCGCGAAGCGCATGTCGTGGCTGATGGCGATGACCGTCCGGCCCTCCTGCGCCGCGCTCGCGACGACGGCCCGGACCCGGGCCACTCCCCGGGCGTCCTGGCCCGTGGTGGGCTCGTCGAGGACGAGGACCGGCGTCCGCATCGCCAGAACCGACGCCAGCGCCAGCAGCTTCCGCCGCGATAGCCCGAGGTCGTAGGGATTGGTTTCGGCCTCCGCCGCCAGGCCGACATCCTCCAGAGCCGCCGCGACCCGGGCCTCCAACTCGGCTCCGCGCACGCCCAGGTTGCGCGGACCGAACCCGACCTCGGAGGCGACGCGCCCGGCGAACAGCTGGCGATCGGGGTTCTGGAAGGCGAGCCCGACCCGCGCCGCGAGTGCCGCCACGTGGACCGAGTGGATGTCGTGCCCGTCCAGGAGGACGCGCCCGGATCCGGGCCGGAGGAGCCCGTTGAGATGCCGGACCAGGGTCGACTTGCCCGAGCCGTTCTGCCCGATGATCACCACCGTCTCCCCCGGCTCGATCCGAAGGGTCACGTCGATCACGGCCGTGGGGCCGTCCGGATAGGTGAATGAGACGGCTTCGAGCTCGATGAGAGGCACGTTCATGCCAGCGCCTCCGCCAACCGGGGCGTCCATTCGATCCCGGCCGCGCGCACCTCGCCCTCGAGCAGGACTCGGGCCGGCGGTTCGACTCCCAGTTCGGCGAGCCTCGGATCCGCCAGGACGGCGGCCGATCCCGAGAGCGCAACGGCCCCGTTTTCCAGCACCAGAACCTCATCGGCGATCCGGGCCAGCACGTCGGTCTTGTGTTCGACCAGGACGATCCCGGCGCCCGTTTCGCGGGCCATGCCGGCCAGGGCCTCGGCCACGAGCGTCGTTCCCGCCGGATCCAGCTCGCTCGTCGGTTCGTCGAGGACCAGATAGGCCGGGCGCAGGGCGAGGACCGAAGCCAGCGCCACGAGCTGGCCCTGGCCACCGGAAAGGCGAGCCGGATCGCGCGGCGCCAGCGGTTCGATGCCAACGATGCGAAGGGCCCACCAGACTCGTTCCACGACCTCCTCGATCGCAAGACCCAGATTGCACGGCCCGAAGGCGATCTCCTCGAAGACCGTCGCCGTCGTGTTGGATAGTTGCGTGGCCGCGTTCTGGAAGAGGAGTCCGCAGCGCTGGGCCAGCTCGTAAGGTCGCATCGCCGTCGTTTCGACCCCATCGATCCGGACCGAGCCGTCAAGCCGCCCGCCGATCACCTTGGGCGCAAGCCCGGCCAGAACCAGGCACAAGGTCGACTTGCCCGACTCGTTCGCGCCGGTGACGCCCACCACCCGACCCGGCTCGAGCCGTAGAGAAACGTCCGAAAGCGCCGCGGCCGAAGCGCCGGCGTATCGATATCGGACGCCCGACAGCTCGATCGCCATTCCTAGCCGAGCCTTCCGCTAGCTCGCGCGAGGACGATCACGGCGATGGCGAGGATCGCCGCCCAGCGCGTGACTCGATGGCTCGCCGGGTCGGCCGGGACGCGCAGCAAGGTCTGACGGCCCGGAGCCGAGAAGGCCCGCGCCTCGAGGGCCATCGTTCGCTCCTCGACCTCGGTCAGAGCACCGAAGACGACCGGCCCCGCCAGCGGCAGGACGCCGCGCGCTCGGCGCCAGATCGGGCCTTCGGTGTCCATGCCGCGCGAACGCTGGGCGTCCACGATCTCGCCGGCGCGCCCGATCGTCGACGGCACCATCTGCACGGCCGCCCCGACAACGAAGATCGCTCGCCGGCCGACGCCCCGTCGTGCCAGATCGGCCAACAGGTCGTCGACGGCGGTGGTCAGGTACACGAGCCCGATCGCGAGCGAGAAGGCCATTAAGCGCGCGACCGTCTGCAGGCCGAACCAGAGCCCGCTCCATGTCGGCCCGATCGGGCCGAGCCGAGCGATCGGATCGGCGGCGCCGGGAAGCAGGAACAGGTTGACCAGCAGGATGGAACCCACCAGCGGCGAGGCAGCCAACGAGATCGTCGCCAGACCACGCAGCCTACGAGCGGCGGCCGCGGTGGTCAGCACGGCGGCCAGCACGATCAGTGGCCCAACCCAGCCCGGCAACGCGAAGGCGGCCACGACTTCGAGCGCGGCCACGGCCAGCTTGGTGGCCGGGTTGATCGACCGATAGAAGCCACCGGCTCTACGAGTGACATAGTCCGGCAGAGCGGCGGGAGCCGAAGGGACGACGCTCGAGGCGGCTACGGCTTGCCCTCGGTGGCCGGCTGCGACGCCGCTTCGGGAGCATCGGGCTCGGCCTCGGGGGCGTCGCCCGCCGCCCTGGCTCCGTTGGGGAATCGCGACACAAACCGCCGCGAGAGGCTGCCGATGATGAAGAAGACCACGAACGAGGTGATCATCTTGTCCATCGGATCGGACAGAAGACCTTGCTTGAGCGTGGCCTGGTAGATGCTGTCACCACCGGCCCGGAATGCCGCGACTATCGCGTCGGTCCCGCCGCCGGTCACGCCGCCGTAGACGACGGCCGCAATCGGTGCCGAGACGATCGCGGCGACGATGCCGGTCAGGAGGCCCGCGCCGATCGCCAGCACCGCACCGACGTCGCGACGCATATACAGCGCCACGGCCATCAGCACGACGTAGACGATCATCACCGCCAGGAAGAAGAATCGCGAGCGATCCAGGTAGCTGGCGTCGAAGCCGGTGATGTTGGTGAATTGCTCGGGACTGGCGTAGGCCCGGGCGTAGGTGTATAGGGCCAGCACGCCCACCAGGACGATGGCGATCACCGCGGCCGTGATGCCGCCCGGTCCGCCACGTCGCGGGCGGAAGAGCCCCAGCCGGCCCCAAACGCCGGCGAGCAGGCCGATGACGCCGGCGGTGATGGCGAAGGGGCCGATGGTCGTCGAGCCGATCGGCGACGGCAGCAGGTAACCCCAGATCAGGTTGCTGAGGATGCCGGTCAGCGCCCCCGCAAGTGGGCCGGCGAGCACGCCGACAAGGATCGTCCCGATCGAGTCAAGGTAGATGGGCAGCTTGAGTCCTTGCTGGACCGCCGCCCCGAGAACGATGTTGATGGCTATGGCGACCGGCATCAGGACGACGACACGGGTCGTGAACTGGCGAGCTACCCAGCGCCGCAGCGAATCCATCTCTCCTGCTCTCCCATGCGGAACGCGGCCAGGTCGGATGAACGGGTGCCGCGCCCGCAAAGCTTCGCAGGTCTGCGGCCCGGCCGCGAATCGGGGCGGCCTGCGAGACGGCGGCCTCCGGCGGTCCGGCGCGGCGGCGGCCGCTATCCCGCCGCGAGCCCCCCGACTCGTTCGATGAACCGCTCCATGAAGCGGGCGGAGTCCGCCTCGACGGCCACGTCCACGTTCGGCGGACGACCCCACGTGCGCCGCCAGTCGGTCACGGTCTCGCCCGTGGTCAGCCGGCCGCCCAACTCCACGTCGACGGTGACGGCTTCCGTCCGGACCAGGCTAGGGTCCAGAGCCGCCGCCAGCGCCAGCGGGTCGTGGATGAAGGCGCCGTAAAAGCCGTCGTAGCGGCTGTGGAACTCCATGTAGAAGCGCATGGCGTCGGCCAGGTAGCGGACGATCCGGTTCGGGGCGCCGGCCCCCGGAGCGCCCGCGCCCGCGCTGCCGTCCGGCTCGCATCCGGCGCGGGCCGCCAGCGCGGCGAGGTGTTCGGGCAGCATCTTCGCCCGCTCGGTGACGTCGAGGCCGAGCGCCAGAGGCCGAGCGGGGCGGGTTTGCGGGCCGGCGCCGGCCGAACCGCCGGCTCCTTGGGGACTATCGGCGGCAGCGCCCGAACCGCCGGCGCCGGCCGAGCCTTCAGCCGCGGCAGACCCAAACGCTTCGAAAACGATCTTCGCCGACTCGGGATCGACGTTGACGTTCCATTCGGTCGTCGGCGCCGTGTTGCCGGCCGACCGATAGCTGCCGCCCATGATCACCAGGCGTCGCAGAAGGCGTGGCAGTTCGGGCGCCCGCAGGACGGCCAGGGCCACATTCGTGAGCGGCGCCAGAGTCACGAGGGTCAACTCACCGGGGCGGCGACGCGCTTCCTCGACGATCAGGTCCGGGCTGTAGCGCGTCGACATCGGCATCGACGCCGGCGGCAGCTCGGCGTAGCCGATGCCGCGCGGGCCGTGCGTCTGGGGCGTCGTGACCAGGGCCCTGGCCAGCGGCGTCTCGCGGCCCATCGCCACTTCCACGTCGGTGCGGTCGGCCAGCTCGAGGACGGCCCGAGTGTTCTCGGCGACCTGCCGGGCATCGACGTTGCCGGCCGTGCAGGTGACCGCCACCAGCTCGCATTCGGGCGAGGCCGCCGCGTAGAGCAGGGCCAGGCTGTCGTCGATGCCGGTGTCGCAATCGACGAGTATCGGGATTCGGTCGGCGGCCTTGTTCACGCCCGCATCGTAGGGCAGGCCGGCCGATCGCGGCTCGCCGCTCCCTACAGGATCGGCGGCTGGCCGAGCTGCACCAGCAGCTTGTTGACGGCGTCCCGGGCCATGTTTCGCGGAATGATGCCCCTCACGCCGCCGGACTCGATGCCCATATCCGTGGGGATCAAGAAGAGGGCGGAGATGCGCGCCATCAGAGTGGCGTGGATCCATGCCTCCAGGTGGACCGACGGGCCGTACTGGCGGACGGTCATCGGCATCGAACCGGTGAGCAGCCCGTTGCCTCGCTGGTAGTTGCGGGTTCCATCGGGAGAGACGCCTCGAAACCCATAGTGGTTCTGCTGAGCCCAGGCGTCAACCCAGGGGGTGATGTCGAATCCCGCCTGGAAGTCACGCACAGTTCTGGCTGCCATCCCCTTCTCCTCCATCGCGAACGGCCGCGCGTCACGAAACCTCGGGTCGAGGTGCGCAAGCCGGCCGACCGAGTATACGGCTAGGCGAAGGGGCAAAAGGATCGGCCCTGCGGGAAACGCAGGGCCGACGGTGTTGCGTATGGCGCCCCGCGGGCGCCTCGAGTGTCAGCTGTTGTTCAGCTCTTGGGCTGCTCGCCGACGACCGGCGGCGGCGCCACCTGAACGACCTGGACCGGCTGGCCTTGTGCGTCGACGTACTGGACGCCCGGCTGGGCCGGCACCTGCACGTACTGGACGGCCGGCTGGGCCGGCACCTGCACGTACTGGACGCCCGGCTGGGCGGGGGCAACTGGTGCGGAGAGGACGTTGGCTACGGGCGCGGTCGGCTGCGCGGGTGCCACGGCCTGGTTCGGCTCTTTGTCCTCCATCTGGTCTTTGAAGCCCCGCAGGGCCTTGCCGATTGCGGCGCCGGTGTCGGGCAGCTTGCCCGGGCCGACGACGATCAAAACGATTACCAGAATGATGATCAGATGGGCTGGAGTCAGGCCCCACGGCATTGTTTCTTCTCCTTGCGGCCACCCTCTTGAGGGCCGCGCTACTGTCGCCACGCTGTGGCTTGTGTCCGCAGCGTCTTCCGTGGTTGGCCTGCCGGCAGGGCACCGTTCTAGGCCTACGGGCGCGACCGGGCGGTCGACGCCTGTGACGACTACTTACTTAAGTCTACTCCTGCGGAGCGCGCTCAGTCGCACCCGAGCGCCGCCATCGATCCAGCTGCCGACGCCAGCGCGGAAGAGCGGCTGCCATAGACTTACGGGGCAATGAAGCTGCTCGTCTGGATCGTCGCGATTGGAGCGCTCGCCCTGTGCGCCTGGTACGTGGCGAGCCGCCCCCGATACCGTCGTCGGTTGCGGTCGCTGGCGGATTTCTCCTGGGCTGTTCTGTCGCTGGCGCTGCTGGCCGGGGCGGTCTACGCGGCCCATTCGATCGGGCTCTTCTCGATTCCGCTCGTGGCGCTCGCGTTCGTACCGATCGGCCTCGCCGCCCGCTGGCTGCTCGTCAACAGTCGCGCGTCACGCGAGCGCCAGAAGATCGCCCTCGACCCGCCGCGGGGCGGCCGGTGGGAGAAGGTCGCGCTGCCAGTGCTGGTACTGATGGTCGTGGCCACGGCCGTGCTGGCCGTCGCGGTGGGAACCCTCGTGGGGCCACACTGACCGTCAGGCCGGGCGCTTTGTCACCAGTGGTCTGACTTCGCGTGCCAGGCGCTCGAGCGTCTCGCGATCGTATGGGGCGGGCATCTCGACAGCCGTCGTAGTGAAGCCGGCGTCGACGTACTCGAGCAGGCGTTCGGCGATCGTCTCAGGTGTTCCGAAGACGGGCCTCGACGGCTCGTTGGCGCGGGAGGCCGGAGTCTTGTTCAGGTCGAGCCAGGTGGCCCACTGGCGTCGCGCCTCCGCCTCCGAATCGCGGATCACGACCCACAGATTGATCGACCGCTCGATCTCCCGCTCATCGCGGCCGACCTCTTCGCAGTGGCGCCGCAGCACCCCATCGAGCTCACGGACTTCCGCGGGCAGCCCGAAGGCATTCCACTTGTCTCCGTACTTGGCGAGGGTTCGCAGCGTCTTGGTCCGGCCGTTGCCGCCGATCAAGATCGGCAGCCGCTTCTGGAGCGGCAACGGGCTTATCGTCAGGCCGTCGAAGTTGTAGTGGCCGCCGGCCGGCGAGGTCACGCTGCCGCCCGAAACCAGCGTTCTGATTGCGGACACGGATTCGTCCAGCCAGTCGAGCCGCTCGCCCGGGCTCCGGCCGAATTCGATGCCGAATTCGCGGTGCTCCAGCTCGAACCAGGCACCGCCGATGCCAAGGATCGCCCGCCCTCCGGAGACGTGATCCAGTGTGGTCACGATCTTCGCCACCAGCGCGGGGTTGCGGAAGGTGTTGGCGCCCACCATGAGGCCGAGCCTGACCTTCTTGGTCGCCATGGCCCAGGCCGTGATCGTGGTCCAGCCCTCGAAGATGGGCTGATCCGGGTCACCGAAGATCGCCTTCACGTGGTCCCAGGTCCAGAGCTCTTCGTAGCCCAGCTCTTCGACCAGGCGCGCGGTATCGAGGAGCTCGGGCCAGGTCCCCACCTGACTCCACAGGTTGATGCCGATCTTGAAGTCACTCACCGCCGCCTCCTTCGCGATTCTGCTGCGCTCGCCGGTTGCACGAAAGGCGCGCACTAACGATACGCCGGCAACGCCGACATACCTCGGCCGACTTCCTATTGCGTCGGCCCGTGGGCCGGCCTACGACCGGCCGATCGGCGCCAACGTCCACGACCACTCGTATGTGCCGGGCCCAACGAGGTACTCGGCGATTGTGTCGGGGCCGCAGCTCGCGGTACCCAGACCGCGGTGGGCGGCGTCCAGGTGGACGATCGTCTCCGGCCGCGGCCTCAGCTCGACGTCGTGCCCGGCCGCGGCAAGGTCCGCGGCCCGGAAATGCGTCGCCGACACCTGGCGGGGTCTGTCGAAACCGAAACGAAGTCCGCGGCCTCCGCCGTCGGAAAGCTCGAGCCAGCGGACGTCGGCGCGGCCGCCGTTCTCCTGCGGCCTGACGTATGGCACGTACAGGTCCGACACGGTCGAACGCCAGCGGCCCAGCGCTCCACCGCGGCGGCGGTCGGGATAGCCCTCGACTGGACCGAGGCCGAACCACTCGGCTTGCTCGAGGCCGGGCACCGTCTCCAGCACGATTCCGACGCGGGCCAGATCCGCCAGTTCGGCGGGGACGCGCACGGTCTCGTGAACGAGCACGCCGCCGCCATCGAGAGCCTCGAACCGCTGCTCGTGGTCGATCCGGATCCCGGCTGCCGTCTTCACCTCGGCGGCCACGACGACGCCATCCGCCTCGCGGCGAATCGCCTTGAGCGTTCGCGTCAGCCGATCGAGTCCCTCGTTTCGCCACTGAGCCGTGAGGCCGGCCTGTCGGTCGTTGTCGGTGGGCGCCCGCCACAGGCTCAAACGCGGGGCCGCCGACAGAAGCTCATTGACGAGAAGGCCCTCGGCGTCGAGCTCGACTTCGCCCCCGGGAAGAGGACGCACGGTCGGGCGGGCCAATTGCGGCGTCCCGGGAGCGACGACGAGCTGGGCCCAGCAGATCTCGAATCCCTGCGGCGCCCATGCCTGAGCGGCCGCCGTCCGGAAATGGAGGGTCAGAGACACTTCGCGGCCGTCGGCGGGCGGGGGTGTCCAGCCCGGAAGCTGGACGGTTGCGGTGGCTCCCGGCGCGATCTCCGGCAGAGGCAACTCGCCTCCGGCGATGGTCACGCCATCGGCCGCCATCTCCCACGAGGCCCGGAGCCAGCCCAACCCGGTGAAGTACTGGCGATTCGTCAACTCCACGGAGCCGCGCGCCAGGGCGGCGGAGTCGGAGACGGCGCGCACCGGCGCGGCGAGCTGGCGATGCTCCCACAACGCAGGCTTGGGCCGTCGGTCCGGCCAGTTCATGCCGTCGATGCAGAAGTTGCCGTCGTTTGGCTGGTCGCCGTAGTCGCCGCCGTAGGCCCAACGAGTGGTTCCGTCGGGCAGTGTCTGGACGAGGCCGTGATCGCACCACTCCCAGAGGAACCCGCCCTGGAGGCCGTCGGTGGATTCGATGGCGTCCCAGTACTCGGCCAGCGTCCCGTTGCTGTTGCCCATGGCATGCGAGTACTCGCACATAATCAGCGGCTGGCGCTGCCGGCCGGATTGGGCATGGGCCACGAGCGAGGAGATCGGCGGATACATCGGCGCGAGGATGTCGCTGATCGTCTGATCGGCCAACCATCCCCAGCGGATGGCGCCTTCGTACTGGATCGGTCTCGAGGGGTCGTAGCGGCGGATGTAGCCCGCCTCCGCGTCGTGGTTGACGCCGTGGCCCGACTCGTTGCCGAGCGACCAGATGATCACCGAGGCGTGGTTCTTGTCGCGCCGGACCAGCCGAGCGCCCCGGTCGACCCAGGTGTTGAGGTAGCGCGGGTCGTCGCACAGGTCGGCGATGAAGCCGTGGGACTCGATGTCGGCCTCAGCGACTACGTAGAGACCGAGCTCATCGGCGAGATCCACGAGCGCCGGATCGTTGGGATAGTGAGAGGTTCGGACCGCGTTGAAGCCGAACTGCTTCATGGCCACGAGATCGGCTCGAATCGACTCGGCCGAGATCACTCTGCCGGTGTGCTGGTCGAAGTCGTGGCGATTCACGCCGCGAATCAGCACCGCGGCGCCGTTGATCAGCAGATGCACGCCCTCGACTTCCACGCGGCGGAAGCCGACTCGCAGGTCCACTTCCTCGACCGCCAGACCTGCGGGCGACCGCAGAACGAGATGCAGCGGGTAGAGGTGGGGCTGCTCCGCCGACCACCGATCGACGTTCCGGATCTCGGTGCGGACGACGGCACGGCCATCGAGCGGCGGATTGAGTAGCGGCTCGAGCAGGGCCCACCTGGCCTGCTCGGCAGCGTCCAGGCCGACCGACACGAGCTTCGCGACTGTGTCGAACTGATGGCGTGTCAGCGGCGCCGAGTCGGCCCGGCTCGTCGGCGTCCCCTTTCCGAGGAGGGCGAAAGGCACGACCGCGGTCAGGGGCGCCCTATCTCCGAGCTTCGCCTCGATCGTCCAGCCGGCCTCTTCCTTGTCGGCGCCGCCGAAGTCGACGTCGGCCAGAAGCTCGAAGGTCCCGGTCCGGAGATCGCCGGCCAGACCGGCGTTGACCCGCACGTCGGCGAGGTGGACGCGGGGCGTGGCGTAAAGGAACACGGAGCGAGTGATCCCGCCGTGCCACCACTGGTCCTGGTCCTCGATGAAGGTCGAATCGGACCACTTCACCACGCGCAGGGAGATCTTGTTGGGGCCGGACCGGACGAGGCTCGTGACGTCGAACTCCGAGGCCAGATGGGAGTCCTTCCCGATGCCGACCTCTTCACCGTTGAGCGTCGCGATCAAGACGCTTTCGGCTGCGCCGACGTGCAGGACGACGCGGCGATCGGCAAGCCAACCGGCTGGGACTTCGAAATCTCGCTCGTACACGCCGGTGGGATTGACGTCCGGCAGGTGGGGCGGATCGCCGGGGAACGGCATCTGGACGTTNNTAGTGCGGCAGGTCGAAGAAGCCCCGAAGCGGATCGGCCGATCCGCTCATCGTCCAGCAGCTGGGGACCTCGACCTCGCTCCAACTCGCCGCCAGATCATCCTCCGGCGTATGAAGCAACTGGAAGCGCCAGCGGCCGTCGAGCGGGATCCGATCGAGGTGCGGCACCGAATGCATGGGTAGACGGCCGACCGACGTGAGCTCGGGAGTGGTCCAAGGCCGGGAGAGCATGGCGCGACCTCTGGGGAGGATCTTCCTAGACTGCTTCCAGAACGTAGAGTCGAGCGCGGAAATCGCCCTGCCCGGCCGACTCCGGGCTCGATTCGAGGACGATGCCGGCCGTCATCAGCTCGTCGCCGCCCAAAACCATGGGGCGTGCCGGCCCGCCCTCGGGCTTTCGGGCGGCCGGCCAGAGGGAAACACGATACGAGGCGTCGGGATCGAGACCGCGGAGGCGGAGCCGGTTTGGCCCCGGGTTCGGCCGGCTGAGAGTCACGTAGTGGGCCGCGATGGCCGAGCGGCGGTCTCGCGCGACGGTCATCCAGGCCGTCTCGTTTCTGTCGCCCTCGAATGGACTCCGCAGGCGCAGGAACTTGCCGCGCTGCAGAAGGTCGCGCCACTTCTTGTAGAAGGCGACCTGATCGGAGATCTCCGATCGCTCTCTGGCGGCAAGGGTCGTGGGGTCCAGCTCATAGCCGAAGACGCCGAAGAACGCCACGGCCGCCCGCGTGGCCAGCGGCGTGACCCGCCCGACCTGGTGATTCGGAACGGCCGAGACGTGGGCGGAGATGGAGCTGAGCGGGTAGACCATCGAAGTCCCCCACTGGATCCTCAGCCGCTCGATGGCGTCGGTGTCGTCGCTGGTCCAGGCCTGTGGAGCAAACGCCAGCATCCCCGAGTCGAACCGGCCGCCGCCGCTCGCGCAGGACTCGAAGAGCACACCGGGGAAAGCCTTGGTAAGCCTGTCGTATAGCGAGTACACACCCAGGACGTAGCGGTGCATGAACTCGCCCTGCTGCCAGGCCTTGAGGCCCGGGCTGAAAGGCTCGGTGATCGAGCGATTCATGTCCCACTTCACGTACGAGATCGGGGCGCTGCCCAGGATCCCCGACACGACCTCGAAGAGGTGATCCACGACCTCGGGCCGCGCCATATCGAGCACGTACTGGTTACGACTCTCCGTCCGCGATCTGGTGGGGATGCCGATGGTCCAGTCGGAATGCTCGGCGAACAACTTGCTCCGGCGGCTGACCATCTCGGGTTCGATCCAGATGCCGAATCGCATGTCCAGCTCTTCGACCCCGCGGGCGAGCGACTCGATGCCGCCCGGCAGCTTGGATCGGTTGACTTCCCAGTCGCCGAGCGAGGTCGTGTCGTCGTTGCGCTGACCGAACCAGCCGTCGTCGAGGACGAACATCTCGACGCCCAGGTCCTTCGCCGAAGTCGCGATCTCGAGCAGCTTGGCCTCATCGAAGTCGAAGTACGTGGCCTCCCAGTTGTTGATCACGATCGGCCGTGGGGCGTCGCGCCAGACGCCGCGCGCAAGCCGGTCGCGGTAGAGACCGTGGTACGCATCGGAGAGCGCCCCGACTCCGGCGTCCGAGTACGCCAGGACCGCCTCCGGCGCGCAGAACTCCGCGCCCGGGCCCAGCTCCCATGAGAAGCCCTCCGGGTTGATGCCGATGCGCAGCCGCGTCGTCTCGAACTGATCCACCTCTGCTTCGGCGAGGAAGTTTCCGGAGTAGACGAGGCTCAGACCATAGGCTTCGCCGCTCTCTTCAGTGGTGTGAGCCCGCTTCAGCGCCAGGAACGGGTTGTGCTGAGCGCCCGACGCGCCCCGGACGCTCGCGATCGACTGCGAGCCGGCCACGAGATGATGCGATCGGACGTGGGCCTCACGGGCCCAGGCGCCGCTCAGGTGGACCATCTCCCAGTCCGAGTCGGGCAGATCGAGCGAGGCGCTCATCGCGGTGTGAACCGTCAGCGGCTCGGTCCCGATGTTCCTCAGTCGGACGCTGCGGGTGATGACCGGCCGATCGGCGTAGATCGCGAAGAAGAGCCGGATCTCCAGGCTTGCCGGCGTGTCCACCAGCAAGATCTCGAGCGTCTCCGCCTCGGCCAGGCTCTGGACGTAGGTGGATGGCAGGCCCGGAATCGCCGGCTTGCCGCCGAAGACACGGTGGCTGCCATAGCGCGGGTCAAGCGCCGTCGACCCGTTTGGCTGCTCGACGATGAGCGACGGCACGCGGTAGTCGCCGATTCCCGGCGTGGGGCACTCCAGCGGGATTGGATCGCCGAGGCGGTTGTCGAATCCCAGGTACTCGCGGCCGGAGAGGCGGCCGTACGACCCCGACTCCGCCACCGAGCCGCCGAAGTGGAGATGCCCGAGCGTGCCGTTCTCCAGGACACGCATCAGATAGCTGATCTTCTCGTTGCGGAGGTGGAACGTCCTCGACGCGGCGTCGAAAGTGATCGTCATCGTGCTCCCGCCTGCTCCGAGAGTGGAAAGGCGGACGACTGGCCATCGTCCGCCTCGAGGATACCCGCTGCCCGCCCGAAAGCGGACGGTTTGCTATCGATGGTCAACCCTTGGTCGAACCAAGCGAAAGGCCGCTGACGAAGTAGCGTTGC